>JAEZPW010000125.1 GCA_023441255.1 Acidobacteriota bacterium
GGCATGTGCTACCCCCCTTCGGCCATTTCGAGATCACGAGCGAGCTTTTATCAGGTGCACGTTCTTGATGGTCATTGCCCCGGGACCGAGAATGACTTGTTGAGCAAAGCCAAACGATGTCGCACGCTGCCGTCGTATACGTCACTGCCAACGACTACACGCATCCCTGCGATCAGGTCCGGATTCTCTGTGAATCGCACGCTCAGGCCCGGACCGTACAGCCGTTCCAAGTCGGCCGTGACTCGTGACTGCAGGTCCGCAGCTAAAGGAGCTGCACTCGCAACTTCGACGGTGTGCTGCTCGCGCTTGAGTCTCACGAGTCGCTGAAACTGCGACAAGAGCGCCATGTAACCGCGATGCTTCGACTCGATAATGAACCGAACCACATGGCGAACGCGCTCGTCATCGAGAAGTCCATCGACGAGACATACGTTGAACAGTTCCTTGGCGTCCCTTTTTGTTTGTCTGGTCGTCTTCATGCGCTTTTGTCCGGGACTCCCTAAGCAACGAGCCGCTTCTCTGTTTCTTCTGCCAATCTGCGCTGATCTTCGGCGGTCAGGATCTTTCCAGTGACAGCGGCGGTGGTCTGAATCACAAGACTGCCCACTTCCCGTTTCAGTTCCGCGAGCATGCGAGCGTAATCGTGTGCCGCAGCATCGCGGGACTGTGCCACGATCTGCTGTGCGGCGGCGACCGCCTTTTGCACTTCCTGTTCCTGCAGGCGGGCGGCCGCTGCGCGAGCCTCCTCGATCAGCTGGGCCGCCTGTGTGTTGGCCTTCATCATCACCTCGTGCCGCATGGCCTCGGTGCGATCAAGTTCGGCTTTTATCTTTTCGGCGTTGGCCTGCCCGAGTGCGATCTGCTGGCGTCGTTCCTCGAGCATCTTGAGAACGGGGCGGTAAGCGAATCGAAACAGAAGAGCACAGACGATCGCAAAGCTGATGATCTGTGCGATCAAGTGAGGCCAGTCAACGCCGAATGTCTTCGCGATCGTCTCGACCTGCCCGACCGCAAGTAAAACAGCGATGTTCATGTTGCACACTCATTTAGGCCATTACGGAGCCGCTTCTACACCTATCTCACCAGGAAGAGGGTGTAGAACACGATCGCTTCTGCGAAAGCGATGGCCAGAATGGACTGGACCAACACCTTCGTGGAAGCTTCGGGGTTGCGGCCTACCGCCTCCGAAGCTTTCATGCCGATTAAGCCAACACCAATGGCTGCGCCGAGCGCCGCCAAGCCAACGTGAATATTTCCTGCCATATTCTTCCTTTCCCCAGCGTCATGACGCACACCTCTACAACTTCACGCATGTGCGCTGGCAGGCTTTTCTTCATGCTGACAGATAAGCAAGGTGAAGACTGCAGTCAGCAACATGAAGACCACCGCCTGAACAAGGCCCATCAGCAGTTCTAAGAAGTAGAATGGAATTGGAACTAACCAACCAAAGCCCGGAACAAGTTTGGACATCGATTCCAGCAGATTCTCCCCTGCAAAGATGTTGCCGTAGAGACGAAAGCTCAACGAGATTGGCCGGAACATAATCGAGACGATTTCCAACAAGCCGGCCGCGAAAAACACAAAAACCATTAGGAGCTTCAACGCGCCCGCAGTCTCGCCTTTCGGCGCAAACAGCTCTTTCAAGAAGCCGACAGGTCCCACTTCCTGGAGCGCCCAGACGATCCAACACGCGAAGAACACCAGCGCCATCGCGAACGTCAGGTTCACGTCGGCGTTCGCACCACGGAGCAGGGGTTCATCGATCTTGAATCCGTGCGAGGTCTGATGTCCCCAACCGATGGAGCCTACGCCGGGGATTAGACCGACCCAATTGGCCGCGAGGATGAAGATGAATATAGTGGCAAAGAACCAAAACGTACGCTTCGTCAGGTGAGGACCGATAACTCCCTCGATGAACTTGTAAAGGCCCTCTACAAGCCACTCCAGAAAGTTTTGCGCTCCGTCGGGGACTGGCTTCATGTTTCGCGTTGCGAACTGCGCAAAGATGATCAGGGCCAGAGCCACAATCCAGCTGACGACCATTGAGTTCGTTATCGGAAATCCGAAGATGCGGGTAATTTCGATGGGTTTTTGCGATAATCCGTGCTCCCCGCCCTCGGGTGTTTGCGCTTCTTGCCCCGGCTCAGTGTTAGCGTGGGCTGCCGTAGCCTGAGGTGGTGCCGAGTCGCTACCGGCCTGATGAATCCCCGCTACGGCAAACGTGGCGCCGAAGCTAAGAAGTACAGCCACAAGCGCCAGCACCACGAAACTGCTTAACTTCACCACGCGTCCCTCGTTGGCTTAAAACAAAATCACTCGATGACCGTGTAACGAACTAGTTGGGTCACTGGTTCATGCAGCGTGATCAGCATGTGCGAGTCTGTCCCGCTCGGCTTTCTCGTAACCCATAGCAGTGAACCGCAAGGCTCTGTCAAAACAACAGTCCACTGCATTCAGCAATTTCACACTTCCCCAAAAATCGGTTGGTTCGTCGAGTAGTGTTTCCTGCGCGATGTATTCCCAGAAGTACTCCCTGGCCGCGCACACGCCCGCAAGGACTTCACTGAATGGAACACCCTGACCGAAACGGCGCGCCCCCAGGTTCACGTAGTAGTCCTCGTCGACCGATCTCATGTCCTTCAGCACCCATGTCGTCAACTGCCGATAGATATCCCGCATGGTTCTCTTTTGCTCGTCTGCAGGCACCTTTTTCAGCAGCTCGGTACAGTTGCCTGACGCGACGATCTTCTGCCGCAGTCCTTCCGATAGTTGGTCGCCATGGAGTTCCAGGTGGGTCAGCAACTTTCGAGCAAACATCTTGGGTCGCCTCGCCGGAGTGATTTCAGCGCTTGCACAGGGGACAGCTCGATACGGGGAAGGATATTCGGGGATTTGGTCAATAAGAACTGAGAGAAAACCCAGTTCCGCGCACGACTCACTAAGTGAGCACGCGCAATAAAAGGCTTAAGGAATGGGCCGCGAAAACCGCTTGTCGTGGTGCAAATGCGCAACAAAAGCCTACCGTGAAGGATGCCTGCGAGGTGCCAAAAGAAGTAATAGTGGGTCAGGTAGTGGGTCTATCAGCACGTTGAACGACGGTAATGACCGACATGGCGTCAGCCTGCTGCTTGGCTTGCTCGTCTCATCTGATCGATGACAGCTGCGATTCTCATTCGCTGTATGATTCCCGGAATATCCTGCCCCAGTCCTTCCGCCTGCAGGAGATCACGAACATCCCCATGAGCGTCGGCGAGCGCGAGGGACGCTCCCGCGTGCGCCAACTGCTCCCTCAATTCGCTCAGCATATGTACTCCCGCGAGATCGATATTGGGCGATGTCGAGAGGTCCAGCACCACCAGGGCTGTCCCTTTGCTTTGCCGCAGCTTTGCAAGCACTGAGGACTTTACCTTTTCCGCGTTGAAGTAGAACAGCCCCGCCTCGATACGCAAGATCAGAACGTTGGGTACAGGTGAGCTTTCAGGGTACCGCGACGAGTCCACGAAACGGTCGATCGTAGGCAGGTGCTGGAGAACGGCGATTCTAGGCTGAGAGGCACGTTTCAGCAATGAGAGTAAGGAGAAAATGGCGGCCAGCAGAACGCCTTTCAGTATTCCGAACGCGAGGACACCCACTGTCGCCACCATGGCTGCCCGAAATTCTGGCCTACTCACGCGATAAAAGTGACGCAGTTCGGCCGGTTTGATCAACGACCCCACCGCAATCAGCACAACCGCCGCCAACACAGGTTGCGGCAATTGCCGCAGCAGTCCGGTGAAGAACAGCAAGACAAGGGCGATACCGCCAGAAGCCACAACGAGTGCCATGGACGAGCGAGCACCGGCCTTTTCGTTCACCGCGGATTGGGACATACCCCCGGCCAACGGGTATGCCTGCCCCAGACCCGCCGCGAGATTCGCAGCGCCAAGGGCCAGCAACTCCTGATCTGCGCTGACAGGATATTTGTGCTTGAGAGAGAACGTTCGAGCGACCGAGACACTCTCCACATACGACAGCAGAAAACATGCCAGCGCGACCCCGAGCAGGTCGTTGACTTCCTTCCATTGCAGGCCGGGCCACCCGAACGCGGGAAGACCTTCTGGAATCGCGCCGACCACCTTGACGCCTCTCATGGCGAGTGGCGTCCATGTCATTACGGCGATCCAAAACGCGACCACAAACAGGGGGACAGGACGCCGTGGCAATATTCGCTCACCAACGATCAGCATGATGAGTGCGGCCAGTCCAACGCCTAGGGTTGAGAAATTGATCTCGCGCAGATGCCGCAGCAGGTCGATGATCCTGGTGAAGAAGTTGTTTCCGCCACTTGTCACTCCAAACAGCTTGGGTAGTTGCGTCGAAGCGATAACGAGACCG
>JAEZPW010000258.1 GCA_023441255.1 Acidobacteriota bacterium
CGTTAAGACGGACCTTCCCTTCTTCGATCAGCTTCGTGATTGAGGTCGCGGTAGCAACACATTTCGTCAACGAAGCCACGTCAAAGATGGTGTCGACAGTCATCCGCTCGCGAGTTGGCTCAATGGATCGCTGGCCAAAAGCTTTTCGGTATACGACCTTCCCGTTGTGGCCGACCACAAGAACGGCACCGGGCACATTGCCCGTCGAAACCGCGTGTTGCAGTACGCTGTCGAGAACTGCGAACCTCGCGGACTCGGCAGCCTTGGGAGCAGAACCAACGCTGGGAATTGCCTTCCCAGAAGAGGCAAAGGAAAGGGTAGAAAAGATGACCAGCGTTATCAGGAGGACGAGCGAGCGGCGAACCAGCTTATCGACGTAACAATTCACTGTTTGATCTCGGTATGAGCTACCGCGAGATTACATCTTGTGCAGCTACTTGGACAAGCGTCGCCTGCCGATAGAGCACGGAGGTATCTGCAGCGACACCAGTATGTTCCGCAAAGCCCCACTCTCTGCTATAAGAGTCAGCGGAAACAGGCAGCCACAATTGAGTGCTCTATCACATCACGGCGCGTTGGTGGCCGCGTACGCAGACCAGGACACCATCTTCGCTCCGGCGTTTGCGCTCTTGGAGGACGCGATTGCAGAACGAGCTTTTCCGGGAGCGGTGGCGGCGGTTGTGGTCAGAAACGAGTTGGTGGTATGGAAGGGGTTCGGGCGGTATATGTACGCGCTAGACTCGCCCGAGATTACCGTTGACTGCGTCTGGGACTTAGCATCTGTCACAAAAGTTGTTGCGCCCACCTCTGCAGCAATGGTCCTGCACGAGCGCAAGGTCCTGGATCTGGAGGCGCCGCTCGAGTTATTGGTTCCGGAGTTTGTCGCACATAACTCCGATCTTCGACGGCGCCAGGTTACGATGCGTTCCCTTCTGGCGCATTCGTCAGGGCTGCCGGCCTACGTCCGGTTGTTTGAGACCGTGCGAACTCGGGAGGAATTGCTGTCTGCGTGCTGCGCTGTTCCCCTTGAGGCTGCGCCCGGGGAGAGAGCGGAATACAGCGACATCGGATTCATCCTGCTGGGAGTTGCGCTGGAAAAGCTGGCAGGGGAAACGCTCGACAGCTTCTGCCGGCGAGAGGTGTTCGATGCCCTGGGACTTGGCGATACAAGTTACTGTCCTCCGGATCCATGGCTCGGCCGCATACCGCCCACGGAAGAGGACATTCGGTTCCGTGGACGCGTCATACGAGGCGAGGTCAATGACGAGAACGCGTCGGTCATGGGTGGCGTGGCAGGACATGCCGGGGTCTTCTCGACAGCGTTGGACGTCGCACGATTTGGGGTTTGCATGTTGAGTAGCGGACAGCCCCTGATGAATGCGGAAACAGTCCACCTGTTCACCCGGCGAGTGCCGTTCCCGCCGAATAGCTCGCGAGCGCTGGGATGGGACACGCCATCTCAGCCCTCGCAATCGGGTAAATACTTTTCCGCGCGTTCATTCGGACACCTTGGTTTTACGGGTACGTCCATCTGGTGCGATCCGGAACGACAACTGTGCGTGGTATTGCTGACTAACCGGACGTGGCCCGACCGGAAGTCCCAGCTGATTAAACAGGTAAGGCCACGATTCCACGATGCCGTGATCGAATGCTTGAAATCGTGTTGACCGGCGCAAGGACGCAGACGACCGACCCATGACCTTGAACGCAAGTAAAACCGCAAGTCTGGCGACGCAACAGGCGAACGGGCGAGCTGCGGGTTCAGGTCGTTGCGACCGAAGGAGTCGAAAATCCTGCGCCGCCACGGTGGAGAACCGCCCATGTTTGGGTGCTTTCCCTCAGCTACATACAGCCTGCTTTGCCGCTACAATGGGACTAATCCGACAACGACTGTCAGCAAAGGCAACAATCTGAATGGATAAGTTCGTCATTCGCGGCGGCAATCCGCTGCATGGAACGGTTCACACCAGCGGTGCTAAGAACGCCGCGTTACCTGCAATGGCGGCTGCGCTGCTTACGGAAGAGCCGATCATTCTCGAGAATATGCCGCAGGTGCGCGACATAGAGACGGAGCGGCGCCTGCTTGCAGCCATGGGCGCCGAAGTCGAACTCGGCTACGGTCGCGCTCATCACCGCACCACGATCTGCTGCCGTGATCTCACGTCGCCGGAAGCCTCCTACGACCTAGTGAAGACCATGCGGGCATCCACGCTGGTTCTCGGTCCCCTGGTCGCACGTACCGGAAGAGCCCGAGTGTCGATGCCCGGAGGCTGCGCTATCGGCGCGCGCCCGATCGATTTGCACATCAAGGGCCTTGAGCAGTTGGGCGCCACGATCGCGCAGGAACACGGCTACGTGGAAGCGCGTTGCCAAAGGCTGAAAGGCGCCGAAATCGTTTTCGACAAGATTACCGTCACCGGCACCGAAGACATCATGATGGCGGCTACGCTGGCTGAGGGTGAGACCGTACTTGAAAACTGCGCTCGCGAGCCGGAAGTTGTCGACTTGGCAAATCTCCTAATCAAGATGGGCGCCAGAATTGAAGGAGCGGGAACGCACACTATCCGAATTCAAGGGGTAGAAAAGCTGAACGGCGCACGGCATCGTATCATCCCGGACCGCGTCGAGGCTGGGACGTTCCTAATCGCAGCGGCCGTTTGCCGAGGAGCGGTGACGGTAAGCCACTGCGAACCGAAGCAACTGTCCGTGCTCCTCCAAAAACTTCGCGATTGCGGCGTGGAGTTGCGAGTAGAGCAGGATTGCGTGACCGTCCTCGGCGGGAATCCGCTTAAGGCCATTGACATCACGACCGAGGAATATCCGGGGTTCCCGACGGATATGCAGGCGCAGTACATGGCGCTGGCGACGCAGGCCGATGGTGTGTCCGTGGTAACCGAAAACATTTTCGAGAACAGGTTCATGCACGTTCTCGAACTCGTACGCATGGGTGCCAATGTCAAAATCGACGGGCGAAGGGCTATCGTACGTGGTAGATCTCCGCTGAGCGCAGCGGCGGTGCAAGCGAGCGACTTGAGGGCGTCGGCGTCTCTGGTGATCGCAGCCCTTGTCGCCGACGGTGAGACGATCATAGATCGCGTTTACCACATCGACCGGGGATACGAGAGGATCGAGGAAAAACTACGCGGGGTGGGTGCTGAGATCCGGCGTATCGGCGAAATGTTCCCAAAGCGGGCCACGGTACCCGTTTTGGCGTAGCCATCTCTTGCGGAGCGGGACGGCTCTGGGCTAAAAGACTTTCGTCCTGATTGGAGGAACATCTTAATGTCAGCACCCAGTCGAAGGCCCGAAATCCGCAGAAGACGTGCACGCAAGCAGAAAACGGATAAGCTGCGTACCATGTATGCAGCAGCCAGGTCGGATTCCGACCGGGACCGCATCGTCGGAAAAGCGCAGAAGATGAATCCCGCATTCAATCTGAACCAATTCCTCAACAAGGTGGGCAAATAGGAAAGCCGCGGCCGAGCCGCGGCTTTCAGCTTTTTCTGACCCACCTCTAATGGGACCTAGCGGCGTCCACCGCGTCCACCGCCGCCACCGCCTCCGTGGCGACGACGACGGCCACCCCCGCCACCGCCGGGGCGTCCGCCACCCGGACGAGGCCCGCGGTCGCGGTCCGGGCGCCCATCGCCGACCCCGGCCCCTTCGGTATCAACACGGTTGAAGTTCGGCTCTTCGTCGTCGCCGTACTCC
>JAEZPW010000260.1 GCA_023441255.1 Acidobacteriota bacterium
GCGCCGTGGCAGAATATTCTCGTTTATCAACGCCAAGGGAGGCAGTGGCTCAACCACGCTGGCGGTCAACCTGAGCCTGGTGCTGGCTTCCATTTCGAGGCGTGTAGCTCTTCTAGATCTGGCTGTGCCCGGCAATGCTGAACTCCACCTCGACCTGAAACCTTCATTCACAGTGGTCGAGACCGCCAGGAACCTGCATCGCCTGGATGCCCTCCTGCTCGAAGGCATGATGACGAAGCATCCAAGCGGCTTGCATCTGCTGGCCGGTGCTTCCGAGCCGGAAGAGAACGCATCTGTCGAGCAACTCGCGGGCTTGCTGGACGTCGTGACAGCACGGTACGAATTTGTCGTGGTGGATATCTCAACCCGCGTGGACGCGATCGCGCGCGCGATGTGCGAGTTCTCAGACGCTGTCTTGTTGGTCGGTCAGCCTGACGTTGCTTCAATGTTCAGCGCACGGCGAATGCATAGCTACCTTGCTCAGAGCGCCACGCCTGACAAGATCAAACTCGTGCTGAACCGATATCGCAAGATGGCGGGCGTAAACGATACGGACTTCGAAAAGGCAAGCGGTTGCGAGTTGGTCTGGACTGTGCCGAACCAGTACGCGACGGTGTCCAACTCGATCACGAACGGAATTCCGGTCGTTCAGCAATCATCGACTGATCTGAGAGAGCACTTCTTTCAGTTTGCGCGAGTGTTGACCGGGACGAAGGAACAGGTGCAAACGGTCATCCAGCAGGCGAGGACGGGCAAATCGCTCCTGGAGAGAGTTGCAAGCCTGCGGTCATTTGGCGCTCTGGGCGGCGCAAAAGTTTCGGCATAGAACACAGCCGGGCAAGTCGTTTCCATAGCTATTGCCAATCCGAGTTCGGTGAAGCATCATCGGTTCGATGCTGCCGAGACTCTACCCCATTGTTGACGCCGCCTGCTTCGCATCCGCGAACGATCCCTTGGATGCTCTCCTGCATCATGCGCGCGAACTGATACGAGCGGGCGCGAATATCCTGCAATATAGGGACAAATCGAACGACGCACGCCAGTTCCTCACGACTGCACGAGAGCTACGACGACTCGCAGGCAGGGCTGTTCAGCTCGTCATGAACGACCGGGCGGACCTTTGCCTCGCCGCAAACTTTGACGGTGTACATGTTGGGCAGGACGATCTTTCACCCGCAGACGTCCGAACGATTATTGGCCCGCATCGCTTAGTGGGCTTCTCGACGCACAATCCTGAGCAGGTGAAACTCGCCGACGCAATGCCGGTGGACTCCATCGCCGTGGGACCGGTCTTCGCGACGTCAAGCAAGGCGAATCCCGATCCCGTGATCGGGTTAGAGGGGATAAGGCTTGCCAGGCAGCTGACAGGCAAGCCACTGGTTGCCATCGGCGGCATCACCAGGGCGACTTGCCGTTCGGTGGTGGAGGCAGGTGCGGATTCTGTAGCCGTCATCTCAGATCTGCTGGAACGGCCATACGAGGCTGCAGCCGAGTTCCTGCATCTGCTCTCGCCGCAAACTGCTCAGCGGAATTCCTAAATCGAAGCTCCTGATGTAAAGTCATTCAATTCCCCTGGGACTCAGCGGGGCCGGTCGGCAGCGGCGATGCCACCCCACTGCAGGGTTGTTGCATCGAGGAGTTCAGGTCTACAGGCCAGACGAGGCAGACACGAAAGGACATTGTGAGCACAAAACTCATTGAGACGCGCTCGGGCCAGGAGCAGGGCGCCGAATTCGTGAAGGGCCTTGGACTTACGAGCGCGACGACGCTGGTGATGGGCTCGATGATCGGATCGGGCATTTTCATCGTCTCGGCCGAGATTGCGCGGCTTGTCGATTCACCTGCGCTGCTGATCGGG
This sequence comes from Acidobacteriota bacterium, assembly GCA_023441255.1. Taxonomy (GTDB): domain Bacteria; phylum Acidobacteriota; class Terriglobia; order Terriglobales; family Acidobacteriaceae; genus JAEZPW01. The sequence goes on from JAEZPW010000260.1 coordinate 1,859, forward strand.
GCGTGGCTGGTCACGGGTTTCATGACGATCACCGGCGCACTCGCCTATGGCGAACTCGCGGCCATGATGCCGCGCGCAGGGGGACAGTACGTCTATTTGCGCGAATCGCTGGGGCCGCTGTGGGGCTTTCTTTATGGATGGACGCTGTTCCTGGTTATCCAGACGGGGACGATTGCGGCCGTCGGTGTGGCATTTGGCAAGTTTCTCGGCTACTTCTTTCCATCGATCTCTGGCTCGGTGTGGCTATGGCACATTGGCCACGTGCCGCCCATTCATGTAGGCCCGATGGTCCTGGGGAATATGGACGTGGGGCTGAATACACAAAACCTCGTCGCGATCGTGTCGATCCTGGTGCTCACGGCGGTGAATGTGTTCGGCGTCCGCACAGGCGCAATCGTGCAGAACATCTTTACCGTTGCGAAGGCGGCCGCGCTGTTCGGGTTGGTGCTGGTTGGCGTGACCATCGGTCGCAACGCGCAGGCTATTGCGGCTAACTTTGGGCCGGCATGGACGAACTTCTGGCACAACGCATTCAACGTCGCGCATCCGGTGCAGGTCGGGGTCGGCGGACCTATCGCGTTCGTCGGCACCATCGTCATTTTGGCAGTGGCCCAGGTCGGTTCGCTTTTCTCGGCGGACGCTTGGAACAACGTCACGTTCACCGCCGCGGAAGTGAAGAATCCGCGCCGTAACCTGCCGCTTTCGTTGGCGATGGGGACCGGATTCGTCATCCTGATGTACGTCCTCTGTAACTTTACTTACCTCCTGACGTTGCCGCTGAACGGGGATCCGCATGGGGCGACCGTGCTTGCGCGCGGTATAAAGTACGCCGCCGAAGACCGGGTAGGGACAGCTGCGTTGCAGGTTGTGTTTGGGACGGCCGGCGGTGCGCTGATGGCAATTGCCGTTCTGATTTCTACGTTCGGCTGCAACAACGGGTTGATCCTGGCCGGCGCGCGCGTCTATTACGCCATGGCAAAGGACAAGGTGTTCTTCGCCAAGAGCGCGGAGAAACTGCACCCGAAGTACAAGACGCCCGCTGTTTCACTGTGGATACAGGCGGCATGGACGTGCGTCCTGTGCCTGTCAGGCAGCTACGGGCAGCTGCTCGACTACATCATCTTTGCCGTTCTCGTGTTCTATATTTTGACGATACTTGGGCTTTTCGTGCTGCGCTTTAAGCGTCCGGACGCCGAAAGGCCGTATCGGGCGATAGGGTATCCGGTGTTGCCGGCAATCTATATTGTGATGGCCGTGTTCATAGATGTCGTATTATTGCGCTATAAGCCTCAATACACGTGGCCGGGTTTGTTGATCGTGCTGTTGGGAATACCGGTGTACCTATTGGTGCACCGGCGGAAGGCATCTGAAGTCGTCGCATAAAGGAAGAATCGGGCTGTTGTGTAAGTTCGTCGGAATGAGAGTACCCAAGGAGAACAACACCGCATGTCAGACTTGCTCGCAACCAAGCCGCTGGACATGATTCTCACCGAATCGAAGGAAGAAGGCGAGCACGCTTTAAAGCGCGCCCTGGGCCCCCTGAACCTCATCACGTTGGGAATCGGCGCGATCATCGGCGCCGGTATTTTCGTGCTTACCGGGGCGGCAGCCGCTCAGTATGCGGGCCCTGCAATCGTTCTCTCGTTCATCCTCGCGGGTATCGCGTGTGCCTTCGCCGGGCTCTGCTACTCGGAGTTCGCCTCGCTGATCCCGATCGCCGGTTCCGCCTACACGTATGGCTATGCGACGCTGGGCGAAATCTTTGCCTGGATCATCGGATGGGACTTGATCTTGGAATATGCGTTCGGCGCGGCGACCGTCGCGTCTGGTTGGAGCGGGTACGTCGTCAGCTTCCTGCAGGATTTCGGGATACATATTCCCCCGGCCCTGACTGCCACACCCGGAACCGATCTTGTCCTATATAACGGACGCTGGGAGATGCTGAGCAAGATTCTTCCGACACTGCAGGCAAACGGGATCGATCCCGCCAGCCTGCAGCATGTTCATGCGATCTTCAACCTGGTTGCCTTTCTGGCAATCTGCCTCGTCACGACTATCCTTGTTATCGGAATCCAGGAGTCAGCGAACTTCAACTCAGCCATCGTCATCATTAAAGTCGCGATCGTGCTGGTATTCATTGGAATTGCCGCAGCGTTCGTGATGAAGAACCCCTCTGTTGCCACGGCGAACTGGCACCCGTTCATCCCCGAAAACCAGGGCGCGTTCGGCAAGTACGGATGGTCAGGCGTGGCGAGAGCCGCGGCCGTCATCTTCTTCGCCTATATCGGGTTTGACGCGGTATCCACTGCCGCGCAGGAAGCGAAGCGCCCGCAGCGCGACATGCCTATCGGCATTCTTGGATCATTGGCTGTCTGCACTGTCCTGTACATCCTGGTTTCCGGCCTGCTCACCGGTGTGGTTAGCTACAAGGCCCTGAATGTTGCTGATCCGGTCGCAGTCGGCATTGATGCGACGGGCGTGCGGTGGGGCAGCATCCTGGTGAAACTCGGCGCTATTGCAGGTTTGGGCAGCGTCATGCTGGTCATGTTGCTGGGCCAATCGCGCGTGTTCTTCTCAATGTCTCGCGACGGTCTTCTTCCCGATTGGGCCGGCCGTGTTCACCCGCGGTTTCGTACGCCTTACATTTCGTCGATCACGGTAGGAATTTTTGTTGCGATCTTCGCCTCGCTCATACCCATCGGAATTCTGGGCGAACTGGTTTCGATCGGCACACTGCTGGCCTTCGTGATCGTGTGCGCAGGGGTCTGGATCATGCGGCGCAAGCGACCGAATCTTGAACGACCGTTCAGAACACCCTGGGTACCATTTGTTCCTTTGATGGGAATCCTGGTAAGTGGCTTGATGATGGTCAGCTTGCCGTTCGACACCTGGCTGCGACTGATCATCTGGCTGGTTATCGGGATGCTCGTTTACTTCTTCTACGGCCGGCATCACAGCCGCGTGCAGGCGGCATTGCGTACACCGGTACCTCCTCCTCCCGCCAAGACACCGGTCGGCGACTAGGCCGAACATCAAACTTTTCAGGCCCTCCGCCCCGCCGGAGGGCCTTTTGTTTGCACAGTCGATTCCGTTGCAGGCTCTGTTGACTCGTTTCTCGGGCTTTTGGACTACAATCGCGACGAATGAAGGCTTTCCGCAATCTGAAGCTGATCGCACTGGCGCTGGCCACACTCGGTGCGTTCGGAACCGTCGGCTTTCACTATATCGAAGGCTGGCCCTGGTTCGACGGCTTCTACATGGTGCTGACCACGTTCACCACCATCGGCTACCAGGAGGTGCATCCGCTCTCGCATGCGGGGCGCATCTTCAATGTCTTCCTGATCGCGATCGGCGTTAGTCTGCTGTTCCTGCTGATCGGGACGCTTACCCAGGCGCTGCTGGAATTCGAGCTGCGCGATTTCTTCGGAAGGCGCAGGATGGAACGCGACATCGATTGTTTAACGGATCATTACATCATTTGCGGCGCCGGCCGCGTGGGACGCAGCGTTGCGCGCGAGTTGCAGCGCAGGCCCGCGAAGTTTGTCATCGTTGATTCGAACGAGGCGAAACTTGCGAAGTTTGCCGCCGAGGGCTGGCTTACCATCATCGGCGATGCGACGCAAACGTCGGTCCTGCAACAAGCACACATTGACCGGGCCGCCGGCCTAGTGGCCGCCGCGACGACAGACGCGACCAACATATACATCGTCCTGACCGCCCGCGAACTGAACCGCAACATGAAGATCATCGCCCGGGCCAGCGAGGAAGAAGCCGAGAAGCATCTGAAAACCGCCGGGGCCGATACTGTCATTTCACCCTATCACTTTGCCGGGCATCGGATAGCACAGGCCTTCCTGCGTCCGCACGTTCTGGATTTTCTGGACACCACGACTGTCGGGCTGGGAATGAACCTTGAAATCGCGCAGATCGCAATCGCGGACACGTCGAGGTTTGTCGGACAGAGCATCGCGGAATCCAGGATTCGCCATGACATGGGTGTCATCGTCCTTGCCATCAAGCGCGGGGAACAAATGATGGTTGGACCTTCGCGTGACGACCTTATGAAGGCCGGAGATTTTCTTATTGCGATGGGCGATGCCGCCGGACTTAGGCGACTGGAAGAGGCGGCGCACACGGGAACCCGTGTGGGTAGGTAATTGGTCATCGGGTGGTCCGCACTAGACCGCGGGTTGTCGGAACTGTGATTGAGATTGAATGAAGATAACGACCAGTCAGGAGATGCGTGAGATCGATCGCGTGACGAGCGAGCGCTTTGGCGTGCCTTCTCTCACGCTGATGGAGAACGCCGGCACTGCCGTAGCCGAATGCGCGATGCGCGAATTCCCGCACCTCAAAGACTTCATCATCATCTGCGGCAAGGGCAATAACGGCGGCGACGGATTTGTTGCGGCCCGCAAGCTGAAGGAAGCAGGCAAGGAAGTTGCCGTTTACCTGCTGGCCAATCGGGAAGACGTCCGTGGCGATGCGGCGGTCATGTTCGAACGCATGGGTCTGCCGTTCACGAGTGTTACTTCGCCGGAGGAACTTCAGCGTGAACTCGTGCCCGCTCTTGCACGACCGGGCGTCAAGGTTGATGCCATTCTTGGCACCGGGTTCCGCCCTCCGGTGACGGGGCTGTACGCCGAGGCTATCAAAGCGATGAACGATTCTGCGCCGGTGCTCTCTGTCGACATTCCTTCCGGTCAGGACTCGGATTCGATGGCCTCGCATTCGGTCTCGTTGAGCGCACGTTCCGACGCGATCGTCACGTTCACCGCATTCCGGCCTGCGCACGTGTTTACCGCAATTCGAGGTCCGATCATCTGTGCGCCGATCGGCTCGCCGGACGAGGTCATCACGTCCGGACTAGGACTTGAGCTGACAACGGCGCGAGACATCTTCGGTCTCTTTGCGCCCAGGGTGCTGGATGGCCACAAAGGCCTCTACGGTCATGCGCTCATCGTGGGCGGATCCGTAGGAAAGGCAGGCGCCGCAGCGATGGCTGGAATTTCCGCGCTGCGCGTAGGCGCCGGGCTGTCAACAATTGCGACGGCGAAATCTGCGTTGCCCATGGTGGCTGGCTACGCCTTCGAGACCATGACCGAACCGCTGGCTGAGACTGATGCGGGCACCATAGCGCTCGCGGCGCTCGACTACGGAAAGTTCGACACCGTTGCCGAGGGCAAGGACGTCATCGCGATCGGCCCCGGCATCTCCCGCAACGCCGACACCGTACAGTTTGTGCGTGCCACCCTGGCGCGGTCGAAGGTGCCGACGGTTATCGATGCGGACGGGCTGAATGCGTTTGAGGGCAAGTCGAACCTGCTTGACGGGCGCGAACGCACGCTGGTCCTGACGCCGCATCCCGGTGAAATGGCGCGGCTAACGGGGCTGTCCACGCGCGAAATACAGGCGAACAGGCTCGACGTTGCGAGAACGTTCGCGCGCGAGCACCACTGCATCCTGGTACTCAAGGGACATCGTACGCTGGTTGCTCTCCCCAGTGGAACCGTGTGGGTGAATCCGACGGGCAATCCGGGTATGGCTACCGGAGGCACGGGCGACGTTCTGACCGGCATGATTACTGGGCTGATCGCGCAACACCGTCACGACATCGAGCGAGCCGTCATCGGTGCCGTGTACCTTCATGGGCTGGCCGGGGACATAGCGCGCGAGCGCTTTGGCGAGCAGGCCATGATTGCGGGTGACCTCATTAACGCTGCCGCAGAGGCGATCAGGCGCGTGTGCTCGCGCGCTGCCGATCCAGTTGTCAGAATCAACAGCGAGTCCGCTTTGCTTTTTTCCGGCAAAGCCTAAACAATCATTTACATGCCGGAACGCCAGGTACAGGAAAAGAAACCAGCCTACGTGGTTGAAACCCACTCAGCCGAGGAGACGGTCGCTCTCGGGGCAAAGCTTGCAAACGAACTCCGGCCGCCGAAGGTGGTGTTGCTGCGAGGGGACTTGGGTGCGGGGAAAACAACGCTTGTGAAGGGCATTGCGCTCGCGTTTCACGCGGCGGAAGAGGAAGACGTCACCAGCCCCACGTTCACGCTCGTGCACGAATATCGCGGGCCCGAGGTCACGCTGTATCACATCGACCTCTATCGCATTGACACCGAACGCGAACTCGACACGCTAGGACTCGATGACCTGATGGAGCCCGGGAATGTGCTGCTCATCGAGTGGGGCGAGAAGTTCGAGCGCTTCGCCAAAGCTCGTGACGTTGAAATCGTGATCGAACGTCTGGGCGAGTACGACCGCAAGTTCACGGTGGTCCGCTGAATTCTCGGCTTTCATTCAGAACCCCATGATGTTGTAGCCGCAATCCACATAAATGGTTTCGCCGGTGATGCCCGTACTCAGCTCTGAGGCCAGGAAAAGGGCGGTAGTGGCGACTTCATCCACTTCCACATTGCGGCCGAGGGGGGCCTTATCGGCCTGGGAGCCCAACATCTCTCCGAAGCCGGCGATGCCGCGAGCCGCAAGTGTCTTGATCGGGCCGGCGGAAATGGCGTTCACGCGGATCTTCTGCTTACCCAGATCGTACGACAAATAACGCACACTGGCTTCCAGGGCTGCTTTGGCCACACCCATGACGTTGTAGTGCGGCACGACCTTCTCGGCGCCGTAGTAGGTCATTGTCATGATGCTGCCGCCATCGGTCATCAGGGGCGCGGCAGCTCTCGCAACCGCAACAAGGGAATAGACGCTCACATCGTGCGCGATGCGAAAAGCCTCGCGCGACGTTTGCACGAAATCACTCTTCAGAGCTTCCGGTGGAGCATAGGCAACGCTGTGCACGAGGACGTCGATCTTGCCGAAGCGCGACTTGAGCTGTTGAAAGAGCTGCTCGATTTCATCGTCGCGCGATACGTCACACTGGAAAGGCTCCGCGCCGGGAAGAGCCGCGATCAACTCTTCAGCTTCAAGGCGCACCCGCTCGTTCTGGTAGGTGACGGCCAGTTTCGCCCCGGCCTGCTGCAGGCGCTGCGTGATTCCCCAAGCAATGCTGCGTTTATTTGCGACGCCAAAAACGACGGCAGTCTTACCCTCGAGACTTACTGGCAATTTCGTCTTCCCCTCAAAAGGCAAAGAATAACATGCCGGAGCTAACAACCGGTCTCATCACAAGCGCGTCCCGTCATTCGGCGGCGCCGTGCTGTTCGACTACTTCCGGAGGTCTTGATGGCGAAGGCCACGACACGGTCGCAAAAGCAAGCAGGTACAGCGTCGCAATCACGGCGAATGCTGCGGCAAGGCTGTAACGATGCGCAAGCACTCCCACGACCAGTCCAAGGGATAATTGAAGCGAGATCGCGAGGAGTCCGAACGTATTCTGCACGCGCCCCATGAAGTGTTTCGGAATGAGTTCCATCATGCTGGTCGTCAGCGCCGTACCTCCCAGGGCGCGAGCGGAGCCCATCACCGCATAGGTCAGTACCGCAATGGAAAGCCAGCGGCAGTGCGGCACGAAGTACATGCTCGATGCGAGGAGAAACATGCAGAGCGCAATGGACCTTGGGGCGGATAGTCGGCGAATCAGCAAGGGGGTTATCACGGCCGTGATCGTAGCGCCTATGGCCCAGCCGCCGTTCAGCCAGCCGTATCCGACGGCGCCCGCATGAAGGATTCGTTCGCTCAAAGGCGCCGTGACGACGCCCTGGGTCAGCATGGCTCCGACGAACAAGGACCAACTGATGCCGAGCATGACCACAGGCCGGTTTTCACGCAGGTATTCGATTGCCTGACCCACTTCACGGTGGAAGCGAGCGATGGGGTGGCTGATGTCTGCCAGCTCCGCGCGTAGTGCTTCAGGAGCTTCGACCACGTGGCGTCCTTTGCGGACTGCCGCATAACAGCTGATTGAAACGATATAGGTGGCGACGTCGATCAGCAGAATGCCGCTCAGACCGATGTGGTTATAGACGAAACCAACGATGGCTCCGGCAACCACCCAGCCTGCCTGCACGCCCGCCATGATGAACGTATTGGCATAAACGTATTCTTCGCCGGGCGTCAGTTCCTGCAGCAGGGCGGTTATGCTTGGCCAGAACATCCAGAACCCGGCAGACACAAGCACGCTCATGAGGTAAAGGTGCCAGAGCTGCACCTGGTGCCGAAAGACCAGCATGGCGACGGCGAGTATCAGGACGGCGCGCAGCACGTCCAGTGTCATTATGAGACGCCGCCGGTCTTCTCGGTCGATGACCACTCCGCCGAACGGCATCAACAACATAGAGGGGATGGTCTGAAGGACGATAAGCGTTCCGAGCGCCACTTCCGTGTGCGTCGCCTGCAGGATGTACCAGACCACGGCGGCCGAATTCATCCCGCTGCCCAGCATGGAGATGGCATTAGCCGTGAAGATCAGGCGCAGTGGCCGTTTGCGCAGCATGGAACGCATGGGTTCCAATTTAGCAGAACACTTTAGTAATCAGGCGCACAGGCGATGTGAATGGCAGAATCTGCATCTAATCCTAACAAGTCGTATAGTGCCAGCGTTCCCCGGAATCGAAGCACGTGAGGTCCTTTTTGGCGCGATTGGGTAACAGAGCGGAAAAGCTGGCCTGTGCCGTCCTGTGCGTCAGCGTTGCTGTTTTCGGCGCGACCAATGCGGATGCAAGTCCCGCTCCGCCTGCTCCAGCGCCGCCGGAACCCGCCGTCAGCACACGTCCCGTGTTCTTCGATGGACGTCCCGTAGACCTTGTGTTCGCGCGTGCTCGCCGTGCGAAAACGGCGTTGAGGTTCGGCCCATGGGAACTGGATACCCATGTGGCGCATGAGAAGCCGCGGGACCCTCACCCGAACCTTTACATTGTTGCGCCGGGTGACCAGTACACGTCTGACCAGGCGCCCGAGTTCAATCACACCGAGATCATCAGCACCATTCCGGTGAAGACCGAACCTCGGGAATGGGATGTCTACTGGGCGATCGTGCTCGACCCCGATCTCGAAGAAGCGTTTCACAGCGAACGCCAACTTCTCCTCGCCACTCAGGATGGTTTTCGTGCCGGTCCGGATTTTGATCTGGATAGGATGCCGGGCGTCGCATTCCTTCGCGAGTTTCTGCACGTCACCACATTGGCGGACCTGGATAGATTTCGACGTCCAGACGGCATGTTGCCGCGCGTCATGATTGTTCCCGCTGGGATATCGATGAAGGCGACCGCAGTTGACCCGCTGTCACCCCCGGAAGAAGGAAAGAGCGCATGGTCGCGTGCCTTGTCGGCTATCTTTCATTCAAGAAATGACAAGGCCAGCGCGCGTTCAATGGATGACAAGCCCCGTGCGGCTCAGGAAGAAGACACCCCGCCCAAGCGATAGGTCTCGTCACACTCTCCTGTGTGATTGATGCTTGCAAGCTGTCAACGCGAGTCATAGCATGAGCGTGTTCGGAGAGCCTGGGCAGCGACTCACGACCGCTCAACCGGCGCCCTGCGCGCATGCGTCTTCGGTCCGAGCCTGATTCTTCGTCCTGCTCTCCTGTTACCACCGTGCTCACAACAGAATGGAGGTATGTGATGAAGGGCTGGCGCTTGTTCATGACACTGTCACTCGCGTCGGCGATGACGCTCGTCGCCAATGCACAGTTAGGGAAGATCGTGATCCCGGCTGGAACTCCGGAAGATCAGGCGATCCAGACAATCACGAACGAAGGTGATGCACAGAAGCGGATTCCCATGTGGCAGGAATTCGTTGATAAGTACAAGGACAACAAGCAGGCGGTGGCGTTTGGCAACTGGCAGCTTTCGCAGCTTTACAGCGCGACGGGCGACAACGCGAAGGCGATCGAATACGGGGACAAAGCCGTCGATGCGATGCCCAACAATCTCGATATCCTGGTGGCCAGTGCCGGGATCGCGCAGCAGATGAAAGACAACGCTAAGGTGATGGATTACGCATCGCGCGGCGGCATGGCTTTCAGTGGCATCGGCAAACAGGCGAAGCCCGAAGGGATATCGGACGAGCAGTTTGCCATGAATGTCGCCCAGGAGAAAGAATCGGCACAACAGAGTTACCAATTCCTTGAAGCTTCCGGTTACAACGTTGTATCAGGCGAGCAGGACCCGAAGGCACGGCTCGGATACGCGCAGCAGTTCGCGGATGCATTTCCGGAGTCCCAGTACCTTGAGAACGTGAATGCATTCGCGCTTTTGTCTGTGCAGCAGATGAATAATCCGCAAATGTTGAATGAGTTCGCTGAAAAAGCGCTGGCGAAGAATCCGAACAGCCTGCCAACGCTAATCCTGCTGGCGAATGCGTTTTCCGAAGACCAAAGTCCTGCGAGCGCAGCCAAGGCCGTGACCTACGCAAGGAAGGCTATTGAACTGGCCAAGGCGGATGAGCCCGGAGCTGACAAATCGCGCAAGCTCTCGGCGGGTGTCGCACATTCGGCGCTCGGTTACGCGCTGATGAAGCAGGAGAAGACGCCGCAGGCGATCACCGAACTGAAGACGGCTGCCGCCATGCTGAAGGAAAACCCTGCCGCTTATTCGACTGTGCTCTATCGGCTCGGTTTTGCTTACGCCAAGATGAAGCAGTACGCTGATGCCAAAACCGTCCTTACGGAAGGCGCGAACGTGGAGGGACCGTTCCAGCAGGCTTCGAAGGATCTGCTCGAGAAAGTCGCCGCAGCCGGCTCGAAGAGAGCAGCGAAACCATAAAACTGGGAAGTGTCAGCGAGCTAATACGTTCAGCGACCGAAAAAGGGCAGCGTCGTAGAGGCGCTGCCCTTATTTATCTTGTCGGTGTGTTATCGCTTCGCAAGTTCGTCTGACAGGAGCCGCGCCTTCAACGCGAGGTTGTAGGCGCGTTCAGTGTCGCCGTCACTGTCGGCTGCGCGAGACTGCGCAAGAAACGTGCGGATCTGCTGCACCATCGATTGCTCATCGGTGGAGAGTTGCCGCGTGATGTTCTTGAGATTATTTTCCGTCGACAATCGAAGCTGAGCCGTGGTGTCCCGCTGGTGCGACGCCGCATCGGGTGGAATGCTTGCCGACAGTTGGCCGCTGGGAGCCGCTTCGCCCCCCTCTTTCACGACCGTCTTGTTCTTGTCCGGTGGCTTCTTGGCCGCATGATGCTTCTTCGGCTTCGGTTTGGGCTTGGTGGTCGTAGGCGCGGTCGGTTGCGGCTCAGTGGTTGTCGCCGCAGGAGGCTGCGGTTGCGGCTGCGGCGGCTGCACTGGCGGCGGCTGCACCTGGGGCTGAGGCTCTGGCACAGTTATCGTAGGCGCCTGCTGCTGTGGCGGCGGTACATTCGGCTTTTTCTTCTTGCAGCCGCTGAGGACAAGCAGCAGCATCAAGCCAAGAATTCCGATTTTTAGTCGTGCGACGCGCATGTGCTGCTTTTGTTTTAATTCTTTTGGGATCCGGACGGCAACCCGGAACTGTACAGAATCAGCCGCGGGCTGCTGCCTCTTCAACTTCATCCTGACGTTCGTCCACCAGGGGGAATCGTAACCTGAACGTTGTCCCCTGGCCATCTTGAGATTCAAACTCCACCGTCGCATTGTGCAGCTGCATCGCCCTGTAGGTCATCGCCAGGCCGATACCGCTGCCTTTCTTCTTGGTTGTAAAGTAAAGGTTGAAAATCTTGTCCCTGATCTCCGGGGGTATTCCACCGCCCTGGTCCTGTATCTCGACTTGGGCGACGCCATCCTCACGAACTGCTGCAATTTTCAGTAACCCGCCTTTCGGCATCGCTTGAACGCCATTGAGGACCACGTTCAGAAGAGCCTGCTTGATCAGGTCGGCATCCACCTTGATCGGCAGCGGCTCCGCTGGGAGTTGCCGATCGATGTGCACTCCGTGAGTCTCGGCTTCCGGAGACGCAAGCAGCGTGACGTCGTCCAATAGCTTGCGAAGGTCGAGGTCAACAAGTCGCAATTCCACGGGGCGCGTAAAGTCCACAAGCGTCTGCACCACGCGATCGAGTCGCTGGATCTCGCTGCCAATAACGTCCATATGGCGGCGCGAATCCGGATCCAGGTCGTGCAGCTTTTCGCGCAACACTTCCAGGTGCACGACTATCGCGTTGATCGGGTTCTTCACCTCGTGAGCCACGCCCGAGGTGAGCCGCCCGATGGCGGCGAGACGGCGTGACAGTTCGATCTCGTCTTCGATCTTCCGCACCGATTCAGCGTCGCGCATGGTGAGCAGGGCGCCGATCTTTTCGCCGCGTTCTTCTATGAAATCGAGCGAAAGCTGTACACGGCGACCGTTGCCGTTCTCGACCTCAATCTCCGAAATGGCATCATGGCGGCTGAATGCTTCGCGCACCAGGTCACTGAGTGGCGAACTGTCGGTGAAGATCTCGGTTACCGTGCTGCCAAGAATCTCGCCACGCGGCCTGCCGACAAACTGCTCGGCCGAGGCACTGACCAGCACGACCCGCAGATCCTTGGTGAACAGCATGAGGCCGTCCTGGAGGTTCGCCATGATCTGATCAAGATTTTCCTTCAGGGCGGAGAAGACTTCCTTCACGTCGCGCATCTGGCGGCCGAGGCGGTCGATCTTGGTCGTGACCACACCGTACTCGTCTGTGCGATGGCGGCTGTCCACTGCGAGTTCGATCTCGCCCGCCGTCATGCGGTCCAGGCGAAGGCCGATCGCCTGCAGCGGGCGCAAGGCAAGATTCGAGAGTCCCGCCGCGAGCAGCAGAGACACGAAGATAGCGACTGCTGAGAACAGCAGCGCCCGGTTAAGCTGCGGCTGCAGCTCGTTCTTCAGGAACGTGGTCGAGAGGCCGACCCGTACTTCACCGAAGGGCTCTCCGCCGCGCTCGAGCGGTATGCGCACATCGTAGACACGTGGCTCGCCGTAGACGATATGCAACTGCTGACGAAAACCGCCATCCTTGACAGCCTGAAAGTCGGGGCGGTCCGGCATCTTGTGGCCCTGCTGGTCCGAGTCGGTGTGGATCAGGGCATTGCCGTTCACGTCGGCGATTCCGGCGTCGTAGATGATTGGCGAGTAGCCAACGATCGACTGCAGCAGAGAATTGAGACCCGGATCAGTGTCTAGAGATTCCTTAATCGCCTCGCGAACGGCTTCGGGTTTTGCCGCGTCGATCCTGGTGGAGTTTATGTCTACCTCGAGCGCATCCTTCGCGGCATTGAACATCTCCTTACCGACGAAATCGCAATCGGCATAGGCCTCATTCACACGAGAGCGCACAGTCTGCGAGATGTAGACATACGCAAACACGGCAACCAGCGCCACCACCATGGAGGTGATCGCGAGCACCAGCTTCGTTTTGAGCCTTAGCGCAGGCATCAGGAGCAGGGCGCGCAATTGCGCCTATGGTTGTCCGACCTCGGCCGGAACACCCTGACCGCCGTATTCCTTCAGCTTGTTGTGCAGGGTCTTGAGACTGATTCCCAGGATCTCGGCAGCCCGTGTTTTGTTGTTGTTCGTCGATTCAAGTGTTTTCAGGATCAGGAGCCGTTCGGCCTCTTCGACGGTGGTGCCGACACCCACGCGAACCGCGTTTGCGTCCTGGATGGTCGGGCGAGCAATTACCTGCCCGAATCCGGGCGGCAGGTGCTTCGGCTCAATGATCGACCCTTCGCAGACGATAGCGGCACGCTCGACCACGTTGCGCAGTTCGCGCACGTTCCCCGGCCAGTTATAAGCGGCGAACGTCTGCATTACGCTTTCGCTTACCAGGCCGATATTCCGTCCATGCTTTTCGTTCATATCGGCGAGCAGGCTCTGCGTCAGCTCTGCAACATCTTCTTTGTGCTCACGCAAGGCGGGCATGTGTATGTTGAAAACGTTAAGGCGATAGTAGAGATCGTTTCTGAGTTCTCCCTTTGCAACCGCCTCTTCGGGAACTTTGTTCGTTGCCGCAAGCACGCGCACATCGACCGGCGTTTCCACCTTGCTCCCCAGACGACGAAGCTTACGGTCTTCCAGAACGCGCAGCAGCTTCGCCTGGGTCGGGACCGGCATTTCGCCGATCTCGTCGAGCAGCAGCGTTCCTCCCTCAGCAAGTTCGAAGCATCCGGTGCGACGCTCCAAAGCGCCGGTAAACGCACCCTTTTCGTGGCCGAAGATCTCGCTTTCGATCAGCGTCTCAGGTATGGCGGCGCAGTTGATGGCGACGAACGGTCGAGCTTTGCGGGGGCTGAGTTCGTGGATGGTTCTCGCGACGAGTTCCTTGCCGGTGCCGCTCTCGCCAGTGATGAGAACTGACGCCGTGCTTGGGGCCACCTGCTCGATTAACCGAAAGATCTCCTGCATCTTGCGGGAGGATCCAACCAGCGGGCCAAGAACGCCCTTATCCCGGAGATTGCGTCGCGTGATCTCGAGTTCGCGCTCAGTGCTCCTTTGACGTGAGGCATTCTGCAGTATCGTGCGCAGCTTCGCCGTGTTCACCGGTTTTTCGATAAAGTCGTATGCGCCGCCCTTCATGGCGCTCACCGCAACGTCAATGCTGCCCTGTGCGGTCAGGACAATGACAGCCACCGTCTGAGGAATGTCGTTTATGCGCTGGAGTAGTTCGAGACCGTCCATCCGCGGCATCTTGAGATCTGTAACCACGATACCGGGCGACCAGGCACTGACCTTCTCCAGTCCTTCCAAACCGTCTTTCGCCGTGTCTGTACGGTAGCCCCAGGCTGAAACCAGCTCTGCCAGACCGGTCCGTTCGTTTTCCTCGTCTTCGACGATGAGTACCTTTTCCTGATTCATATGTTGTGCTCGAGTCAGTGGCCCCCGTAAATGGTTGCTGCGTTCCGAGTACTCTCTAGGATGCTTCAGCGGTTCGTCGCGCCCCTAATCCCGTTTTCGGGTACCGGCGAGCTTCCACACACATATCATAACGGACTGCGCTCATCGCTGCTGCCCGGCCCGGGCTTTTGCATCCGAAAACCGGATTTAACCCAAATGAACCGGAGCAGGTGCAATTCAATGAATAAATGCCTACATTTCTAGTGTTTAGGTTTGGCTTGCTAAGGTGAATGCAGTAAAATTCCTCGTTCATTGGTACATGTCCCTGCAGTGATTGAGGTTCTACAAGTCAGGTTCTGGTTGCGGTTTTGAATTTGGAGGATTGTACATGTCCATACCGAAAGCGTTGTGTGGTCGTGTCACGGCTGTTGCGGTGATGCTGGCCCTATTTGCCATCGTTCCGACCCTCGCGGGGCAGCAGGAAACAACCCCGTCCAAGGTTGATATCTTCGCCGGATACTCTTGGGCCAGCCCCGGCAAAATCGCACCCGTCGGCAATGCGTTCACGCCGGGCGCGAATACGCTGGTCAAGTTGAAGGGCCAGAACGGTTGGGGCGGAGCACTCACTTACAACTGGAAAAAGTACGTCGGTTTGACGGCCGATTTCGGGGGCCACTACAGCGATCAGGCCCATTTCGGCACGGTCATGATCGGCCCCAAGATTATGTACCCAGGAGAGCACGTCACGCCGTTCGGGGAATTCATCTTTGGGTTGGCGCGGCTCTCTCCCAAGGGCTTCGACAGTGCTAACGGCTTCGGTTTCGCCACCGGTGGCGGACTCGATCTCAACATCACCAAGCGCGTCGCATGGCGTGTAATCCAGGCGGACTACATCCGCCAGCAGCATAACCTCAGCAGCGGGCTGGGCGTAGGTTTCCTGAACGGCGCCCGCGTGCAGGGTGGCCTCGTCTTCAAACTCGGCGGCATGGAGCCGTTGACGCCGCCTTCAGCTTCCTGCTCCCTGCAGCCCACGGCGGTAATGGCAGGCGAGCCCGTGAACGCGACCATCAACGCCTCGGGATTTAATCCGAAGCACACCGTCACCTACGAGTGGAAGAGCACCGGTGGCAAGATCACCGGCAAGGAAACGAGCGCGACGGTCGACACCACGGGCATGGCTCCGGGTAGCTACACCGTGACGGCAACGGCGACCGATGCTAAGGTCAAGACCAACGGCACCGCGACCTGCTCGACGAACTTCACCATCAACGAACCACCCAAACATCCACCCACAATCAGCTGCAGCGCCAACCCGACCACTGTTAAATCGGGTGATCCGTCGACTATCACCTGCCAGGGCAACAGCCCAGACAATCGTCCGCTGACCTATAACTGCACGACGACTGGCGGTCGCATAACGATGAACGGACCGACCGGCACGCTGGATACGGCTGGAGCGCCGGCAGGAGCGATCACCGTGAATTGCACGGTGACTGACGATCGCGGTCTGAACGCCTCGACCACGACCTCGGTGAACGTAGAGGTCCCGCCTCCGCCGCCGCAGGTCAGCAAACTCAACGAGATAGTCTTCCCGAACAAGCAGAAACCGGCACGCGTCGACAACACGGCGAAGGCCGTGCTGGACGACGTGGCCCTGCGCCTACAGCGCGAGCCTGATGCCAAGGCGGTCATCGTAGGGTACTTCGATCCTTCGGAAGCTAACCTTGCGAAGCGTGCCCGGATCAAGGATCTCGCTGCGCAGCGTGCGGTCAACACGAAGGAATATCTCGTGACCGAAAAGGGCATCGATCCGTCCCGGATCGAAGTTCGTACCGGAACTGCGGGTGGAAATCGTGCGGAGATTTACCTGGTTCCCGCCGGCGCCACCTTCAACGTGGAGAACACCACTCCGGTCAGCGAGACAGTGAAGCCGCAGATCGAGAAGAGGCGTCCTGCTGCAAAGCCGAAGAAAGCGGCTCCGCAGCAGTAACTTACCTGCAACTTAGGAACACGGCCGGTCGGGGTCCGATCGGCCGTTTTCTTTGGACTTCGGTAACTTTGCAGGTCCGCGGCATCATCGGACATAGTATGTGAGCCGTAATCGCTGATAATGATTACGTGCGAGAGCAGGAGGCTCACCACGCGAATGTCCACTCCACGCTGGGCGTTGTTGCTGATCCTATCGGTAGTTCTGATTTGTGGCATGTCGTTCGCGCAAGGGCAATGGGTGCCCCTGGGTCCTGATGGCGGCGACGTTCGCAGTCTCGCTTACGACCCGCATAACCCCGACCGCATTTACCTCGGCACGAGCGCTGGCCAGCTTTACGTTTCCAACGATCGCGGAAACTCCTGGGCACGTTTTGCTCGGATGGGCAGCGGTAATGATTACGTGCTGGACAACATCGAGATCGATCCGACCAACTCCTCGACCATTTTCGTGGCCACCTGGAGTGTGGACGGGCAGATCAGCGGTGGCGACCTGTTTCGTTCGCGAGATGGCGGCAAGTCTTGGCAGCCGCTTTCTGACATGCACGGCAAGTCGATCCGCGCGCTGTCGATCTCACCGTCAGACCACCGCATCGTTGTGGTCGGCGCTCTTGATGGCGTGTTCCGTAGTCGCGATGGCGGCGATAACTGGGAGCGCATCTCTCC
>JAEZPW010000398.1 GCA_023441255.1 Acidobacteriota bacterium
GGTCCTTTTCGGAGTGACTGATGTGCCTGGCGATTCCCGGCAAAGTTCTTGATGAATTCGAACAGCGCGGAATGCGCATGGCGAGAGTACAGTTCGGCGGCATCGTTCGCGAAGCTTCACTGGACTACGTTCCGGCGGCAAAAGTGGGCGATTATGTACTGGTGCATGTTGGTTTCGCGATCAGCATTGTCGACGCGGAGGAGGCCGCACGAACATACGAGTTGCTGGAACAGATGGACCAGCTGACAGAGCTGGAAGCGCCGGTGGTGGATGAGATTTCGGCCAGGAAACCCCAATGAAATACGTAGACGAGTACCGTAATGCGCGGCTGGCGCAGTCGGTGATAGGCGAGATACGCAGAATACAGACCCGTCCGTGGGTAATCATGGAGGTCTGCGGCGGGCAGACACACTCGATCGTGAAACACGGGATCGACAGGCTGCTGCCCGATGGGATCGAGCTGGTACACGGGCCAGGGTGCCCGGTGTGCGTCACGCCGCTGGAGACGATCGACAAGGCGCACGCCATCGCCGCGCGTCCGGACGTGATCTTCTGCTCGTTCGGCGACATGTTGCGTGTACCCGGCTCAAACGGCGACCTGTTTACCCTGAAGTCGAAGGGCGCGGATGTTCGCGTCGTTTATTCGCCCCTGGACTGCCTGAAGATCGCCCGGGCCAATCCCGAGAAGAAGATCGTCTTCTTCGCGATAGGATTCGAGACCACGGCTCCGGCCAATGCCATGCTTGTGCATCGCGCCAAACAGGAAGCTGCGAACAACGTTTCCATCCTGGTTTCGCACTCGTTGGTGCCCCCATCGATCACGTACATCCTGCAGTCGCCGCAGAACCGGGTACAGGGATTTCTTGGACCGGGACACGTTTGCGCCATCATGGGATATCGCGAGTACGAACCGGTGAGTGAACGGTACAAGGTGCCGATCGTGATCACCGGATTCGAACCGCTCGACCTGCTGCAGGGGACGCTGATGACGGTTCGGCAACTGGAGGCGGGCACAGCGGTGGTGGAGAACCAGTATTCGAGGATTCTCGACCGCGAGGGAAACGTTGCGGCAAGGAAGCTGGTGAACAGCGTGTTCGAAGTGTCTGACCGCAAGTGGCGGGGCGTGGGCTGGATCCCGAAAAGCGGATTCAAGTTGCGCTGGGAGTATCGCGACTACGATGCCGAGCGGATCTTCGAAGTGAAGGAGATCGACACGAAGGAACCGGCCATCTGCATCAGTGGACAGATCCTGAAGGGCATCAAAAAGCCGCACGATTGCCCGGCGTTCGGGACGATGTGCACGCCGCTCACACCGCTTGGGGCGACGATGGTGTCCGCAGAAGGCGCGTGCGCGGCGTACTACGCTTACGGACGCCACCTGGATGCGGAGAAGCGAGAAACAGCAGCTGCGGCAACGGGTACGCGGCTGGGAGGCGCGGCATGAGCGCGCTGCCATCTACTACGCCGCTTCCGCCACAGGGGTGGCGAGAGAAGGTGATGCGCAAGTGCCGCGAGTCGGTGGAGATCAAGGAGAAGTTTTTCGAGCGCTACGCGGACCAGATCGGGGAATTGAGTCAGAAGATGGGCGAACGATTCGCGCGCGGACGCCGGTTGTGGGTGATGGGGAACGGGGGCAGCGCCTGCGATGCGCAGCATGTCGCTGTGGAGTTCATCCACCCGATCATCGAGAAGCGGCGCGCCCTGCCGGCACTCGACCTGGTCAGCCAAATACCCGTCGTGACGGCGATCTCGAATGACAAGGACTTCGCACGCGTGTTCATTGACCAGATCGAGCTCTGGGGCGAGAAGGACGACATGGCGCTGGCGATTTCCACCAGTGGCAAGTCCCCCAACCTTATCTATGCGCTGGAGGCAGCGCGCGAAAGAGGCATGCTGACCATTGCGTTCTCCGGGAAGGACGGTGGGCGAATGCCGGAAGTTGCGGATTACTGCTTCACTGTCCCGAGTTTCAGTATTCACCGCATACAGGAATCGCATGTGGCGCTGCTGCACATTCTTTGGGACCTGACACACGTGGCCATGGGCGAGGAGGACGTGATTTGATGAGCTCGGCAACCAAAACACCTGCGGTTCCGCCGTCAAACGCGAACTCTTTGCCCGGCGCCGCCTGCCCGCTGCCAATCATGCAGCACGAACAGATCGTGCTGGGCCACGGCAGTGGCGGAAAACTCACGGCACAACTGATCGAGAACGTCTTCCTGCCGGCATTCAGTAATCCTCTGCTCGACAAACTGGACGACCAGGCAGTGCTGCAGATGAACGGTTCTCGCCTGGCGTTCACGACGGATGCGTTCGTAGTGACGCCCATCTTCTTTCCGGGCGGTGATATCGGACGGCTTGCCGTGAACGGGACCGTGAACGACCTTGCCATGTGCGGAGCAAAGCCGCTCTACCTGGCGGCAGCGTTCATTCTTGAGGAAGGGCTTGCGACGGACGAACTGAGGCGGGTGGTGGCCTCGATAAGTGACGCGGCCAGAAAAGCCGGCGTGCAGCTCGTGACCGGTGACACAAAGGTTGTGAACCGCGGGAAGGGCGACAAGGTTTTCATTTCGACAACCGGCATCGGCGTGGTGGAGAAGCCGGTAAACATCTCGGCAAGCCTGGCACGACCCGGAGACAAGATAATCCTGAGCGGCTACATTGGCGACCACGGCATATGCATCCTCTCGCAACGCGAAAACCTGGAGTTCGAGGGAGTGATCGAGAGCGACTGCGCAGCTCTGAACGGACTCGTGGAGGAAATGCTGAACGCCGTCGATGTCGAGGATCCTATGCAGTCGGGTCGTTTGGGCCACCCGATTCACTGCATGCGCGATCCAACGCGCGGCGGCGTAGCGACCGTGCTGAACGAAGTCGCCAACCACTCGAACACGGGAATACTGCTGGACGAAACGGCGATCCCGGTACGCGACACCGTCCGCGGCGCTTGCGAGATACTGGGGCTCGATCCACTCTATGTCGCGAACGAGGGCAAGCTGCTGGCCATTGTCGCAGCTGAAGGGGCACATGCAGTGCTCAACCGGATGCGTGAGCATCCGCTGGGACACGACGCGCGCGTGATAGGAGAGGTGGTGAGTGATCATCCGGGTATGGTTTTTATGAGGACCGAAATAGGCGGAACTCGCGTGGTCGACACGCTCTTCGGCGAGCAGCTGCCTCGGATCTGTTGAAGGCAACTCGCAGCAGTGCGGCCATCTCTACATACTTGACTCCCGGACAAGCATCGACCGTTCCCTCTCCCGGCACGATGTGATTATCCATTGCCGTTGCAACGACGGCACAACAGGCAGGAGGCCCTCATGCCGAATGAGCCTATTCCTTTCGCCCGCCGAAAAGCTGCTGCAGTCGCTCCCGTCAACGAAGTTCACATAGTCTGGCTGACGGCCGGATTGAGTTGCGATGGCGATTCCGTGTCCGTTACAAACGCCGAACAGCCAAGCATCGAGGACGTTCTGCTGGGAGCGATACCCGGGTTGCCGAAAGTTTACCTGCACAACCCGGTGCTGGCGTATGAGGTCGGCGACGACTTCATGAAGTTCTTCTACCAGGCCGAGCGCGGCGAGATTGACCCGTTCGTGCTCGTGGTGGAAGGGTCGATACCTAACGAAGAAATCAAGGATGAAGGTTATTGGGCTGCGCAGGGGACCGATTCGCGAACGGGCCAGCCGATCAGGACCACGGAGTGGATCGACCGCCTGGCGCCAAAGGCGCTGGCCGTAGTGGGTGCGGGTACCTGCGCGACCTATGGTGGCATTCATGCAATGGCGGGCAATCCCACGCAGGCGATGGGTCTTGCGGATTACCTGGGCTGGGATTGGCGTTCAAAGGCGGGCCTGCCGATCGTGAACGTTCCCGGTTGCCCGGTGCAGCCGGACAACTTCATGGAGACCCTGCTCTACCTTCTGTTCCAGGCTGCGGGCATCGCGCCGATGATTCCGCTGGACGAACAGTTGCGTCCGACCTGGCTGTTCGGAAAGACGGTGCACGAAGGGTGTGATCGGGCCGCTTACTACGAACAGGACGATTTCGGGATCGAGTACGGGACGCCGAAGTGCCTGGTCAAGATCGGTTGCTGGGGTCCGGTCGTGAACTGCAATGTGACCAAGCGTGGCTGGATGCGTGGCATCGGCGGGTGTCCGAATGTTGGAGGCATCTGCATCGGCTGCACGATGCCGGGTTTTCCGGACATGTTCATGCCTTTCATGGATGAACCTTCGGGCGCGCGGTTTTCGACTGCCGCGCTGACACTGTACGGAAGACTGATCCGCAGCCTGCGCGCGATCACGAACCGCACCGTCAACGGCGAGCCTGAGTGGCGTCAGCGAGGTCGCGAACTCATCACCGGTTACAAGCCGAAGCCCGGAGCTTACCAGGCGTTCGAGAAACGCAGGGCTGCCTGAAACACCCGCCCTTCGCTCTGCGAAGCGGCGGGTCAGCCAATCTCTGTAAACGATGCGTTGATGTCGTACCTCAACGGAAGGGACCGAAATCATGGGAACGATCACAGAGACCTTCACTGAAACTCCAAGCAAGCGCCGGAACCTGGTGGACATGAGCTGGGACCCCATCACCCGGATCGTGGGCAGCCTTGGCATCTTCACCAAGATTGATTTCGAGAACAAGGAAGTGGCCGAGTGCTACAGCACTTCATCAATCTTCCGCGGGTACAGCATCTTCATGAAAGGCAAGGACCCGCGTGACGCGCACTTCATCACCAGTCGCATATGCGGCATTTGCGGAGACAACCACGCGACATGTGCGTGTTACGCGCAGAATATGGCGTTTGGGGTAAAGACTCCGCTGCTGGGCGAATGGATCTTAAACCTCGGCGAGGCCGCGGAGTACATGTTCGACCACAACATCTTCCAGGACAACCTGGTCGGCGTGGACTTCTGCGAACAGATGGTAAAGGAGACGAATCCCGGCTTGTGGGAGAAGGCGCAGCGGAAGGAAGCGCCGCACGGGAACGTACATGGGTTTCGCACCATCGCCGACATCATGACGGCGCTGAATCCGTTCACCGGGAGTTTTTATCGCGAAACACTGGAGATGAGCCGCCTGACGCGCGAGATGTTCTGCCTGATGGAAGGCAGGCACGTACATCCGTCAACCATATATCCGGGCGGAGTGGGTACGGTCCCAACCGTGCAGCTCTTTACGGACTATCTGGTGCGGCTGATGAAGTACGTGGAGTTCATGAAGAAGTGCGTACCGCTGCACGATGACCTGTTCGACTTCTGGTACGAGGCGTTGCCGGGTTACGAGAAAGTGGGACAACGGCGCGTTCTCATTGGCTGTTGGGGATCGTGGAACAATCCGGACGTCTGCGATTACCGGTACGAACACATGTCCGATTGGGGACGGAGCATGTTCGTCACACCCGGCGTCATCGTGGACGGCAAGCTGGTGACGAACGACCTTGTGGACATAAACCTGGGAATCCGCATCCTGCTGGGCAGCTCGTATTACGACGATTGGGAAAACGAGGAAACCTTCGTGCGTACCGATCCGCTCGGGAACGCAATCGATAAGCGGCATCCGTGGAATCAGACCACCATACCACGACCACAGAAGCGCGACTTCAACGGGAACTATACCTGGGTGATGTCGCCGCGCTGGTATGACAAGCGTACCGGAGACTATCTGCCGCTCGACACGGGAGGCGGTCCCATCGCGCGCCTCTGGTCTACAGCGCTGTCGGGACTAGTGGACATCGGCTACATCAAGGCGACCGGCAACAGCGTGCAGATCAACTTCCCGAAGGGGGCGACGCTGCCGGAGACTACTTTCGAGTGGAAAATCCCACAATGGAGCAATGCCATCGAACGCGACCGGGCGCGCACTTACTTCCAGGCGTACGCGGCCGCGGCAGCGCTGTTCTTCTGCGAAAGAGCAATGGAAGAGCTGATGGCGGGACGGTCAAAGACGTGGGAAACGTTCAAGGTGCCTGAGGAAGCGATCTCCTGCGGTTTTCCACGAGGCGGTGCGCGGCGTGCTGTCGCACCATGTCGTGATCCGCGATGGGAAGATCGCGAACTATCATCCCTATCCGCCGACCTGCTGGAACGCCAATCCTCGTGACGTTTACGGAACACCGGGTCCGTACGAAGACTCGGTTCAGAATACACCGCTCTTTGAGGAGAACGGACCGGACAAGTTCAAGGGCATTGACATCATGAGGGCAGTACGCAGCTTTGATCCGTGTCTGCCGTGTGGTGTGCATATGTACCTGGGCGGCGGGAAGGTTCTGGAAACACGACACTCGCCGATGTTTGGCGTCATGGGACACAAGAGATGAACAACGGCGAGTTCCAGGCCCATACGGAACGAATCGACAACCTGGTGCAGCGCGTTACCGAAACGATGGATGGCGACGCGCGCGACACCGCGCTTGAACTGCTGCAGGCGGTCATGGACCTTCACGGAAACGTAATGGCAAGGATCGTGGAGGTGCTCGAGGCGTCGGAAACGGGACGCGCTTCACTGGCAAGACTCGGCGCGGACCCGCTGGTATGCGGGTTGCTGGTGCTCTACGGCGTCCATCCAGTCGCACTGGAGCAGCGTGTTGCCCAGGCGGTCGAGAGGGCAGGTATAAGGCTGAAGAAGCAGAATGCCAGCGTGGAACTGCTGAGCGTGAGCGAGGGCGTTGTTCGGTTGAAGATCGAAGCTTCGGGCCATGGATGTGGAAACTCGCCTGACGCAGTGAAACAAACGGTGGAGCAGGCCATTCTGGAATCCGCACCCGAGGTGGTTGGAATCGTGGCGGAAGGGCTTGCCACGGCGTCGGGCTTCGTTCCACTGAGCACGATCCAACCGGCCGCGAAAGAGGAGACGAGTTATGAAGAATCCGCCGCCTGACATCACTGCGCATACTCCGGGAACGAAGCGAGCCGAAGAGTGGACGTATGAGGGCAAGAAGGAGCCTGGCCGCGAGGGCCAGGGGAGGACCGCGCGGGACGCGACCAGCGTGGATCCGAAGTCGCGCGAGCCGATCGATCCGCGTATGCCCAACCTTCCGCCGCCATAGGTGAACGGTCGATGGATACCGTTACGAACAGCCCGGGTCGCACAGGGTTGGGCAAACTCCGGCAGTTCGTGCGCACACCGCGCGAACGCAGAGAGGTGTGCGAGCTGTGCTCTGCTCAACTCGGCGCCGAACACCGGCATGTGCTTGATTTGGAGAGGCGTCGGGTTGCGTGCGCGTGCGATGCCTGTGCCATCCTCTTCAGCGGCCACGCGAAGCAGCGCTATCGGTGTATTCCGCGCGACGTGCGCTTACTGCGTGATTTCGCGATGGACAACCAGGAATGGGATAGCCTGCTCATCCCGATCAATCTTGCATACTTCGTGCACAACAGCGCGTTGGGACACATTGTCGCGCAGTATCCCAGCCCCGGCGGCGCAATGGAGTCATTGCTGGACCTGGAGTACTGGGGCAGCATCGTTGAACGCAACCCCGTCCTGAACAAGCTGGAACCTGACGTGGAGGCGCTGCTGGTCAACCGCATTGCCAACCCGCCGCAGTATTACCGCGCGCCCATCGATCAATGTTTTCGGCTGGTGGGAATCATTCGTATGCACTGGCGAGGACTCTCAGGG
>JAEZPW010000400.1 GCA_023441255.1 Acidobacteriota bacterium
AGACAAGGGTTGCAAGGTGAAGCCGATCGTGTTCCCGCAGCCTGACTCCCCCACCAGCCTGCGCTCCGACGGCACTGCCCCCATTCCGCTCTGCGCGCCTGGCGACAAGGGATGCAAAGTGAATCCCATCGTGTGCCCGCAGCCTGACGCTCCCACCAGCCTGAAGCTGGTCGGCGACGGCACCGCGCCGATTCCGCTTTGCGCCCCCGGAGATAAGGAATGCAAGGTGAACCCCATCGTGTTCCCGCAGCCTGATGCCCCTACCGGCAACAGCTAGAGCGCGATTCGCTGACGCGGGCGTGAGTCCACCGCCCGCCAAGAGTTTGCCGGGTGGATTAGCACCGAAGGTAACGCACTAAAGTAACGTCCAGCGGCTACGGCGTTCTTGTGCCCCGGTGATCTGCACAGTATTTTTGGCTCTGCGCTATGAATCTGCGCACTGCCACCTACGTGCTGTGGATAGCGGGCCCGGTGCTTCAGGCGTGTCTCGCCGGCCTGATGTATCGTCGCGGCCTCCGCCGCCCTTTCCCGCTCTTCTTTATCTACACGCTGGCGCAGCCGATGTGGTTCCTGCCGCAGTTCGTCTTTTATCGAGTCTCTTATACCGCTTACTTCTGGTCTTACTGGGTGATTTCGTTCACGTCCGTCGTGCTTGGGTTCCTGGTCATGCGCGAGGTGTTCGTCAATCTGTTGCGGCCCTACGACTCCTTACGTGAACTCGGCGACGTGCTCTTCCGCTGGGCCGCCGTCGTACTCGTCATGGTCGCCCTGATCTCGGCCGCATCGAACTCGGCCTCCGCACTGAGCCGTACCACCGTGGCGATCCTCGCACTCGAGCGCAGCGTTCGCGTCATGCAGTGCGGCCTGGTGCTTTTCATGCTCCTGTTCTCGTCACACTTGGGGCTGAATGCGCGTCACCACGTTTTCGGCATCGCCCTTGGCTTTGGGATATTCGCTGCCGTCGAATTGATCATTGTGACCTTGCCTGCCGTCTTCGGGGCAGTGCAGTCCCTTGGCTTTACGGTAGCCAAGAGTTCTTCCTATCTTCTTGCCGTCGGACTGTGGATGGTCTACCTGTCTCGTCCTGAACCGGAGCGCACGCCCGCCGAGGCGCGCATGGAAACGCAGCGTTGGGATCTCGCCCTCGCGGGCATCCAAAACCCGATGCCGCAGGACACCTTCCTCAGTGCCGTCGAAGACGCCGTGGAACGCGTTTTAAGCCGTCGCGAATCGGAAACCCGTCGCTGACTTCCTCGGTGTCTTTTCCCAGACGTCAAAATTCTTTTTTGCAATTCTGCATCTTTTCTCGTCGTCTCAAGCATCTATTCCAGCAAAGCAGTTACGACAGGCGCTGACCCACTCGCTGACAGCCCAGCAATATCGGGTTGTTCTCATCCGGGAAGTTGCCCTTCCAAATGAAGTCTCTTCCTTAAAAACCTTCCAGTTCAACCCCGCGCCTGTAGTGTGTCTTCATGATGCCCCACATCTGCCGGCGTTCGCAGATGTGGGCTCCCGCAAAAAAACGCACTATGGTGCAGGGCGATTCAGCTAAAACACTGATTGCTATCGCACTCGGCAGGTGCTCTGATTGTCGCACGCAAGCAGCAACAATCCTGGAGCAACAAATGCCTCAAGGTGGTACGCCTCCGCTCGTGCCGATGTGGCCTCAGCCACACGTCCGGGGCGAAAACCTGAACCCTTTTCCGTTCTTTCCATTCGACCCTCACTGGGGCGACAATCTCCCGCTTGTCGAGTTCGAGACGTTCTGTGTCCTGCTGCGCCTTGCCTGGGTTTCGCCACGGCCATGCTACCTGCCTGGCGACCGTGCCACCCTGGAAAGCATGCTGCAGCCCTATCTGAACCGCGGCATCGCCCCTTTGAACGATCGCATATTGGCCTACTTCACCGTGAACGCGCGCACCGGACTACTTTACTTCGCGCCCCAGATGAAGGCGCTTGAACGGCTCGTGAGCGGAGAGAACATGTACGCGCTGCTCTGGGACGATCACAAATAGGTTCATCAAATTTTCACCTCCCGTTCACGGCCGCGAAACACGAACACCATATTCTCGATCTGTACCTGAGAGCGGGGTGAGGAGTTTTGAGCTCTCGGCAAACCAGCCGCGGCGCTCAAAGCTCCACTGCCGCTTCGTTTCTCCCGCCCATTTCTCGCACTCCAGGCTTCCCCCGCCGCTCACCTCTGGCACCCGCATGAAAGGAAGAAGAATCGGACGGCCTCGAACCGTACATCAGGAAGGCGCACTGTCCGCATCATTGGTTGTTCAGTCCTAATCAAAGGGGGCACGAGCATTATGAAGAAGCATTTTGCTGCGTTCTTTGCCGGTGTTGGCGTTTCAGTTCTGGTTGGATTCGGTGTATATGGCGCCCGCAACCGGCGCGGCATCGTCGAGCATGGACGCAAGCTTGGCCGCCGAGGCGTCGCGCGCGGACGCTCGCTGGCGAGTCGCAGTCGCCAACTCATGCAACTTGGCCGTACTTTCGTACAATCTCCGCGTCAGGACGGTGTCGATCTCAACCGGGCGTCTGTGGAGCAACTTGAATCTCTCGGGCTGGACCGCAGCATCGTCGAGCGCATCATCGAGAACCGCCCGTACCGGTCACGCCTGGAGCTGGTCAGCCGGGTGATGCTGCCCAATGACGTCTTCGAGTCAATCAAGGACCGGGTGTCTATCGCGCATGCGGGTGAGCCCGTCAAAGTAGCTCTGTGAAGATTCAGCCTCAGCCTCGCTGTCCACGAACGCGCCATTTTGCGCCATCGTATTGCAACCCCGCCAGCGGGGCCTGATATCCCACTTCAGACAGACGACCGATTTTTGAAACCTGACCCCAACGCACGACAGCCAGAGGCGCGCATTAACGTGCGCGCAGTCTCTTCAACGGTGTGTCCATGTTCGACGAAATCAAGCTCGTACGAACCCTCCAACCGGCATTCCTGTTTGAAGGCTCGATTTTTGCCTGGCAGTGCAGCCTATGCAAGAAGCTGTTTGTACCCTCCCTGGCCCCTAATCTGGCGTCAGACGAGCGCACGAAGAGCCATAGCACCAGCCATCGGCAACTCCAGCAGGAGTTCCAGCGTCACAGCTGCTCACTGCACTTTTCAACCGTGCTGGAACGCTACGAACGGCAACATCGCAGGGCCGCGTAGGAGATGAAGAATCGCACCGAACTCCGCGTTTTGCTCACTTTTTCGGAGCACGGTCGCGGAGCGTTCGAGTTTGTGTCTTCACCTGCTCGCGACGTGGAAGTCCCTGCTTGTGACAGGGATGCATTCGTTCAACGAAAGCGATTAGTTCAAGGTTGGCGCTTCCGGCGACCAGCATCGAGCACTTACGGCAGAACGACACAACGAGTCCTGCCGAACCGAAGCGCACGTGCCGGTATCCGTTCTTATGCGACAAGAAATCACCTGTACGAGTGGTTAATTCAGGAGTTTACGCGAGAAACTCGTCAATTCGACTCACGCGCAGAGAGTGGCGCATGATGGCGCGAACGATCTGTTCACAGCCTCAGATAGTGGCGGTCAGCGATCAGTCCGTCAGCGTCAAACATAGATATGGCTTAGAAAGCCGGCCAAATTGCCGTTAGCTGGACTGTGCATGCCAACCATACTTTGCGTCGATGACCAGCTTGAAGCCTTGACTATTCGCAAATTGCTGTTGGAGACGAAAGGCTACACGGTATCCACCGCGTCTTCGGGCGACAACGGCCTCGATGCACTCGCGAACGGCGACTTCGATGCCGTCATTCTTGACTACAGCATGCCCGACCGTGATGGCGAGGAGATTGCGCGCGAGATCAAGTCCCGCTGGCCTAACCTGCCGGTGATTATGCTCTCCGGCTACCCGGAAGTTCCCCCGTCCGCCATGGACGTCGCCGATGCATTCATCGTCAAAGGAAGTTCCCCAAACGATCTGCTCGAAACCTTGGAGAACCTGACTGGCCAAAAACCAGCCCCTCGCACCAGCATGACTGTTGAACGCAGCCGCGAGATCATGACCCGCAGCAAGGAACTGCTCGCATCTTTGGACCGCAACCGGAAACCTCACCGCGTTAAGTGAGAACCTCGATCGAAGAGAGGCCGGCCTCCTATTTGACCGATGGGTCCTTGTTCCCTCCCTGCCAAGCTGCCGCTCTTCTCAGGCATCCCTTCCGAGTTGCTCGGCTATCTGTGTAGCAGTACAGCTTAAACAATCACCTGCAGCTGCCGGAGGCGCAGTGAAGCTTATCTCTGCTCTTGTCCTGAGTCTGGCTTTTTGCATTTCATCTCCAGCCCAGTCGAGTCCCGTTGCGGCGCCGGCCAACACCGACATCGTCGCTTACATCGCGAACAGCTGGAATACCCTGACTCGATCCATCGACCGTTGCGAAACGCTTATCGACCCAAAGTTACCGGCGCACTCCGTTCTCTACCTTCCCGCTGAACTGCCCATCACAGATGCCGAAAAGGCCCTGGCGCAGCGGTGCAACGTCCGCGTTCAGAATCTCCCGTTCAAGATCGAGCGCCTTGGGCAATTGGACGTCAGCGCCATCCAACCTCACGGCCTTCTGCTCCTCCGTAACCCATACGTAGTTCCCGGGGGGCGCTTCAACGAAATGTATGGCTGGGACAGCTACTTCATCATTCTCGGCCTGCTGCGGGACGGCCGCATCGATCTGGCGCGCGGAATGGTAGAGAACTTTCTTTTTGAGATCGAGCACTACGGCGCCGTTCTCAATGCCAACCGCACGTATTTCCTAACGCGCTCACAGCCTCCGTTCCTCACCTCGATGATCCTTGCCGTCTACGACGCCGGGAAAAAGAACGGTAAGGAAGATCGCGCCTGGCTCACGCGCGCCTACGAACTTGCTGCCAAGGACTACGGTCTGTGGATCAGGGAACCGCATCTCGCCGGAAGCACGGGCCTTTCCCGCTACTACGATTTCGGTGAAGGTCCCGTTCCTGAAGAGCGCCCCAACAACAACGAGTACTATCGCGAAGTGCTGCACGGCATGCTGCAGCGGTTGAACACCACCTATGTAGATGCCGCCGGTTCGTTGCACCCGGATTGGCCCACTTTCACGGTTTTCACCTGCAGCGGAACTCCCTCTGCCCCCGCCGATAAAGATTGCAGCCGCATCGAGAACGTCGGCCTCTCGCCCGACTTCTACAAGGGCGACCGCAGCATGCGCGAATCAGGCTTCGATATCTCATTTCGTTTCGGATCCTACAGCGCTGAGACGCACCACTACGCGCCCGTCTGCCTCAATAGCCTGCTTTACAAGACAGAGAAAGACATGGAGCGAATCGCCACCATGCTCGGCCTTGCTGCCGAGGCAAAGAACTGGAGCGAGCGTGCCCGCCGCCGCCAGATCCTTGTTCAGAAGTATCTCTGGGACGACCAGCGCGGCCTCTACTTCGACTACAACTTCACGAACAACACCCGCTCGACATACGAATACATAACCACCTTCTACCCACTCTGGGCAGGACTCGCGTCTCCGGAACAGGCACGCGCCGTCATGCGCAATCTCGCCACCTTTGAGCACCCCGGTGGACTGGCAATGAGCAGTCGCGAAACCCGCGTGCAGTGGGACTTTCCTTACGGATGGGCTCCCGTTCAACTGCTCGCTATTGAAGGCATGCGGCGGTACGGTTTTGAAGAGGACGCGAATCGCGTGTCTTACGAGTGGCTATCGAATGTCCTGGAGAATTACCGCCGAGACGGCACCATACGAGAAAAATATAATGTCGTGACTCGATCTTCCGAAACGCCTGTCAGCGCGGGCTACAAAACCAACGTGGTCGGCTTCGGCTGGACGAACGGCGTCTACCTGGAGCTGCTCAAAGACTTACCACGCGCCTGGGTCGACAAGCTGCAGAGCGTCGGTAGAGCCGCAAAAGACTAGCTACGGACACACAGAGGTCCTCGTTCCGAGCCCAGCGGGGATCCCCTACCCGCGAAATGACTGCTGTCATTAGCGCGCGCTCCTGTGCCGTTACTGCGCGCCGCCCGTCTGCGCCGTCTGCAGCTTCTGGGCAATCTCCAGTTCACGCCGTGCTTCGTCTTCGCGTCCCAGTGCGCGCAGGCTCTCTCCAAGTAGATGGTGAGCCATGTAGTTGTTCGGGTCCATCGACAAAGCACGCTGCAACGTTCGCGCCGCAAGCTGGCTCTCGCCTTTCTTCAGCAGCACTTTGCCCATGAGCACGTAGGGACCGCTCGCAGTAGCATCAAGCCAGATCGACCGCTGCAACAGCCTTTCGGCATCATCGAATTTCAGCGTGCGAGTGTAGGCGTCAGCGAGCTTGTAGTAGACGGTCGCGTCCGCCGGATTGATCTTCAGCTCGGCCTCGAAATCCGCGATGGCCTCCGGCAACCGACTCTTGAACATGTGCAGCTCGCCAAGCAGGAAATGTGCCTGGGGCAGCCGCGGGTCCAGCGCGAGGGCCTTTTGGGCCTGATCTTCGGCCGCCTCGGTCAACTCATTCCTGAGCAGCATCCGCGCCAGGAAAAGGTGGCTCGCGGCCGAGCCAGCTGGTACTCCGTACATCGTCGCAAACGCAACTCGTGCCTTCTCGTAATCCTTTGTCTGCAGGTAGCACTGGCCCAGCACGTACGCGGCGTCCACGTTTGCCACTGGATACCAGCCCTGCACCTTCTCCAGCAGCGGGATCGCATCTACGGCCTTGCCACTGAAGTAGTACGACAACCCCAGTAGTTGAATCGCCTCTCTATCCGTGTTGTCCTCAGCGACCGCCTGCTTCAGGCTGGTGGCTGCGCTCAGGTAATCACCGCTCCGGTAATAGGCCACCCCGAACTCATGGTTGAGGCCCTTTGCGTCGGGCTGCTTTTCCCTGATCTGCCGCAGAACGGCGATCGCCTCCTGGAACTTTCCGTTGTGCAGCAAGGTGCGACTGCGTTGCAGCTCAGCCTGCGTGTCGGCCTGTGCCGCGCTCGATACAGGCGCCGCGTCTTGCGCGAGAGCGATACAAGCGACCAAAAGCAAAGCCTCGATCATTACAACCCGCAACACTTCCGCCCTCCAGCATCGTGCCGTTTTCAGACCTGCTGACATGAGATGCAACAAAAAGGAGCCCACAGTTCCGGGCTCCTTCCATTCGTAGCTGGAAAATCTTGTAGCTGGAAAGTTCTGGATAATACTTTCGGGTACGCGCCCAAGCTCTGCCTGGGCGGGGTAGTCCGTTCCCGAATGCCGCACCTTCCCCGCAGGGGAGCTGCGCCTCCGCCACCTCCTAGAACGTCACTCGCAGCCCGAACTGCACCCTACGCATTTGAGCACCGGCAGCCAGACTGGTGATCCTACCGTCGTTCCCGGTGCCGGTAGTGGGATTGAACGGGTTGCAGTCCACGCAGTTGTTGGGTTGACCCAACTGCACTTCATTAAACAAGTTGAAAAATTCGGCACGGAACTCGGTGCGGATTCTCTCCGTGATAAGGAAGTTCTTGAAAACGGACAGGTCTGTGTTGAAGTAGCGTGGACCGTAAAGTGAGTTGCGCCCGGCATTGCCGAAGACTCCCGGTGCAGCCGGGCGTTGCCACGGCCCGACAGTCTGGCCGTTTGCCAACTCCTGTACGCCCGTTGTCTGGAACCACTGGTCACGACTTCCGATCATGTCTACGCTCCCGACCCGATTCGGACGACATGAAACGCTGCCGCCGGTATCAAGATCGGCGCTGCAGTCCTTATAAGTCGGCGTGAACGGCAATCCGCTCTGGAGTTGAACCACGGTATTGAGCTGCCAGCCACCCAGAATGTGAGACACCGTGCCAGCATTCAGCCATTTCTTGCCCGGACCGAGCGGCAACTCATAGTTGCCGCTGAAAACGAACACGTGCTTGCGGTTGAAATCATCGATCGCGTAATTCAGTTTCGGGTCCCAGACAAAGTAGTTCGGGTCGTAGTTGAGGCCCCTTTGCCACGAATAGCTTGCCAGGAACTGCAAACCTTGGGCGAAGCGCTTGTTGAGCTTGGCCTGGAGCGAATTGTAGTTGTTCGAGGCGTTATTCAAGTGGCAGACCAGGTCCTGGTTCCAA
>JAEZPW010000347.1 GCA_023441255.1 Acidobacteriota bacterium
ACTGTTGCGGAACAAGTCGCGCTGGCGCTCGGCGACTTCAAAGTCCCTGCGGAGACCGGGTGCATCTTCACCACGCGTATAAGCCGTGCCGTTGAACTCGATGAGGCCGTCGGCCTGCACCTTTGCGCGGACCACACGGTTGGTGTAATTGTCCTCGGGTGTGGTGACGGGAATTCTATGAAGGGACGCACTGCCGTCGACTCCAACCACGAGCGCCATCGCACCCTGGTCGTCGAGAGGCAATTCGCGCGATCCGGCGTATTCGGCTGTTCCATCCAACCAAAGATCCCAATTCGGGACGTAAACGATGGCATGGTTAAAGAGGGCAATCGACACTGCGCGATCGTCCACTTCGCCAAGCCTGCGCGTTCGAACCAGTGCGATATCCGCATCAATGCCGGCTTGTCGCAGAAGTGCAATCATCAAGCTGGCCTTGTCTTTGCAATCTCCAAAACGGCGCGCATATACCTGCGTGACGGGATAGGGCTTGTAGCTGTAAATCCCGAATTCGAGTGCGACATAGTGCGTGTTACGCAGCACAAACTGGTGTATGGCGTTGATCTTTTCAATTTCAGAAATTTTGCCTGCCGTGATGCGCGCGACGATATCTCGCAGGTCATTGTCCAATGCGAACTGCGGCCTTATCAGTTCCGCGTACCACTGCCCGATGTCGTCCCAGGAGGCGAACGTGGAAACGTGCACATACGGAGCGGATTCAGTCAGCGCGGGAGCACGCGGTTCGTTCGGCAAAGCTGCCGTGTTGTGCTCTTCCCAGCGATAAATCCGGTCTTTGCCTCTGGTTTCCCGAAGAGCAGCTCTGCCCATCCCGTGCTCGACGATGTTTAAGCTGCGCTTGGCGGGCGCTACGAGCACGTACCGCTGCAGGGCTTGCGGCATCATCGAGCGAAACGGCACAAGAGCGGCGAAGTAGTCGCCATAAGGGTTCGACGCGCCCGTTGGAACGACGCTGTAATCAAGTTCGACGACGTCGCCTTTCTGCACGTCGGGGAAGCGCACTGTCCTGGAGCGCACGTCGTAGTACATCGCTATGTTCGTATCGGCTACACCCGACTCGCCCCCCTCGCTCGCGTCCATCACATGGCCATCAGACTTGTACACCCGCGCATGAACGATCCTGAGATCCTGTGATGTTGGCGAATACTGAACGACGCGCGTCGCGAAGTCACGCGCGCCTTGCTCACTAGCCATGCAAAACAGCTGTTGTGAACGAATCGAACTGAGTCCGTTGTCGTACACGTGCTCGATGCGCACGTCGCTCACACCAGTGACATTGGTTCCGGCCTGCACGGATGGGCAATTTGCCACGGCGGCAGACCGTGCGGGATCCTCCAGGTAGCGCTCGTCTTCGTACTGCTCTGCATTCGCGGAGGTTATCTGCAAACGCCGGCGCACTCTCTCGAGACTCGGATTGAGCTGAAGTGCCGCCGCGAGTTGCTGCTGAGCGGCGGGTTCTTGGCCATCCTGCGAAAGGAGATCTGCGAATTTTTCCCGGAGTTCGGGATTGTCGGGATTGATGTCGATTGCGCTCCGCATCGTAGCGATTGCGTTCGCGCGATCACCGGTTCCGGACAGCATTTCCGCGAGTTGCGAGCGGGCGGACGCGTCGTTCGGATCTAGCTTAAGAGCTCGCCGCAGTAGTTCGGCCACGGCGTTCGCATCGAAGCGGCGTCGGTATATCCGGGCCAGCAACTCGCGATCGGCAGTGTAGTTGACATCGCGGGAGAGAGCCCGCTGCAACAGTGGGATGGCCTGATCGACTAGTCCAAGATCCGCATACCGGTTTCCGGCAGAGTGCTGCAACCAGAGTGGGCCGGGGTAGTCACGGACCAGTGCCGCCGTTTCGTCGACTGCCAGAGAGGTGAGTTCCGCTGACAGATAGATATCGGCCAGACGGTCGCGAACCAGGTAGTGTTCTGGATTGAGCGCCAGCGCTTCTTTAAGCAGATCGCGTGCGCGCTCGATTTGATCGCGTGAGACGTAGTAGTCCGCCAACCCTATGCGTGCATCGACGCTTGCAGAATCTGCGCGAAGGGCGGCTGAATAGGCATTGAAGCGGCACGAAGCTTCGCGGCAGCTCCGAACCACGTCGACCCATCGTTCGGCCGTCGGTTGCAACCGCGCAGCTCCCTGCAGGTGCTCAAGATCGTTTCCACGCGCATGCTCGCGCTCGATCTGACCTAGCGTTGCGAGTCGGTCGGCAGCTTTGGGATCAGACACCAACCGCGATTTAGCCATGTCAACCAAGTCATCAAAATCGACGCTGACGGGAACGCTCGGTTCCGCAGGAACAGAAACTTGGGTGGCGTCTGAAACGAGCGGCAGTCCTCCACCGTGAACATCCGTAACGCGCAAGCCGAAACGGAATTGCGTATCGCCCGCCAGATCTAACCTCACCAACAACGAGTTCCAGCCGCTTCGCAGATGAGCAGCCACCACCCACTGGTCGAAGGCGAATCTGCTTTCCTGGTCCCTCGAAAAAATCTTCTCGCCATTGATGAACATCGCCAGTGGGCGTTCGGAGCTGAAGCGAAGGACAACGTCGCGATCTGTCGCCGACGAAAGGCTCGTGGCAGCGTAGACAACGCTTCGGTCGCCGGCAGGGAAGAAGTCGGACAGTTTCAGCCATGGCCTTGGGCCGAGCGACTTTACGGCGTGCCATCCGCGCGAGCGACCTCGAGCGTCCACGAATGTTTCGTCGGGTCGATAGTCGCGAAGGGTAGTGGCGACGGCCTGTTCCCTAGAGAACGGTCCCGCCAGTGACCACTCTCGCACGAACCCGAGAGCTTCCAGCGTGCGTTCGGCTTTGTTGAACTCGCCTTCGCTGGTCTGGATTTCAGCCAGTTTGTTCAAGGCTTCATCGCGAACTAGGGCATGCAGAGATGGGTCTGATGAGACGAGTTCGAGCCATTCGCGAACCGACGCTGCGCGACTGACGTACTCCCTCAAGCGGCAAGCGTCAGCGATGAGAATGGCTTGGCGCGCGGGATCTGCCGAGACAAATTCTGCCCGGGTCTTTGCGAAACGGAGGTCGTAAGGATTCTGGGCGGTGCGGGGGCCTGGGGTTTGGGCCGTAAGTGAGGAAAGTAACTGGAGGACGCACATCACCAAAACGATTGTGAAACGTCCACGAACCTGGACAATTGGCCTCTGCATCCGCCTCTCGAGTGCAACCGGGCACACCCATGCTGAACAAACTCCCCGGCATCAGCCGGGGAGCAGCCAACCGACTCCGCCTTCCCTCCCTGCACCGTTTCCCCCAGGATTTTTGTAGTGCCGGGAAGTCCCGCGAATTCATTGGTTTGGGGTTAAGGTATGTAAAGTATGCGATAGACGCTCGGGACTCTGAATTGATAGAAAGACCTAAGTGAAGTGGGAATACACCCTATTGCCGGGGGCGCAGGTGGGAGCCAAATGAAGGCACAGACGCGCAAAACTCTGCAGGTTTTTCTTGTTATCGCACTTGCAGCGGCGGCGGTAAGAATCGGCGTCATCTTCTATCACCGCAGGCAGGCAAATCAGCCCAGACAACAGCAAGAGCAGCTGATGAACCTGGACTATTACGTCACGCCCAAAAAGCTGCACGCCTATGACCTGCCTTCCGCGCGAGAGCTGACGAAACAGCCCGTTTGGGTTCGAGAAGGATTTCGCTACTCTTATTTCAACTACGACGCCGGGCTGCGGCGTGCCGACCTTACCCGGCCGGTCGGTACTCTTGGTCCGATCGAAAAACTCGATGTTACGGATGTAGTTACCCAGAAGATGCCGGACGGACCTTCGCAAGTGCTTGCGGTTTTTAAGAAGGGCGACGAGAAATTCGCAGTCCCGATCGGAACAGAACAAAAGGGCGACTATAACTTTTTCGTTGACGAAGTTTTTTACATACAGGACCCAAAGGAACTCTACAAACATTGGCCCACCGACGTCTGGCAGGCCATCGAGCAACACCAGGTCAAGCCGGGGATGAACGAGATACAGGTCGCCTTCGCGATAGGCATGGGCAGGCCGCACCCCATCAACGGCGAGGAGAAGACGGTCGATTATCCGAACGGTGGCAATCCCGTCATAGTCACCTTTCGAAACGGCAGAGCTGTAACGATTTCGCCAGGAGCGCAAGGCTGAGCTGTCCAGAACTGAACATGGTGCTGTTGAGAGCTGCTGTTGAGGGCTGCTGGATTATGGTCAGCGCCTGACATCTTGGACAACAGCGGAGACATCACAAGCCCGCAAAGGGGATGCCGTGTCTCGGTTCTTGCACTCAAGAGTGTTGGCCTGCGCGCTTATGGTCTTCGTGCCATTCGGCGTCGCGTTCGCTCAATCGGTTCCAGACCGTCACCTTCAAAGCCCATCCGGAGCCCTGTACCACAAGTCAGCGTATGCCCACGGGTATATGCACGGCTATGAAGAGGGTTTCCACAATGGCGACCTCGATATTCACATGGGACGCGGTCAGCGTGTTCTGAGCCAGATTAAGGCTTACCGCGAGTGTTCCAGCTACCGCAACGAGTTCGGGGACAAGCAGTACTTCAAACTAGGGTACCAGCAGGGATTTCGTGAGGGTTACGACGATGCCGTGGGTGGGCGCTCGTTCCGGGCGATTTCAGAGGCTCGTCGCATCTCGGAAGGCGTGACCGCGTCCGGAAGTCTGCGCGAGCGAGATTTCGATCTGGCCTTCTCAAAAGGCTACGACAGCGGACGGGACTTGGGATACAGGACGGACACAGACCACATTGACGAGGCGTACACCAACAGGGTATGTGCCTCGCGACTTCCCCGCTCGGAGGCCAAAAATGAGGCCGCGTTTTGCGATGCGTTTTCCCGCGGATTCCTTCTTGGCTTCTTCGACGGTCACAGCAATCGCGCCGTCACTCCGACGGAGACCGCCCGCAATACCGACTTGGGCAAAAAATAGTTCCGTTCGGCTATTTCAAAGCCGGTGAAGAAGAACTCGCCGGTTTGTCATCTTCAGCCCTGAAGACGCCCGTCTGGTCGACGAAGAAGGCACGATGCTCGGCATCGAACTGCTTCGGCGTCGCGGTCAGCGCATATCCTTCTGCAATCGGCTTGAAGTTGACGGTGTAGTCGCCACGGTCTGTCTGCTGCATACGGCGGGTGAACGACCCACTTCCCACCAGCGCAGCCAGCGAAGAGGCATATTTGTCGTGCTTCGTTTTGTAGGCTTTCTGGGCCGACACAACCGTGCGCATGTACCCCAGCGCGCCTGCTTCCGCGTTTGAGTGTGCCTTATCCCCCGCAAACTTCGGCTGATAAGCCGGAACGGTTTGGGGGGCTGGTTCCTGTGCCAGGGCTGAAAAGAATACGGCGGAAACTACCAAAATCGCAGCAAGCTTCATGTTACCTACCCGTCTCTAAGTGGAACCACCTTGGGAACTAAAGTGTATGTCCATCCGGTTCTGCGTGGGGAAACTCTTTTCAGCAACAATATAAGACGTTATGCTACGCCAACGAGTGAAGCTCTTATGAAATCAAGTCCGCAGAAGAAACAGCGAATCCGCATCGCCGTTGTTGAGAGCGATCCTTTACGCTTCATCGGTTTTCGTGCGCTGTTTGAATCCGAGGCTGACCTTGAGCTGGTGGCCGCCTCGCTGGAAGAAGTCACGATGCAGGACAATATCGATCTCGTCCTGTTGGGGAGTCGCACCGATCAGAACCTGTTTGATGTTATGGCGGGGCTGAAGGCATCGCGGCCGGATCTGCGAATCGTGGTGACCGGGTCGGGTGCCGACGATGAAACCATCCTCAAGGCCGTAGCGGCTGGCGCCAAAGGCTATGTGGATGAGGCCGCCACGCCCAAAGAATTCGTAATGGCCATACGCATCGTCAACGAGGGCTCTGTCTGGGCGCCTCGTCGAGTGCTATCGACCTTCATTGAGCGTGTTACTACACATCCAGCACGCATATTCCCGGCCGGTCGCGTTACCTTTACGGATCGTGAGAAGGAAGTACTGGAATTGCTGGTCGCCGGCCGCTCTAACAAGGAAATAGGCGCGGCGCTCGCAATCGAAGAACGGACGGTAAAGGCGCACGTTGCCAAGTTGATGCGGAAAGTGGGTGTGCAGAACCGCATTGCGCTCTCGGTGCATGCGATAACCCACTCGCTTGTGACGAACAAGTAGGCTGGCGGGAAGCCGCGAACGTGCAATGGACCTCGGTTACTTGTCGCCAAAACTGCAAGGCGGCAAACTATGTCCACCTACCAATACCTGGGAAACTTTACCGGAACTGGCGATTGCGTCGGTTCCGGCTTTCTTTTTGTGCTTCACTATTCTGGGTGTCACCACTTAGTAAACAATCGCACGCTTGGGAAACGGGCTGCGGCTACTGTTGGCGTTAACATCTCACTAGCTCGCTTTTGCCGGCCAGCTACGTCCAAATAGCAGGAGGAGTTTTCTTGGTAAAGAGAATCGTTGCGATCGCAATCATGTTGTGCATTACAGGCGCGGCCATGGCGCAAACCGAAGACCGCAGCAAACAGATCGGTCGGGTGCAGGCAGCCAGCGACGTGCTGTCAGAGATTATGTCCGCACCGGACAGCGGCATCCCGGAGGAAATCATCGGGTCGGCAAAATGCGTCGCGGTGGTGCCGTCACTTCTGAAGGGCGGTTTCGTTGTGGGTGGTGCCTACGGCAAGGGTGTAGCTAGCTGCCGAACGGAGAAGGGCTGGAGCGCGCCCGCATTTTTCCGGGTAACGGGCGGGAGTTTCGGATTTCAGATCGGCGGGCAGGCGGTCGACTACATCATGCTCGTGATGAACGACTCTGGCATGCGCAATCTGCTGGCGAGCAAGTTCAAATTGGGAGCGGACGCATCGGTGGCTGCCGGCCCCGTCGGACGTCATGCGGAAGGCATGACCGACTGGAAGATGCGAGCCGAGGTACTGACTTATTCTCGAGCGCGGGGTGTCTTCGCCGGGTTAACCCTCAACGGAGCAGTGATCAAGCAGGACGCTGATGATACCAGGGCCTTTTATGGCCGCGTTATCCCGTTCCGCACGCTGCTGACGGGCGGCGTTCCTGCGCCGGAAAACGCGAACCCATTCCTTACCAGCCTGCACAAGTACGGCGGTGGAACTCCTCAGCCATCAACAACTCCGGCAGCGGCACCTGCGAAACCGGCGGCGACCACCGGCAGATAACTGCGGCATGCGAGACTCAGCGGAGCGCTCCCGCGCGCTCCGCTATTTTTTCGCACGCAAGTCGACGGACGTTGACACCGTTTTTCCCCGGGTGCTAAGTTCAGCTACTTCCGACATCATGCGATATCGTCTTGAATTTGCGCCGGTATGGCTCATCGTCAGGGTGCTGGGCGCACTACCGCGTTCGCTCTCGCGGACTTTGGCTATATTCCTGGCGCACCTGTTTGGCGCTGCCAATCGCAGACTAACGCGTGTGGGTCTGCGGAACCTTCAGATCGCATTTCCGGAACAGACCGAGGCAGAGCGGCGGCGCATTCTGCATGGAGTGTTCACGTCCCTTGGGCGGCAGTTGGCCGAGTTCTGCAGGTTCCCGACGTACACGAAGGAGAACGCGCAGGCTGTAGCCGTGTATGACGGGCTGGAGCACTACGATGCGGCACGACAGCGCGGGAAGGGCGTTCTCTTGATGACCGCCCACCTCGGCGGATGGGAGCTTGGGTCCTTCTTTCACTCAGTGATGGGAAATCCGATCCGGGAAGTGGTGCGCGAACTCGACAATCCGTACCTGAATAGTATGGTCGAGCGCTACAGGACGTTGTACGGGAACACAACCTTCCCTAAGGGCGATTTCGCGCGCGGTCTGCTAGCTGCCATGCGGTCGGGAGAGACCGTCGGCGTGCTGATGGATACAAACATGACGCCTCCGCAAGGCGTTTTCGTCGACTACTTCGGGCTTCCCGCCTGCACGGCCAGCGGCGTCGCCCGCGTCGCGCTCAAAACGGATGCCGCCGTGGTCCCTGCTTTTACAGTCTGGGACTCCGGAATCCGAAAATATCGAGTGTGCTTCGAACCCGCCGTAGATCTGGTGCGTACAGGGAACGACGAGGCAGATGCTATCGTCAACACGGCCAAATTCACGAAGATCATTGAAAGGTATGCGCGCGAGTTTCCCGACCAGTGGTTGTGGGTACACAGGCGCTGGAAGACCCGGCCCGAAGGCGCCCCCCCGGTATACTGAAGGGAGTCAAAGCAGGCCCGGCAGGGCTCTGTTTTCGTGAGGGACGATGAGATATGCGCTAGCCGAGGTTGCAAAAGCTGCCTCTGCCCGGGTGGTCGGTGACGCTGAGGTCCAGGTTTCCGGGGTAGCAAGCGTTTCGGCTGCCACGCCGGATGACATCGTTTTCGTTGACGATGAAAAATTGATGGAACGCGCCCTGAACTCGCGGGCAGCGGCGGTTATAACCGGGGAATTTGTATCGTACATCCAGTCAGGCAAGCCGCTCTTGTTGGCTCGCGATCCGCGACTGGCTTTCGCGCGGGCGGCCGCACTGCTGGTTCCTGCACGTCGCCATGAGCCGGGGGTTCACTCCACTGCCGTCGTGCATCACTCCGTCCGGATGGGCAAAGCGGTGACGGTGCAACCGCATGCAGTGTTGACCGAGGGCGTGGCCATTGGGGATCGCACCCGCATTGGACCGGGCACGGCCATCGGCAACGATGTCACTATCGGAAGCAACTGTAACCTTGCAGCGAATGTCACTGTCTATCCTGGCGTCAGCATCGGCGACAACGTAATCATTCACGCCGGCGCAGTGCTTGGGGCAGACGGATTCGGTTATGTCCGGGACCCTGCGACCGGGCACTACGAAAAGTTCCCGCAGATAGGAACACTCCGCATCGAAGACGACGTCGAGATTGGCGCAAATGCAACTATCGATCGCGGAGCTTTGGGAACCACCATCATCAGGCGTGGTGTGAAGATAGACAACCTGGTGCATGTCGCGCACAACGTGGAGATTGGGGAGGACGTGGTCATCGCGGCGCAGACAGGCATTTCCGGCAGCTGCGTGGTAGAGAAGAATGCCGTGATCGCCGGCCAGGTCGGCATTGCCGATCATGTGCGCATCGAAGAAGGTGTAATACTCGGGGCGCAGTCCGGAGTACCAACGAAAAAAGTGGTCAGGGGCAAGGGAATCGTGTTCTGGGGAACGCCGGCACGACCTATTCGCGGCTACCTCAAGGAGTTGGCTGCGCTGGCCAGACTGGCAAAAAAGTAACTATGGCTGTAGTTGTTGTCGGTGGACATTCGCGAAGCGTAGGCAAAACCAGCGTGGTCGCGGGTATCGTGTCGGCGCTGCGCGACTGGAACTGGACTGCCGTAAAGGTAACGCAGTACGGCCACGGCGTCTGTTCCAATCAAGGTGGGCCGTGTGACTGCGCAGTCGATGACCAGGCGCATAGCTTTGCCATCACCGATGAGCAGGACCACAGCGGAGATAGCGACACTTCCCGTTTTCTGGTGGCCGGAGCGAAACGCTCTCTCTGGGTTCGAACGCGGCAGGGCTTTCTTGCCGAGGCGATGCGCGATCTCCGCCGGACGCTGGCCGGTACTGAGAACGTGATCTACGAGTCCAACAGCATCATGAAATTCGTTCGCCCGGATATCTACTTGTCCGTGCTCGATTTCGCGAATACAGATTTCAAGCCTTCCGCGAATGAGTTTCTGGATCGCGCTAGTGCCATCATTCTGCACGAACCGCCGACTTGGTCGCGAGAGTTGCGGCCGAACTGGAACGGCGTTTCTCTGGCAGCCACGCAACGTAAGCCGACGTTCAGAATTCGCCCGCCTCAATATGTGACACCCGAAATCATCGAATTCATCAGACCTCGGGTGAGCGTGGGGTGCAAGTAGCGATTCAGGCGGCTCTTTCCTTGTCCGTTTTAGTGCCGGAGGCCTCGAATTTTTGAGGGTGCGCCGGTCTGCCCGTACCTCCCTCCAACGCTATCTTCGCAGTAGCCACGTTCAGCACCGACGCGCTGAATGCATTCACGAACATCTCCACGATGCGGATGATAGATCCGATGTCGTCGTCGCTGATGCCAGCCTCTGAAAGTTGGCCGATGCTAAACTCCAGCGGCGCAGGGAACTCTCTCACCAACGCGAAGGCCGTTTCGCGCGCGCCGTAATGGCAACCTTCGTAGACTGGAGAACGTGTTATCGGGCGC
The DNA here is from genome assembly GCA_023441255.1 of Acidobacteriota bacterium. Classification (GTDB taxonomy): domain Bacteria; phylum Acidobacteriota; class Terriglobia; order Terriglobales; family Acidobacteriaceae; genus JAEZPW01. Next base: position 10,181 of record JAEZPW010000347.1, read on the forward strand.
AACGTGTCCCAGTAAAGCTGCAGGAAGTCAGGCCAACGCGCGATGGACATGTAGAAATTAGGTACGAACGGGAGACCCAATGTGCGCTTGACGTCCTCGTAACAGCGGTGCACAACAGCAGGCGCGTTTGTTTCTGGAACAAGTACCACGTCTCCACTAAATTCCTGGTGTTCAGCCGGTGTGCACGAGTTGCCGCTCTGGCCGACCGGCGAATCGAAGGCCTGGAACTGAGCGGCAAACAGCAGCAGAAGTAACGGGCTGGAATAGTTGTGAAGCTCAACGATCTCCATGAGCTCCTGCCGGGCTCCAGTGCTGAACTCCATGTTGCCGATACGGCTGTTGAGGTCCGGGATTTCGAAGTAGCCATGCATACGGGTGTAGCAGTCGGCCCGCATTCGGTCTGCCAGTTCAAAGAACTCTCGCGTTGACACGATCGGCCGCAACGCCCGCCAGTGAAGCTTCAGGAACTCGGGGTAGGACGCAAGGGCCTGATACGCGCCGTCGACGTGTGGAACGCCCAGGGATTCCCTCATCTCGCGATAGATCTCCGCGATATCACCCTCGGCCTGGCTCTCGGAAACCTGCTTGAGGCGGTTCCCCTTGCGCCACGTCATCTTTCACCCCGCTGATATCACCCGCTAAGCTCATTCGATGAGCTATCGAGGGCGGACAGATGTCGATCTCGCGAGGCTAGGCTGGTTTTGTTTTGAAACTGAGGCGAGTCTTTTTCACCTTTTAGGCTAATACTGCTCCACGACGAAGTTCTGAGAGCGGTTTCGGATCTACGGTCCTATGACCGGCGGTTCGGTCTCCTTCGCCTTCTCTGGCGTATCTGCCGGCCTGTCTGTTGCGAGGGTGCGGCCGGGCGTGGCGCCTCCCAGTCGGCCAGGGCGCTTTTCGTGAAGCCTACGGAGGTCCTTCAACACGTCATCGCGATCATTGCCCGAGTATTCACGAGCGAAACGCGTCAGCGCAACGGTCACGATATCGGAATGATGGATGTTCTCCAGTCCTCGTTCACGGGTGATATTGAGCCAGAGCCTGTGGACAAGATGAACGTCCTCGGACTTCATTCCCGGTGTGTGAGGCCCGATTCGGAATGTTTCTACCTGCTGGTCGGGGCGGACGATCTGCAACACGAACTGCCGCTTCGGCTCCGGCGCTTCCTCCCAGGCGCCTCCCAGTCGTAGCGCCTGTTCCTGGGCAGTCATCTTGCTGGAGAGACCGGCGACCACTGCTGATGACTCAAGAGAATTAGCGGTCTGCACGATTGCCGACCAGACATCGGTAGCCGGAACAACGAGCAGCGAAACGTGCTTGCCATATTTTTCGGCAATGCTCACCGCGCGCGTGAACAGGGTCTGTTCGTAGTCGCTGAAGATCTGCTCCATCGAGAGTTCAAAGCCGCCTGCCGCAAGGCGTGTCACTCTGGCGGCCAGGCAGACTACGTCCTGTTCCTTGGTATCGGTCCGTTCCAGAACCCACCGGAGATGGTTCAGCGTGTTGTAGTCACGAACCGTAACGAGCACGTTTCCGGGCCGAATACCGATCGTCTCCCGCTCGACGGTGTCGCTGTGAAGGAGTTGAAACTGCTCCTGCATCCTGTTCGCGGCGTCGGCAAACTTTCGCCGGTTCACTCGCTCCGAAACGACGAACACGACAAAAACGATAGCGGAGAAAGCAATGCCACTTACTGTCGCCACCGACTTGGTGAGCAGGTTGACCAGTGCCGTTGTGAGCAGGACCAGGAAAACGGACGTGAGCCCGATCGGGATCTCCAGCCCGCCGATCTTGATGTTGGGCGGAACCTTCCAGCCGCGCTCTCCCTTGTACTTGAAACGGAGCACAAGCATGGCGGCGCTGTTGAATACGAAGCTCCAGATGACGCCGAACGCGTACGCTTCACCGAGCAGATAGACGTCGCCCCGGCTGATCACGATGATGATCAACTGAAGCGCCACAACCAGGTTGATGATGCGGTAGCTCGTTCCAAAACGCTTGTGCGGGCGGCGAAACCATTCCGTGAGCACGCCGTCTTCCGACACTCTGTTCAGCACGCCGTTCGAACCCACGATCGCCGTGTTGATCGCTCCGGACAGGATCAGAAAGCCCACTACGACCACAAACACACGGAAGAGGATTCGCAGCGCCTCCGGGCCGACCATATACATCGCCAGACCGGCGATCAGGTTGTCCTTGTACACCGGGACTCGAACTGAGTCCGGAATGATCATGGAGGCGAGTAGGGTGGCGCCGCCCGTGAAGATGAAACTATAGATGGCGATGATAAGCGCCGTCTTTTTCAGGTTCTTCAACTTCGGGTGTGCGATTTCGCGGTAAACCTGTGCCAGTGATTCCTCTCCGCTCATGGCAAGGACGGAATGTCCGAACGCCATCATGATTCCGAACAACCCGAAAACGTGGGCAATATTCCCGTGGCCGCGGAGCCAGCCAAGAGATTCAGGAGTGAACTTAAGGTTTTCAGGCGTGGGCAGTGGCGGAAGGTGCGCACCGCGCTGCAGGATGGTGATCACGGACCATCCCACCAGCAGCACGACCATGATGGTCGTGATCTGCATGATCCGCAGCGCCTTCTCGCTCGATTCTTCAATGCCCTTGATGTTCTGCCACCAGTAGTAAAGGGTTACTGACATGGCCAGAACCACCGAGATCGCATTGACGCTGATGTGAGGAGTGC
>JAEZPW010000383.1 GCA_023441255.1 Acidobacteriota bacterium
GGGACGAAGTGCTATCGAAGACCTTGAATGATGGGTTAAACCGGTATCACATCGGGGAGAAACTCCGGGCGTTACGGTTGAAGAAAAAAATGGGACTGGTCGAACTGAGCGGGCACACAGGACTGTCTGCGGCGCTCATATCGAAACTGGAGCGAGGACGGTTGTTTCCTACCCTTCCCACCCTGCTGCGCATTGCACTCGTTTTCGGCGTGGGACTGGAGTATTTCTTCGCGGACGAAAAAAAGCGCAACATCGTCGGGATCGTACGACACGGCGAGCGGATTCGATTTCCGGAAAAGCCGAACACACGCGATGTGGCTTACCACTTTGAGTGTCTCGATTTCAATGCGGTGGACCGGAAGGCGAGTTCGTTCTACGCGGAGTTTGAGCCAATCGCGCCGGAGAAGACGCGGCCTCACGCGCACAGCGGCGCCGAATTCATTCACGTTCTAAAAGGACATCTGGTGCTGCGCGTGGGCCCCGACGATCACGAACTGGACGCGGGCGACTCGGTCTACTTCGATTCGTCCGTCGCGCACAGTTACCGGGCCGGCGGCGGTAAGCAGGCGGCAGCGCTAGTGGTTGTCATGTCGTAAGCACCTCGGGGACAAGACTTCTTTCCCGCTTCGAGACAGGGTGCGTAAATCGCGCCTGAAGTTCAGCCTGCGATCAAACGTTCGAGCGCGCCGCGGTTGCGGATGAGCAGATTCGATCCCTTGATCTGCGCGAACTGCTTCGTCTTGAATTCAGCCAATATGCGGGTGACGGTCTCGCGCGAGGTTCCAATCATCTGCGCAATCTCTTCGTGGGTCATCGCCAACTTCACGCGCGTGCCATCCTTGGTTTGTTCACCGCTTGCCGCCCATTCCAGAAGTACACGGGCAAGCTTCTCGCGTGCGGAATGCGACAGACCGAGCGAGCGGATCTGCTCATATGCGCTCTGCATACCCTGGCTGAGGTGCTGGGCGGCCTGCATGCATGCGTCACCGTGTTCCTTGAGAAAACGGAGGAAATCTTCCCGCTTAATGAAGTTAACCTGACAGGGATGGAGGGTCTCAGCGGTCATCTCGTAGGGAGTGCCGGAGACGGTGGCATGGAGGCCCAGAACCTCGCCCGGTTCGGCAATCTTAAGAATAAGCGTCTTGCCGTCTGCCGCCGTAATGGACAGTTTGACCCGGCCCTTGCACAGCATGTAGATCCCGCGCGGGAACTGGCCCTCGGTGAACAACATTGCTCCACCTGGGTAGGCGGCGGAATACTTGATGCTGTCGAAAGCCTGCAGACTGGCCTTGGGAAGCTCACAGAAGAACTTGCCGCTGCGCAGCTTACAGACCATGCAGCTGTCGACGATCTCGAGTCCGTAGGGCGAAGCCACGAGAATACCTTCCTCCCGATGTTCCCACTATATCACTTTACGAAGTGAGCTGCATCACTGAGTGCTTGCACGCAGGCCACTCGGCATGTGACGTGCAGGGGGTTGGGAGGTCAGGCAAGTCTGGGATAAGTCGGGTCGGATCGACGCCGCCAACTGTTGCCCATCAGGGCAGGCACTCCGGGGTCACCACAGGTATGAGAGGCGGGAGGGGTATTGCGGGGCCCGAGTTGCACCGGACCCCGCATGAATGCGAGGCCTAGGACAGCTGGGCGATACCTAGTTTTTCCAGGACCGATTGCAGGATATGCTCACGTTCCCGAAGCATAGCCCGTGCACTGCTGCGATCCGTCCTGACGATCTGTTGTTCGAGGCTACGATGCTGACTGTTCAGCATCTCGGTTAAGACTTCCTTTTCCTGGTTCGTAAGCGTGATTTCCATTCTATGAAAGGCCCCGGAATATGAATTTAAGAAATAAGAAAACGACTCTATCTGTATGCGGCGCGTAGGCTCCACAAACAGGGCCGATCCTTCGCGATGTTCCTAAACTACTTGGGCCAGCAGCAAGGAAAAAAGGTCAGCGGTCACCGATTTTTGTGACATTGGTAAGGTTTTCCCGGCAGGCGCTGGGCTGAAAACCCTAGTGCAATCGACTGGGCCCCGTCACGGAAACGTTACGCGACCCTCAGGATTGGGACGCAAACGCTTGAAACGCGGACAGTTAAGCAGCCGTGGGCTGCTGTATTCCGAACTTCTGCGTCACGCAGTGTCTGGTTCTCACGTGACTTGAGTGTGTAGTCCCTTATGGTCAGGGTGCGCCATCTCGAACAGCAATCTTGGCGGAGGACCTGTTCGAGCAGCATGCGTTGAGCAGTCACAGCCCCCACGTTGGCTGAGCGGTCGAGGAGAGTGGTCGCGAGCAGCTGTGACCGCACAGCCCTGACGGATTGCATCGAAATACGTATCTCTGGCCAAAAACAACTTTTCGGGGTGAGCTGTATGACCAGGAAGCTTATGGTTCTTCTGGCGATGCTGGCACTGTTGAGCTTCGCTGTTGCCCAGAAGAAAGATAACGACCACGACGCGGATGACCAGGCCGCACGGTCCGGGAAACAGGCGAAAGCGGCGGCCGTGAAAATCACGAAGGGGCCGGTCATCGAGGAAGTGACGGATCACAGCGCGGTAATAGCGTGGTCCACGAACGAACGCGCCAGCAGCGTGATCCATTACGGCACTGAAGACGGCAAGCTGGACCAGATGTCCGAGGTGCCCTACGGCGGTCCAACGCACCGCGTGCACCTGAACAACCTGAAGCCGAGTACGAAGTATTTCTTCGTGGTGGACTCAGGGCAGGGACAGGGCTCAGGCACGGAGGCGAAGAGCCAGGAGGCGTCGTTCACGACCGTAGCGAAAGGGCAAAAGCACGAGAAGTACGCTAAACCGGGACCGGGAGAGTAGAACGCAGTCTCTGGTTCCCCCTTTGTTTTCAGTCAGAAAGGCCGCCCGATTTCGAGCGGCCTTTTCTTCCACGCAGTAGAAACCAGAGATAGTTTCCCTACTTTCCCCGGATGACGACCTTCGCAACGCCCACGTTCTCGAACTTGTCGTAGACGCGGACGACTATGAGGTGCTCTGCGACGGGGACTGGCCCCGGTTCTATCAACGGGTCATCGGCGGATTCGACCTTCTTGTTCTTGCGTGCCGAGCTAGGTTTCAGCTGGGGGATCGGAGTGGCAGCGGTGCGAACGCCGCCGGGTACGGGAGCTGAAAAGTCGTAGTTCTCAAGGCGGTAATCCGACAGCTGGCCGACGGGTTCCACGTACTGCCATTCGCCGGCGTCGATCGAGAACTCCGCACGGCGCACTTCGGAGAATCCGTCCACCGCGCGAAAGGTGATATGCAGCTGGTCGCCTTCAACGGCGGCATTCAAGTCCTGGACCTGGGGAGGCGTGGTATCGACTTCGAAGCGGCTGCTTTCCTTGAAATCCGTAAGGGCATCTTCAGGCGAATGGGACGGAGCGTCAGAAGCGACGACCTTCACGGTGTAGCCGCCGTCCGGGAGAAGGCCGGAGTCAAAAGAGTAGAAACGATCCGCCAGCTTGTCTTTGAGCAGCTTCCAGTTCTGCTCGCCGTCGCCGCGGTAGTAGAGCGAGTAGACCAGCTGATCGTCGTTGTCGTCGTGGGCGGCCCAGCGAACGGCGATGGCCCCGCGGTCTCGCACGCTCGGCGGCGCTTGATCCAGTCGCTGAATGGCCGGCGATCCCGTATCGCCTGAGTTCCGTGGAGTGGCCTGGAAACGAGCGCCGACCTGCACGGCCACTTCGTCCACCTTGGGTGCGACGTTCTTGGGCAGATAGTTCACGACGACATCTTCAACCTGCGGCGATCGCGGTCCGGGACGCAAGATAGCCTTCCACTGTATGAAGCGAGCGGATGGAATCGCAACGGGTGCTTCGCGCGTGAGATCGACCTGTTTCCAACTGCTCCAGTTGCGGTCGGGATTGTCGACGTTTCCACTGCGCGCCCAGATCTCGAAATTGCCGGTGCCACGCACTTCCGTACGGCCCCAGCGAGAGAAGATCTTGCCGTCGAAAACGTCGCTCTCGTAGGAGCCCTCTCCGTCAGGCGCTGCGCTGAGCAGAAACACCTTTCCGAGATTGCTGGTAGACATGTACAGGCCGCCATTGGGGCCCTTAGCGAAAGCGGTGACCTGAGTTGCGCTGGCCTTCAGCAGGTCAGTGAAATCCTCATCATTGGCGATCGAGAAGACCTTACCCTTGTTGCCGGTGCCGGCAAGCAACTGTCCGCGCTGGTCGAGTCCGAGAGCGTAGACCACGTCGTCGCGCGAAGCCCAAAGGCGCTTAGGGGAGCCATCGGGTGCGATTTGATAAATTTCCGATCCGCCCAGGGAACCCATGCCCGGCATGGTCATGGAAGCCATGCTGGCGGGCGCTTGGCTCGCGGGGTTAGAGCCTTCCTTGCCTGCCGCCTGCTGTCCAAGGGCTGCGGCAAGCGCGGTGCCGGAGATGGGAATGGGGGCGCCGCCGCCGGTGCGCTTTTCGCCGAGCCCCGCAGCATAGATGTTGCCCATCCTGTCGACCGCCAGCGCAGTGATCTCTTTCTTGGGCGCGCTGTAAAGCACGAACGCTTCGCCCACTGGCGAAATGCGATAAACCAGGCCGCTGCCGTCGGAACCGGCGATGAGGTTGCCCTGTGGGTCGATGGCGATCGCGCGGATGTGTGCCTCGTCGCTTTTGAAGAACAACGAGCCTTGCCCGTTGGGGTCGACCCGGAAAATCTGGCCGCGGTCGCCCGTTGCGATGTAGAGGCGTCCGTTGTTGTCCAGAGCGAGAGCCCAGATGTACTTCGTCTTGGGATCAAAGAGGACGGAGGAAGTCCAATTCGAATCGACGGTGACCTGCGACTTCGACTGATCAGGCTGAACGTCGACGTTCTGCGGCGCAACGTTCTGCGATGCAACTTGCGAGTTCTGCTTGGTCGCCTTCTTCGGTGCCTCCGGTGCGCGGCGTTCGATCTTGTAAACTTTGCCGTCGGGCGAGGTGGCGGCGTAGATGGCGCCACGAGGGTCCACGACAATGGACTGCACCTGTAGTTCTTTCGGTTCGAAGATGATCGAGCTTTGACCGTCCGGCGTGACGCGATATACACGCGCCGGAGATCCGGCCCCGACATAGACCGCCCCCTGGTCGTCAGAGGCGAGCGACCAGATGTAGGTCGAAGGGGTGGTGGTGACGGCCTTGAATCCCGGTGCGAGTTCGAGACGGCCGTCGCTGCGAATGGCAACGCCTTTCGTGGTGCCCTTCTCGAAGTCTTCAAAAGTGGTCTGCTGCCACGTGCGCGTTCCTTCCGCAAACGCACAAAGCGAGGCCAGCAGGATGGCAATGGCGATACGGAGCTTGCGCATCATGAAGTCCTGATTGAAAGTCCAGATTGGACGCGAGTACTTGACTAAAGGGTAACACGCCTGAAGGGGTGAGGTGGAAACGCATCGGGTGCATTTGCAGCGCTACGTAGGGTGTTTAACCCGGATATTGAGACTGCTAAATGCGGCTCGAACTTCACAAAATTTGATCGGCAAAAAAAAGACGCCGCTTGGGACGGCGTCTGTCAAAGTCTTGTGCTTATCGCATCACTTCACGTTCAATGTGATGATCTGAGCGCCGCTGATGGCGTAATCGAGCGGGGTGGAAGCCTCGTTCACGGCCGACTCGCCGGTGACCAGCATATCCTGCGTGCCGCGCATCGGTTCCATCACGTTCATTACTGAGAGCGGGAGGGTAGGCATCACTTTGTCTTCGACCATGGCCTCCGGATTCGCTTCCAGCAGCGAGATGTAAAGCCGGTTGTTGGCGTGCTCTTTGTTGAGCAGTGCAATGGTTGAGGCGAGGTCCATGCGGCGACCGAGAGCTGCAGGGAGCCGGCGCAGGCGGTCGAGGGTATCGCCGTCGCTGACCAGGATGCGCAGCGTCCCCTTGGGCGTGGAGGTCGGGATCTTTACCGGAATCTGACGCACGATCCGTTCGCCGCGATAGGGGCGCAGTACCGATTCGATGACGATTTCGTCGCCGGGCCGCGCTTCCGTCACATCGGTGCGGGCAGTTTCAAGGCGGGCGAAGCGGCGTTCGCGCACCAGGTCGAAGTCGAGTTCCACGCCCTTGATGCCGGGCGTGACGTATGGGTTCGAATAGATACGATTGAAACGGTCGCCCACGGCAGTGGCTGCGAGCGCAGCCGCCGGGTTGCCGCCATCAACCGGCGCGAACATGTTCTGCAGGGACACGGCAGGGAAGCCATCGACGTTAATACGGCCCTGCATGCGATAGGTCGTGTCCTCGCCGTATTCGTTCATGCCCTGAAGGGCATTGAACACGGTGGCCATCATCAGGGCCGGGGTGAGCTTCGCGTTGTTGAGCACTTCGAAATGGAAGGCACGCGGACGGGAGACGCCGTGGAGCGTCACCGTGACCGGAATCATCTCAGGGTCCTTGCCGAAGCGGCCCATGATTCCGGTATGGCGGTCCTGGACAAAGGCGCCGACCTGTTCGGTGGTATTTACGATCTTGAACGCATTCGCCGGCGACGGCAGCGAGAGAAGTACCTGCGCCTTGGTCATCGGCATATCGACCGAGCCGAAGTTCAGCAGCGGATGGCCGCAGGCGAGGAGGCGGTCGGCGTCAACATAAGTGACTGTGCAAGTGGAGGCGATGCCCATGTCGCCGCGAACGAGGATGGCGCTGACGGCCGATCCGGGTTCCAGAGGCTCAGGTTGTTTGGCGTCGGGGTCGATGGAGCCGGCGCCCATCACCGGGGTAATGCCAGCGGCTGAGAGTTGCGGTGCGAATTGCGAGAGTGTTTCCTGGGTGAAGCCGCTGAACACCATTGGGGCTTCGATAGGCTGGAGATAATTGGCGACCGGGGAATTTGCGGCGACTTGCGTCGGAACGCCGGGCCCGCTGGTCCTGCTAACCTCGGAGTGGTCGCGCGCTGAGGACGTCTGAGCGTCCGGCGGCAAACTGTGGTCCAACTCGTTTATTTCCAGCATCTCTCCGATCGGAGTTACGCCACCAATGGGTTCCTTCGAGAACTCCCCGATGCGGAAGGCGAGGGCGCCGACGAGCTTGCCGTCAATATAAACAGGGCTGCCGCTCATTCCAGCCACGACACCGGTATACTCGGGTTTCTTGCCCTGCAGCCGGACCAGTATCACGTTGCTCTTCGGCCCATTCGTGTTGCGCATGACGCCGAGTACCTGCAGGTCCATGGGCTCAGGCTTTGTCCCCTCGAAGACGGTGTAGGCAACACCTTTCATGCCCGGACGAATGTCTTCCAGTGGCATGACTGCAACGCTCAAAGGAGTATTTCTCGGTTGCGCGTCCGAAGCAGCAAACGAATGCGAAAGGGCGAGCAGGGCGACGAAGAGAGACGCGAAAACTGCTTTTTTCATACCGCCATTAACTCCAGCAGCTTACCCAAGCGACACAACTTCCCGCTGTCGAACGCGTTTAAAAACAGGTAAACAGTGGATAGATGTCGAAGTTGCGGAACTCTGCATCTATACTAGCATAGGACTTGCTTCTGAGATCACAATATATGTTTCCGAATGAGTTAACAATGAAGGCGCAGGCTTTTCGAAGTGCGTCGAAGCCCGTTTCGGCACTGCTCGCCGTGACCGTACTGTTTTGTTTGTCGGTAACCCCCATGTTGGGACAGGCGGCGGAATCGCAAAACCCGCAATCGCAGAGTACGACGACGCAGCAGGCGCCGCCAGCGGCGGGAGGCCCGCAAGGCGACATCGGACCGCTCGCGATACCGAAGAAAAAAGAGCAGCCGCCGGAGGAGAAGCCCCGACCGCCCAAGAACCCGGAAGGAATGCCCAACTTCTCCATTCGAAAGGATGTGCCGGTCGTTAACGTGCCGGTCACCGTGCTGACGAAGTCGGGTCAGTTCGTGCCGGGACTGAAGGAAGGCAACTTCAAGGTTCTGGAGGATGGAGTACCGCAGAAGATCGCGACGTTCACCCAAAGCTCGGATGCGCCGATCACGGCGGTAATGCTGGTGGAGTTTGCGGCGAACAGTTACTCCTTCATGGTCGATGCGCTGAACGCCTCGTACGCATTTGCCGACTCGCTGAAGAAGGACGACTGGATCGCCGTCGTATCTTTCGACATGAAGCCTCACCTGCTGACGGATTTCACGCAGGACAAGCGCTCCGTGTATGGCGCCCTGAACCAGCTCAGGATACCCGGCTTCCGGGAGACCAACGTGTTCGATGCCCTCTACGACACGATCGACCGTCTTGATGGGGTGGAAGGGCGCAAGTACATCATCCTGATCTCCACCGGTCGCGATACTTTTTCAAAGTTGAATTACGACCAGATCCTCAAGAAGGTGCAGGCGACCAAGGACGTCACCATCTTTGCCGTGAGTACCGGTGAAGCGCTGAGGATGTGGTACGAGGCCCACGGGTCCATGAATCCGGAAGTAAGCATGGCATTGATGGATTATCTGCAGGCGGATAACGAAATGAACACCTTCGCCAAACTGACGGGCGGGCGGTGGTATAAGCCGCGTTTCGAGGGTGAGCTGCCTGAAATCTTCCAGGATATTGCTGCGAATATACGAAACCAGTACAACATTTCGTATTACCCCACGAACTCCAAGCAGGACGGCACGTACCGTAAGCTGAAAGTGGAGTTGCAAGCTCCCAACGGCGGGCCGCTGACGATCAAGGACCAGAAGGGCAAGGACGTGAAAGTGCAGGTGCTGGCCCGTGACGGATACCGCGCTAAACACGAGGTGGAATAGGCAACGGGCTTCCACAGAGGTGCTGGAATTGGCATGAAGGGCACGCGAATGCGCGTGCCTTTCTTATTTTTGAGCCGACGTATTCAGGTCAGATCCGGCGTCGCCGGGCTTGGCGGGTCCTTCGAAAGAGGAGAACTCCGGTTCGACCTTGGGGAGTATTTCGCGCACTGCCCACTGGATACGGGTTACGGCGTTCCTGATCTCCGATAACTCGGATTCGCTTGACGCGGCGTGCGCGCTGAAGGAGATGACCTGCAATGCGTTTCGAATGTGGTGGTTCATCTCGTCCACGACCTGCAGTCGCTCCAGGATGCGGTTGTACTTGTCGCGCTCGAAGGCAACCAATCGGTAGACAAGGACGCCAGCGACCACCCCGAACATGGCATTGAGGATGAGCGCCGCCACTAATGGCCGCAATCCTGTCTGATGGACCAGGAACCAGTCTAGAGCCATGCCCATGACGAAGACGGTTGTTCCAAACAGGAGGATGATGACCCAGATGCGTCCGGCGCTGAAGGGGAGCCAAAACCGCCGGCGTGGCTGGGATACCCGCGCCGGCGCCTCTTTCAGGGACTGCCCGGATGCCTGTATCTCACGGCCCATGGAACCGCTATTCTAGCTCCGTTTGTACTGACAGGAAAATCCTGTGGATCAAATTTTGGGCAGGATTTCCTTGAGAGCCCACGTGATCCGGTCCACTGACTCTCGAATCTGTGTGACGTATTGCTCGTCGGAGGAGGTGTGCGCGGAGAGAGAAATCACCTCAAGCGCATTCCTGATATGGTGGTTCATGTCCCCGATGATCTCGAGCCTTTGCCTGAGCAAGCGCCGGCGCTCACGCCTGTAGACGGCAACCCTCCAGAAAAGGATGCCGGCGACGGCGGCCGACAGACCGTCGGACACCTCAATGGTGGTGAAACTCGATTGATGGTGCGTCAGCATGTACCAATCGAGTCCTGCGTTGCACACAAGCAGGAAGGCAGCGAATAGCGCAGCCGAAAGCCAGGGGCTCAGGTCGAGCGCACGGTTCAGCAGACGGGCAAGCGCGGATTCAGAATCGTTTTCCCGCCGGGCCACGACGAACGGTTTTTTATTCAGCGGAACAGAAGAATGCATGATCTCACTGTGATTGTAACCGTTCTCGGGGCTAGTGAATGTGGACGAAGCTGTCAAGGATAAAGAGCGCAGCTACTCCGAGAAAGACGAGGAGCGCCATGCGAACACCGGGTTCCTTGTTGACCTCAGGCATCAGGTCAGAAGCGGCTACATAGATGGTGACGCCGGCCGAGAGGGGCAGGCCAACGCTGACCGCGCCGCGCGTGAGCGTCATTGTAAACACACCTATCAGGGTAGCAACCCCAAGCAGGATGGAAGAACCCCAGGCGAAGGCGGGGCTGCGTCCGCTGGCAAGCATGACTGACGCGACCGTGAAGCCTTCCGGAAGTTTGTGCAGGAAGACGGCGACGAAGATGATCCACCCGAGCCAGTTCGATACGAGAAAGCCGGACGCGATGGCGATGCCGTCGAAGAAGGTGTGGATCACGAGGCCAAGCAGCACGGAATAACTCTTGTGCGTGGCCACGAACTCATCGGCGTGCGTCTCCTCACCGAAATGGAAATGCGGCGAGATGGTGTGTTCGAAAAGGTGAACGATCAGGTAGCCGAGCAGCACGAGGAAGCCTGCGGAACGCCCGCGCAACTCGATGCTCTCCGGCACCATTTCGACTATGGACGTCGCCAGCATGAATCCAGCACCAAGGGCGACGAAATACTTGAGGTAATGCTGTTCCCAGCGGCGACGGGACACGACAGCCCCACCCGCCACATTGGCCAATGCGGCGCTGAGACCGAGCACGATGCTGAGAGTGACAGGGGTCATCAGAAGAACCTAGTACCTAGTACCAAGTTGTGAGTCCTTTCTCTCATGGAGTTCTGCAAACCGCTGACTAAGCGGCCAACTTCGGCAATTTCTTGCAGAAGATGGGCGGCGGTGTCAGATTGCAACAGCTTCAGCTCTCTTGCTAAGAGCAGTTGCGTGTCCAGTTCAGCCAAAAATCCTTTTGCGGTATTCAGGAAATGCCTGAACTCCTTCTGGGAAAATCGGGCTTGTCCTTCGGCGATAACTGAAACCGCCGCCCGCCGCAACTGCGAAGTCAGCCCATATACCTCTTCTCTGGGAAATCCCTTCGTTTCTTGATAGACGTGCAGCGCGAGACGCATTGCCTTCTTCCACGCAACAAGATCCCGATAAGAACCCATCCGAAACTCCCAGCGAAAAACTCCGGCACCGAAACCAGAGTCTCACAACTAGGTGCTAGGTACTAGGTACTTCTTTTCACCCACTGTGCCTTATATGCAGCACATCGCCGTCTTTCACGATGTAGTCCTTGCCTTCGAGGCGCAGGATGCCTTTTGCTTTTGCTGCCGCTTCGGAACCGGCCTCTAGCAATTGGTCCCAGTGGATGGTTTCGGCGCGGATGAAATGTTTTTCCAGGTCGGAGTGGATGGCGCCTGCGGCCTCTACGGCGCGCATGCCGCGGCGGATCGTCCATGCGCGGCACTCGTCTTCACCGATGGTCAGGAACGAAATCAGGCCGAGCAGTTCGTAGGTTTTTTTGATTAGGCGTGAGAGACCGCTCTCGGTCAGGCCGTAGCTCGACAGGAATTCGGCGGCGTCCTCGTCACTCATGTCGGCCAACTCGGCTTCCACCTTGCCGCAGATGGCCGTAGCGCCGGCGTTGGGGCGTGATGCGACTTCCGTGAGACCATGCTTCGCGACCGCGTTCTCCAAGTCTGCGCCGAGAGTCGGACTCTCGCCGATATTGAGCACGTAAAGGATCGGCTTTTCGCTAAGGAAGCCGAAGCCGCGCACGCGCTTCTTGTCTTCGGCGGTCATCTCCATTTCGCGCAATGGTTTTTCCGATTCCAGGTGCGCCTTCGCCTTCAGAAGTAAGTCGTTCTCTTTTTCGAGATCGGGCGTGCGCATCTTCTTCAGGTCTTTCTGGAGGCGTTCGAGGCGCTTTTCTATCTGCCCGAGGTCGCTGACGATCATGTCGAAGTCGACGTTCTTGATGTCGCGCAGCGGATCGATCTCGCCCACATGCGGTATGGAAGGATCTTCGAACGCGCGCACCACGTGTGCCAGGGCATCGACTTCGCGCAGGCTGGCAAGGAAAGCGGACTCTTTCAGTTGCTCCTGGCCGATGGCGGCGACATCGACATATTCAATCGTGGCGTGCGTCAGCTTCTTGGGGTTGTACTGTTCGGCGAGTTTGTCGAGCCGCTCATCGGGCACAGTAGCAATGCCGATGTGTGCCTCGCGCGGATTTCCGTGCGAGGCGGCAACGTCCACCTTAGTAAGTATCTTGAATAGCGATGTCTTGCCCACCTGCGGCAGGCCGATGATTCCACATTTCATAGCGACTTCCAGAAAAGGTTTCGCGTTTCCGATATCGCACCGAAATGCGAACAAGGCAGTGTCCACACGTATGTGCGAACAGCAAGCGGAGTTGCGCCAAACGGAAACGTGAAACCTGAAACTTGTTCTTGTACCGAACTGTCGATTCTAAACGATGGCTTAATGAAAACGGCGCACGCTGAGGTAAAGAACCACCAACCCCATTGCGAGCACTGCCATTTCAGTGCGTGTCGACCAGCGGTGCAGGCTATCGAACTCGATGCGGCGTACGTCTTCACGGGGCACTTGGTCGATGACGCCCATCTGTGTACGAAGTGCGTTCATGCGCGAGGAAATACCGAACTGCGACATAAGCGTCAGTACGATCATCGCAAAAACAAGCAGGTGGCGCGGAGCCAGTGGTTGCGCCGCACCGACGCTGAGGCGGGAATAAGCGAGCGACGTGGCGGCGAAAACGATTCCGGAAATGATCCCGATCCAGTGCAGACGCGCCAGCGAAGGGGCGACTACACTGCCGGCCATTTCCCTCGACGGCAGAACTCTGAAAACAGTGGGCGCGAGCACCGCTCCGAAGAAAACGATCGCTCCCACCCAGACAACCAGCGACAGCATCATGAGAAAACGCAGAACGGACATGGCTTCACTCCGTGAACCGAGCGAACGATCACATCGGGATCGCGACGCTGTCGACGATCTCCTGCATGATCTCGTTCGCCTGCTCAGACCGCTTGAGCGTTGACGAATACCGGGCATTGACGACTACGCGATGGGCCAGGACGGGAACAGCGAGCGACTTGAAGTCATCCGGGATCGCAAAGGACCGGCCGGCCAGAAAAGCCATTGCCTGTGCAGCACGGTAGAGCATCAACGAGCCGCGGGGCGACACGCCCAACGACAGATAGTCGGAGTCGCGCGTCCTGCGTACGATCTCGAGGGCGTAGTTAACCAGCGAGTCGTCTACGCGAACCTTCGCTATTTCGGATTGGAGCCCCACGACCTCGTCACCGCTGAGGACCGGACGAACATGCGAGAGTTGGGCTGCGCCTGCTTCGGAGCGGAGTATCTCGCGTTCGCTATCCGCCTCGGGATACGTCATCTGGGCACGCACGAGAAAGCGATCCATCTGGGATTCCGGCAGCGGATACGTTCCGTGGTGCTCGACCGGGTTTTGGGTGGCGACAACCAGAAACGGCTGCGGCAGTGGATACGAATGGTTGTCGACCGTCACCTGGTTCTCATTCATGGCCTCGAGCAAAGCGGACTGGGTCTTGGGCGTGGTGCGGTTGATTTCGTCGGCCAGCAGAATGTTCGTGAATACCGGCCCCGGCTTGAACTCGAACTTTTGTTCGATAGCCGAATAGATCGATATGCCGAGCACATCGCTGGGCAGCATGTCGGCAGTGAACTGGACACGATGAAACATGCAGTCGAGCGCACGCGCCATCGTCTGCGCGAGTGTCGTCTTGCCGACGCCGGGCACGCCCTCAATGAGCAGATGACCGCGTCCAAGCAGCGCCACAAGGGCCAGGCGGACAACCTCGTCCTGTCCGCGGATGACCGAGCGCAGCGCTGTCTCGAGTTGCGTGAGCTTCTGAACAGAATCGGTGGTCTGCAGGGGCATCAGTGGCGATTGTAGCAGCCGAAAACGGAGAGGACGACAAACGGCATAGCCGTACCTAAAGTAACGGCCGGGGACAATTTTGCGGCTGGAATTCCGGCACCCAGAGCGTATCATCTGGGCACACACCCATGAAAAGACTCCGATTCGTTGTTTCACTAACCACGGACGACAACGACTACCAGGTGGAACAGGCTTCTTCTGCGCAGCAGGCGGCCAGCCGTCTGGGCGTGGACCTCGACATCATCTACGCAGCCAACGACGCGATCACGCAGAGCCAGCAGTTGCTCAAGATTCTGCAGGGGCCGGTCGACATGCGTCCTGACGGCGTTGTTTTCGAGCCTGTCGGAACAGGATTGCCCCAGGTGGCGCGGGTGGCAGCGTCAGCCGGCATAAGTTGGGTCGTACTGAACCGCGAGGTCGATTACATCAGCGAATTGCGACGAAATTGCCGCGCTCCAATCTTTGCGCTGACCTCAGACCACGAAGAGATCGGGCGGATACAGGGGAAACAGATTGCTGCATTGACGTCGGCGGGCGGGTTCATTCTCTACATCCAAGGCCCGGCCGGCAGTTCTGCGGCCCAGCAGCGTACAGACGGCATGATCCAGACGAAACCCGCCAACGTGCAGGCCCGTATGCTGAGGGCGCAGTGGACGGAAGAGAGCGCCTACAAGGCGGTCAGCTCGTGGCTGCGGCTGTCAACCTCGCGCGAAGTGCCCATCAGCCTGATAGTGGCACAGAACGATGCCATGGCGCTCGGCGCGCGCAAGGCGTTCGAACAGGAAGCTCCGATCGGCGATCGTGACCGCTGGCTTAAGTTGCCCTATACCGGGTGCGACGGAATGCCGGAAACAGGGCAGAAATGGGTGCGGGACGGATTGCTGACTGCGACCGTTTTTGTGCCGCCCGACGCCGGCCAGGCACTCGAAATGGCAACGCAGGCGATACGGACTGGTTCGCAGCCGGCCGAACGCACCATGACGGTGCCAAGCTCCTTCCCCGCGCTCTCGCAGCTCGGCACGAGGGGCAAGGGCATCGGCGCGTAACAAGGCAGGGTGAGGGGTCGGGTTGTCCACACACTGTGCAAACATGTGCAGCATCTTTGCGTTGAGTTGCTGATTCAGCAGCAGCGCGGGTGGCAGTCGGATTGCATTAACCGTGACTCGGCTCCCGGAAGGCGGGGATTGCGCCAGTCCTAACCGGACATCGCGGGCAGCAACGGGGAACGCGAACCTGGAAACCGCGCTCGGCGCGGGAATGGCTTTGCGGAGCTGCCTTGAGCGTGCTTAATGGCACACCCGGCAGCAGACCTCGTTCTGCGCGGACGCCGTCGCAGATGGCCGCGGCACCGTGCTCCGCCGGTCCGGGAGTGATGTGCTCACCTGATACAACTCCACGAAAAGAGGGTTACTGTAGATTCATGCATACTCTTCACGTTGTCGGGGCCAGACCGAACTTCATGAAAGTGGCGCCCGTGGTGCGGGCGCTCGGGGCTCGCTCCGGCATTCAGCAGACGATCGTTCACACGGGCCAGCACTACGACGCTAACATGTCCGACGTCTTCTTCCGGGAGCTCGGCATCCCGGAACCGGACGTGAACCTGCAGGTAGGTTCGGGTAGCCATGCACAGCAGACGGCGGGAATCATCAGCCGGTTCGAAGCGGTTGTGCTGGAGCGGAAGCCCGACATGGTGCTGGTCTACGGCGACGTCAATTCGACGGTGGCTGCCGCACTCGTTTGTGCGAAGCTCGGCATTCGTGTGGGCCATGTTGAGGCCGGCCTTCGGTCGTTCGATCGCACGATGCCGGAGGAGATCAACAGGCTACTCACGGATCAACTCGCAGATTTGCTGTTCACTCCATCCGAGGACGGGAACGAGAATCTGGCCCGGGAAGGCGTTCCGGAGCACAAGGTCCACCTTGTCGGCAACGTAATGATCGATACCCTGGTGCGACTGCTTCCGAAGGCAAAGGAGCAGATGCCCGCCGGCGTGCCTGAGTCGTTCGTGCTGGTGACGCTTCATCGTCCGGGAAATGTGGATGATTCCGATTTCATGCGCGCCATCCTCCATGAACTCGACGAGATCAGCCGGCGCGTGCCGGTTCTGTTCCCAATCCACCCTCGCACGCGACAGCGCCTCCTCGACTTCGGACTGACCGCCAACGGCAACGCCAACCTGCGGCTCACCGAGCCACTCTCGTACCTGCAATTCCTGGCTCTACAAACGCGCGCGGCGGTCGTCATAACGGATTCCGGCGGAATACAAGAGGAGACGACCTACCTGGGTGTGCCGTGTCTTACGGTGCGCGAGAACACCGAACGTCCGATCACCGAAACGGTTGGCACGAACTTTCTGGTTGGGCGCGACATGGGACTGCTGCGGAAAGAACTGCAGAACGTTGTTGACGGGAAGCGAAAACTCGGGCAGGTTCCGCCATTGTGGGACGGTCGTGCCGCCGAGCGTATCGCAGACATCGTAGTGAGTGCGAGCGAGGAGTTTGGGGCATCGGTGGTGACGAACAGCGTTTCATCGTAATGATCTGTATTTTTCGGCCGATCTGCCGATGTATGACTGCGTTGCGTGCAAACGATGTGTTTAGTGCACCTGCGCAAAAGTTGTTCACAACGCGCAACGCGGAGGCTGGTTGTGCATCAAATCTAGTGTAGGTCGACTAGCGCGGTGGCCGGGTCAACCAGCCCGACCAACCGGCGCCGGATAACCACAATGGGATCAAACGCCGGGTCTTCAAGCCCGGCGTTTTCGACCTCAGCGCTTCGGCTGCGCCTTATAGACGCGCAGCGCAAGCGGTTAAGTTCGAGTTGCCGGTTTTACGGCATGCTCAGCGGCGTTGAAAGGGTCCGCGAGTCATTCGCTTTTAGCGGCGCAACGCCTTCCGGTGGTAACGAGTTATCTTTCGCACTCTTCGGTCGACGCAGGACGCGTTCTGCCAGGAGAAGCGGTGACGGAGATCGCTCGTGGTGATCCGGGGGCCATTGCGAACCGGATGCCTTGCCAAAGCGGACCAAACAAAAAGCGCGGCCTTCGAGGTCGCGCTTTTGTTTTGTCGTGAACCTCCACTCGCGTTACTGCGTTGCTGATGGCTGTGACAGGTCCACGTGCTGATAGGAAGGCGGCTGCGGCGCAGCCAGCCGCACGATAGCCGCCGCGGAGACCAGCCGAACGGGGAATTTCTTGTCCTGCAGCAGCTTCTGCAAATGGCCGATCGGCTGTGTCGAGGGGGCGTAGCCAAGCGCGTTGGCAGCCGAGAACCGCACCGTCCAGTCCTTGTCCCCGAGCGCGTTTTCCAGAATTTCGATCACGCGCGCGCTCCCATCCTGCGAGAGTACTTGGGCTGATGTGGCTCGAGCCGTTCCCGTATGGTCCTGAAAGAAGAGTTGTCGTATTGCCGAAACTCCGATCGTGCCGAAGGGACCGGCAAACACGCTTGCTCCCTCGGCGGCCCCGAGGAACGCAACGTCCTTTATCGTAAACTGCTTGGCCCAGTCCTTTCCGGAATCCAAGACGCCGCCGTTGATGCGCCGCTCGCCCGTGAGCACTTCGACCAGGATGTCGCGCCCGCTCTGGTCGCCCAGTTGCGAAAGAGCCCGGGCCGCGGCGAAACTCACTTCCGGCGATTTGTCCTTGAGAAGCGGCCTCATCTTCGGGATTGCCTGCTGCGCATTCAATTGGGCCAGTACGCTGGCCGCCTGGGCGCGCACTTCGGGTTCCTGGTCAGACAATGCAGATTCCACCAGGTTGAGCGCTCGGATGTTTCCCGGAATCGTACTCAGGGCGGAAAGAGAATCCACGCGCTCGGAAGTCTTCTTTGACTTGAACGCCTCGTTGAGCAGTTTCCAGGCGCGTGCCTGTGCGATTTCCACCTGCAGCGGCGAAACGGGCGCAGCGTCGGTGAGGGCCGATGCGGCATGCTGGCCAGGTACGTTCCCGTCGATGCTCCTGGTACTTTGCTGGTCAGAAGCTCCAGCCTGAGCAGTCGAGGGACTTTGCCCGGCAGACATAACTCCGGAGCTGAATGGTGCGGGATGTCCGGACGCTACAGGCCCTGTCGATTGGGAGCTGGCCGCGACGGCGGCAGACTGTGCAAACGCGATACCTGGGATCAAGAGCGTCAGTAACACTGATAGAGTAACGGCGCCCTTCAGTGCGCACGACAACTTGCGAGTTCGGAAGCGCTCGAACATGCGGGCCTGCCAACGTTGCGAGAATCTGTTCTAGATCTTTTACTAGTGGGTTTGAAGGGGCGGGAAGTCGGCGCGTTGGCTCTATCGAGCAGTGCGCTCCTGTCGGGAGCGCAACATAGGAAAGGTGCGTAGTAGACCGATGGCGCTGACGTACATCACGAAACATTCGAGGGCGAACGGCAGGAAGCCAAGATAGCCGGGAGCCGGCATCTCAAAGATCTTCCAATCCTGGAACATGGGAAAGATGTAGTGCCACTTGGCGCCAGCCCAGTAGTTCCAGAACTCCCAAAACCAGCCGCACACCCAGCCTGCTGCAACCAGCGACCACAGCCACTCGCGTCTGCCTTGGGCGAGGTCAGCGAGGAGTGAAGGCAACCCGAGCAGCTGGTTGATGGGATCGAGCAGCAGGACGAACCCCGCCCATACCAGTCCGAACAGATAAGCCGCGAGATGCTGGGGGATGACCAAAGGAACCAGGAGAAACGCCGCGCCAAGGACCATCATGAACCAATGCGCCGATTGCGAGAAACGCAGGGGAGTTGCCGGCCGGAACCAGCCCAACGCTGCGACCAGATCGGCGGTCTCGAAGATTGCGGGCGTTATCGTGGCAAAGGACCAGCAGTATCCGAGCAGAGCGGCCGGCCAACTCATCGGAACGCCGACATACGTCCAGTTTGCCAATCTCAGGTTATAGGCTTCGAACACCAGCCAGAGCGGGAGAGACAGAAGCGCCACTCCGAGAAAATGGCGCGGCTCATCATGAAGCCTTGATCGGCCGCGGATGGACAGGACTAGGGCGTCCGAAATCAGCAGGTACGCCGTCCAGGCAATCGGGGTGAAATAGACGTCAACTGGCCAGATATGCCGAAGCATCATCAACTCGGCCAAGACCAGTACAGCCAGACCCACCAAGCCGTAGGCAGGAAAGGGGTAGCGCTTGCGACGAAGGCTCGCCCCGACCAGTACCGCTGCCGTGACAGCCGTAATTGCGATCCCAATCAGGGTTGAATGTGGCATGTGCAACTTCTTTCAGCAGATGAGTGGTTCCGATTGCCACGTCTAATGAAATGTGACGCGGTGACGCCAAGCTGCGCGTCGGCGACGTTCTAAGATACCTCACACCCGGGCTGTGACGTCCCTCACCGCCTATAAGCGAAACTGTGATAAAGTCTTCAACCGGGTTATAGGTCTGTCCCCGTGGGCTTTCAACAGCGAAGCGGCGCTTGGGCCCGAAGTATGAGGGACGTCCGCCCTGAAGGGGCATCACTCGCACCGCTCTCCCACCCGTGAAATTTTGATCTAAAGTTCCGATTTGTGTGGGGACGAGGCTGTGCCTCGTTCCGCAAGGGGCCCGACAAAGGGTCAATATCGGCGGGACCAGGACGAGGCAGAGCCCCGTCTCCACACCGGAACCGAGCGCGTAGGATTGTGCGAGGGGCCATTGGTGTGAAGCATGAAGCGTGTTGTCATCGTAGGAGCTGCCGGTAGAGACTTTCACAATTTCAACGTAGTGTTCAGAAACAACCCGGAATATAACGTCGTGGCCTTCACCGCCACGCAGATCCCCGACATTGCAGGCCGCAAATACCCCACCGAGCTGGCCGGCAAGGCTTATCCGAACGGCATTCCCATCGTCGAGGAGAAAGATCTCGAGACCGTTATCCGAGAACAAAAGGTCGACGTGGTCGTCTTCTCGTACAGCGATGTTTCCAACCAGACGCTCATGACCGTGGGCGCGCGTGTCATCGCTGCCGGCGCTGACTTCTGGCTGCTCGGCACTGAGCACACCATGATCGAGTCGAAGCGTCCGGTGGTCAGCATCTGCGCTATCCGCACGGGATGCGGCAAGAGCCCGACCTCGCGGCACGTTGCGGAGAGCCTGCGCGTGCTGGGGTGGAAGCCGGTTGCGATCCGCCACCCGATGCCTTACGGCAATCTGGCGGAACAGGCGGTGCAGCGCTTCGGAACCCTCGCGGACCTCAGCAAGCACAAGTGCACGATCGAGGAGTGCGAAGAATACGAGCCGCACATCGTGAAGGGGACCGTCATCTATTCCGGCGTTGACTACGAGGCGATCCTGCGCCAGGCCGAAGAAGAGGGTGACATCATCCTGTGGGACGGCGGCAACAACGACACGCCGTTCTACAAGTCCGACCTCGAGATCGTGGTGGTCGATCCGCATCGTCCCGGCCACGAGCTGACCTATTTTCCGGGTTCGGTCAACCTGCTGCGCGCCGACGTAATCGTCATCAATAAGGTGGATACGGCGGATCCGAAGAACCTGGAAATCGTGCGTAACAACGTGAAGAAGTACAACCCGAAGGCTACGGTCATTGAGACGGCCTGCCGCGTGAGCGTCAGCGATCCCGAAGCGGTGAAAGGCAAGCGCGTTCTCGTCGTGGAAGACGGCCCGACACTTACGCACGGCGAAATGCCCTACGGTGCCGGCGTGGTTGCCGCGAAGCACTATGGCGCGGCCGAGCTGATCGACCCACGTCCGTTCGCGCAGGGTTCGATCCGCGGCACGTTCGAGAAGTTCACACACCTGCACGACCTGCTGCCTGCGATGGGCTACAGCGATACGCAGCGGCACGAACTGGAAGAGACGATCAATAAGGTGCCGTGCGACCTCGTGCTGATCGCAACTCCGATCGACCTCACGCGCGTGATCAAGATCAACAAGCCCACGCTGCGCGTCGGCTATGAGATCGAGGAGCAGTCGAAGCCCACGCTGCGCAACGTGCTCACTGACTTTACGACCAAGCGCCGCACCATGGCCGCGAAGGGAGCGAAGTAATGCAGACTGGAACGGCTGAAATAAAGAAGACCGGCTTCGCGAGCGATTTCCTTACGATCAAGGACTTCACTCCGGAGCAGATCCAGCACCTGCTCGACTTGGCGGCGAAGATCAAGGCGGACCCGGCGAACTACTCCGAGTCGCTCAAAGGCAAAACTCTGGCCATGATCTTCGAAAAGCCCTCGCTGCGTACCCGCGTCACGTTCGACGTGGGAATTCAGCAGTTAGGCGGCTTTTCGATTTATCTGTCGCCAGCTGAGATCAACCTGGGCAAACGCGAGTCAGTCTATGACGTGGCGAAGAACCTGGAACGCATGGTGCAGGGCATCATGATCCGCACCTTCGCGCACCAGATCGTCGTCGACATGGCGCAGTTCGCGTCGATTCCGATCATCAACGGCCTGACGGATTACAGCCATCCGTGCCAGGCAATGGCCGATTACCTGACCATCATCGAGTGTAAGGGCACCGCCAAGGGCAAGAAGATCGCCTACATCGGTGACGGCAATAACGTTGCCCACTCGCTGATGTTCGCCGGCGCGCAGTTGGGCGCGAACGTCTGGGTGGCAACTCCGGTCGGTTACGAGCCAAAGGAAGAAGCCATCGAGTGGTCACGGAAGCGTGGCGCGCAGACAGGCGGCGCGTGCAACATAACCCACGACCCGGCAGAGGCCGCGAAAGACGCCGACGTGATCTACACCGACGTTTGGGCCAGCATGGGCCAGGAATCCGAAGCGGAAGCACGCCGCAAGATATTCCTGCCCTACCAGGTCAACGGCGCGCTGTTCGCGAAAGCCAAGCCCGACTGCCTCTTCATGCATTGCCTGCCCGCGCACCGCGGAGACGAAGTCACCGACGAGGTCATCGACTCGAAGAACTCGGTCGTGTTCCAGGAAGCGGAAAACAGGTTGCATGCGCAGAAGGCGGTTATGGTGGAGTTGATGAAGTAGGGGAAACACAGGTAGCTAGTAGCTGGTAGCTAGTAGTTAGGAGCTGCCAGCTACTCGCTGAGTTGGGGCGAACATGCGGGGATTTCGGGATCTTTCTGCGTGGCAGAAAGCGATGGAGTTGGTGACGGAAGTCTATCGGGTTACACGTAGCTTTCCGAAAGACGAGATGTATGGTCTCACGAGCCAGGTGCGGCGGGCGTCTGTGTCTGTGCCCAGCAATATCGCGGAAGGCTATGGACGAAATTCTCGCAACGAGCTTCATCATTTCTTGGGACAGGCTCAAGGATCGCTTGCTGAGGTGGAGACGCAGATTGAAATTGCAAAGAACCTCGGGTACGTGGTGCCTGAGTGTGCGTCTGAGCTTCAGTCAAAGGTCGCAGAACTGGCCCGCATGGTTACTGGGCTGCGCTCCTGGTCCGCGAAGCCGTCCAAACAAACCTAGCTACTAGCTACCAGCTACTAGCTACTCGAGAAGGTTATGTCGAAGACTGCACTGATCGCAGTCGGCGGTAATTCACTCATTCGAGCGGGCGAAAAGGGAACTGTCGCCCAACAGCTCGCTAACGCGCGCCGCACGGCAGCGGCGATCGTCGGACTTATTCGGGACGGGTACAACATCGTTGTCACTCACGGCAACGGACCGCAGGTCGGCGCACAACTGCTGCGTTCTGAACGTGCTTCCGACCAGGTGCCGGGGCAGACGCTTGATGTGTGCGGCGCAGCCTCGCAGGGCGAGATCGGGTACGTCATGACGCAGGCGCTGAGGGACGAACTCGCCGGGGCAGGGATACAGAAACCGGTGATTGCGGTGGTTACGCAGACGATTGTGTCGCCCGACGATCCGGCGATGAAAAAGCCGTCTAAGCCGGTGGGACCGTTCTATTCGCGTGCTGATGCGGAAGAAAAAAAGAGGATGCTCGGCTGGCAAATCGTCGAGGATGCCGCGCGTGGATACCGGCGGGTGGTCGCGTCTCCAGAACCGCTGGAGATCGTCGAGTATCCGGTGATCAAGTCACTGGTCTCACAAGGTGTTCTCGTCGTCGCATGTGGTGGCGGCGGAATACCGGTCATGCGCGAAAACGGCGGGCTGAAGGGCGTGGAAGCGGTCATAGATAAGGACCGCGCCTCGGCGCTGCTGGCCAGCGAGTTGGGCGTGGACCTCTTTATCATCTCGACCGATGCTGAC
Organism: Acidobacteriota bacterium; assembly: GCA_023441255.1. GTDB lineage: Bacteria > Acidobacteriota > Terriglobia > Terriglobales > Acidobacteriaceae > JAEZPW01. The sequence continues at coordinate 22,875 of JAEZPW010000383.1, forward strand.
GCCGTGTACCTCGACTACAGGAAGCCAAGCATGACGAAGCTTCCATACATCTCGGCTGATGAGATGCAGACCCATTATGCGGCCGGTCAGTTCCCGCCGGGGAATATGGGGCCCAAGGTTGAGTCGGCATTGCGATTCCTGGCGCGGGGCGGCAAGGAAGTGATCATAACGTCGTATGAGTACCTGAACGAAGCTGTGGCGGGCCGCGCGGGGACGCGAATCGTACCGTCGGCAGGTGATAGCGCTGTGAGAATCAACGCCGAAACGAGCGTGCAGGTGGCAGCAAAGCATTTGTAGGTTTGTGTGGGGA
>JAEZPW010000006.1 GCA_023441255.1 Acidobacteriota bacterium
CACTAGCACCGGCCCTTTCTACATTGCAGAATCTTTTCCCTACAGCAGAGCAGTGAGGCGACCGCTCATTTCGTTGACGTGGGACTACGGAAGCGCTTGATCAGATGTACAGCCGCGGGCAGCGGATCAGTCCAGCGGAATATCGCGTCGTCGGCTGTCGCGACGGACATGAACCACTTCCAGAACGACGTCGGTGCGCCCTCGGCGCGGCGCCGAAACCCGGAGTAGTCCAAGAAGCGGTTCGCACACCGCCGCCCGACCTGGTACTCGGAGATAGGATGGACATGTTCGCCGAGCGCATCCCTGTATGCCATGCTGCATACGTCGAGACCGCAGAGCGAAGCGAACTCCACGTACCACCACGGCCGCGCGTTAATCTCGAGAATCTTGAACTCCCTGTCACGCTCGTCGTACTTGAATTCGGCGTTAAATATGCCGCGATATTGAAGGCAGTTGAGCAAGCGACTCAGCGAGTCGTAGGCTGGCTGAAGGTCTTCCAGCGGCACGCTGACCATGAGGCTGCTGTTACCGAAACGGGGCGGAAACATTCGCAAGCGTCTTCGCGCGAAGATGCCGCAGATCCGTCCGTTCCTGTCCATGAAGCCGTCCAGGAAATAGTGCGCGGTCGGCGGACCCGGAATAAACTCCTGGAGCATCATGGGGAAAGGACCATTCTTCATCCTCTCGATTGCTTCGGCCTTGTTCGAGATCGTGAAGCCTTTCAGGCCGGGAAAACGGCGAATGAACTCGATGGAGCTTACCGGTTTCAGAAAGCAGCCGGCAAAAGCCTCATCGGGAACACCCATCAACTCCGCCATGGTGGTGACGATCCGGGTTGCCGGATGAGGAATGCCGAATCGAACGAGCGCAGCTGCAAATTCGGCTTTATCGGTCATCGTCTCTATGGTCCGCAGTGGCGCCATGGACGAAGGGAAGTTTTCCTTAACATCTCCGGGCAAAGCCGCAACGGCACGGACCCAGTCGTCGGCGCACGGCATAAGCACCGCCTGCGAGAACGGCAGCTCATCAAGCAATTCCTGCAGTCGCCCCGGCTGGGATGCGAGTTCGCCGAGTCCTTCCAGCGGCCGGTACCACCGCGAATAGGCGAAGATACCGGGCTTGTCGACGACGGTGTATGCCTTGATGCCAGCCTTGTTGAGAATACGAGCAGCGCCTATCTGGGTCACTCCTCCCTCGAACAACACGACTGGAACACCCGGCCGCGGCCGGGCCACTGGCGGCGTGACGGGCGACCGCTTCACTACTGCCAGGCCGGTTTTGATCGGTTGATTCACGTCCAAACCTCATGACGCTCTGTAGCGAGCCATTTTAGTGCAACGGGCCGGCCGACAAACCGGGATTCGCTCCGGTACTCCCGTTGTCGATGTACTGAGTTTGACGTTTGCTTAGAGTGTCCGGTTTGTATGCACCTGCTGTTTGTCTGTGAATATCCGAGTCGGATCGTCCGGGCGCAGGCGATCACCGACACCTGAGACGTGTTGCTCCAGAGGCGTGCGGCTGCGCTCGTACCGGGATGTCGCGCGACAGCCGCGCACGCTTTCGATGCGGTGCAAGTCGGCCGAAAGGCCTCATGCTGGTCAAACTGAGATGAATCGCACTGCGATAAGTCGACCATTATGTGCCTAAAGTACATGTCTTAGCATTGGCCGTTAGGACATGTCGCTGGTACGAGTGCGCCCTATTACCACTGTGCTCGCTGCCAGGTTCTTTAAGGTTCAAACCCCACAATCGCTTAAGGGACATCGCTAGTTGAGCTAGTGCACCTGACCGATTCAGTTCAGCTACCCCGCCGGGCAGACTTGTCTCAGTCAAAAACCAACCAGTTGGAGTAGTGAATGAGGGAACGCCTTTTTGTTGTTGTGTTCGCCCTGTTACTGACATGCAGTGCGATTGCGCAGATTCCCGAGGCGCAGCACGTATTCGTGGTCGTTGAACACGGCCATTCCTACACATCGGTAGTGAACAGCCCGTCGATGCCATATTTGAACCAGATGGCGTCTCAATACGGGCTTGCGACTCAGTACTACGCGAACACGCACCCAGCCATCGGCAACTATTTCACGATGACCACTGGCCAGGTCATTTCGAATAACGACAGCTTTACCGGCACACTTCTGCAAGACAATATCGTTCGCCATCTTCTTCAAGCCGGAAAAACCTGGAAGTCGTACGCGGAAAGCCTGCCAAGTCCTGGTTACACGGGCGGCGACAAGTACCCCTACCTCAAACGGCAGAACCCCTTCGCATACTTCAGCGACGTGGTCAACAGCAACGAGAAACAGAACCTGGTTCCACTGACGCAACTTGTGACGGATCTGCGCAACGGCACGGTCCCGAACCTTTCTTTCATCGTCCCAAACGCGCAGAACTCGATGCGCGATTGCCCGGCAGGTATGTCCACCTGCTCTGACGCACAGAAGCTTTCGAATGCAGACAAGTGGTTGAAGACGGTCGTTCCCGCCATCATGGCGAGCGATGTCTTCCAGAAGAATGGACTATTGGTCGTGCTGTTTGACGAAAGCGCATCTACCGACACTGTGAACGGCGGTGGGCGGGTGGCCGCAGTAGTAGCCGGGCCGAATGTCAAACGCGGATACAAATCCACAACCTTCTACAGCCACAAGAACCTTCTCAAGACCGTTTTGCAGGCGCTCGGTGTGAACACAGCCCCGGCGGCAGTATCGACTTCCGTCGCCATGAAGGACATGTTCGCATCCCCGGCCACCACGACGACTACAAGCGCCACGACGTCCGCACTCGCTGTCACCGCAATGGCGACCTCCGCTGCGACTGCCGGCGTCACGGTGACCTCGCCCACTCCCGGTTCGACAGTCACTTCACCGGTCCGTTTCGCGGCGAGTGCAAACGGCGGGTCTTATCCCATCACGGCCATGAAGATATACGTGGACTACGTGGCCCAGTACTCCATCAATGCTGCCAGCCTGAGCACGTCTCTCAGCCTTTCGGCGGGCTCGCACAGTATCACTGTTCAGGCATGGAACTCGGCCGGTACGGTCTACAAGAACAGCTTTACCATCACGGTGTCTTCGGCGACGTCGAGCTCCACGACGAGTCCGTACAACCTGTATGTTTCGACGAGCGGCAGCGACTCCAATGACGGATCGTCAGCGCGGCCCTTCCGCACAATCTCGAAGGCAGCAAGCGTGGTGGTCCCCGGAACCACGGTTCACGTCATGCCCGGCGTCTACGTGGAGCGGGTCAACATCACGCGCAGCGGCACGGCATCCTCTCGCATCGTGTTCAAGTCGGAAACCAAGTGGGGCGCGAAGGTACAGACCACGTCCGCACAGGGCTACTACCACATCGGCGTGAACGCGAACTACGTAGACATCGTGAACTTCGACGTCAGCGGTACGAACACGAGCACGGCCGGAATTGGTATCGCCCTCTTCGGCAGCTATAACCGCGCGATCGGAAACCACGTGTACAAGCTGATCACTGGAGACTGCTCGGGCAGGGGCGGACTTGTCGGCATCACGGCCCCGTGGACGGGACAGACGACGGCCAAGCGGGTTTACAACGAAATCATTGGCAACGTGATCCACGACATCCACTGCACTACTTTCCCTGGTCCGAAGGGCGGCACTGGAATCTATATCGGCGACCAGCACAATACGGCCAAAAACAACCTGGTTTACACGGTGGGTGGATACGGCATCGAGTCGAACCACCTGACGGGATGGAATACTATCGCTAACAACACTATCGGCAACGTTCCGAATACATACGGCAACGCCGGCATCATGATGTCGGTGGGACCCAGCAGTGAAGGCTACACGATCACCAGCGACTACAACGTGGTCGCGAACAACATCGTGGTCGACAGCTACATCGGAATCGCGGCCTATTACGGCGACGGCAATCGTCTCGGAACGCACAACGTGTGGTCCAACAACCTGACCTACAACAACAAGGCGAATACAAGCTGTAAGAGCGGCGGATTCTGCCCCAGCGATCCGGCGGCACTTCATTCGAACCCGCTGTTCGTGAGCAAGTCTTATTCGACGAGCAATAGCGGTAACTTCCGCCTGCAGTCCTCGTCACCGGCGGTGAACAGGGCAACGATGACTTATTCTCCCTCGAACGACCTGGACCTGGTCGCACGGCCGCAGTTGGGGAATCCGGACATGGGAAGCTACGAGTACCACTGAGATAGACAACATCTCGAAAAAACGAAGGGGGCGGAAGATCGCCCCCTTGTTTAGTTAGGCGTAATTGTCCAAGTCTTTTGGCGAAAAGAAGGAGCCTTGGCCGTCAGAGGTAGATTATCTGTTCAACTGCATAAAGCAACCGGACGCGCTACCCGGTGGGCGCCTTCCAGGTGTTCGATCGTAAGGTGAAGTGTCAGGATGGAACCGAGCGAACCGTTTGGAATATCTTTCAATGATATCTGCGGATTCAGGACGCCCCGGTCGCGCAGATCAGCGACAGCATCGCGCATGGTGCTGCAGTTCCGGATGTTGTCGTAGAGCCTGGGGTCGATCGGTACCTCGTGGCGGTAGGGCTTATTGAAGAATCTCTGATTAAGTTTCTTCTGCACGCGCGACATCTTGTCCACGGCGTATCGGGCAAAGTCGGCCGCGACTTTTGACCATTCCGAGGAACCGCTAATTCCACCCTCAGTGGTGCGGATACGCGCCACGCGGGGGTTCAAGCGCGTCATCGAATTCCGGTGGAAGTTGTTGAAGAACCGCTGCGTGCGGGGCAGATGGTAGGAGTAGGCGACCGCGTCGCGTTCGCACAGTGGCGAGTATACGTCAACCATGCCAGCGTGGTTGCTGGCAAACCTGCCCAGGCTGTCGGGCGCATTCAGGTGGAAATAGACCTGATCATAGGTCTGAGTGTTCCCGGGTACGACGTGTCGATTTATGAACTCAAGGGCACGTTGGCGATAGGTACGTGCCAAATCAGCGTAGTGGTCGGAGAAGAGAGCATAGTTCGCTACCACCGGCGCCACGCGGTAATTACAGAACTTTTGCACGTTAGGTTTCCGCCGCGCATAGAACGGGAAGTCCTGCAGCCAGTTCTGGTCCTTGTGCAACGGACCTCCGTCTCCGGCGATAACGAGCGTTATTCCACGAGCAAGCCGCTCATGCTGCATCTGCAGGCCGAGATGGTCCTTAGAAATGTCCAGCAGGCCGTCGCAGGTCCTGAATAGTTCCGGCAGTACCGATTCGAAGTTGGTTGGATCGTGATAGGTCACGACCAATTCGCGGCCCAGTGCCGCGGCGACTACTTCGGCAATGGCCATGTCGGTGTTGCCGCGAGTGCCCGCGTGCGCGACCTCGAACTTCATGCCGTAGTAATCCAGCGTGATGGCGATGAGCCGTGTATCGATACCGCCGGTCAGGTCGACACTGACCTTCTCCTCGTTCACCGCGCCTGCCAAGTTACGAAGGATGTCATCGACAGAGTACTGCGGAGGTTCGGAGATGTCCCTGACCGGCCGATGCAGGAATTCGACGGCAGCGCCTTTACGGACGCGTGCGATCTGGTCCGGCTGAAGTCTGCGAATTTTGGATGATAGCGTCCTGCCGAACGTCAGGTAGCCATAGGTAAGGAAATCGACGACGGCCTGATGGTCGACATCCGAAAAGGTCAGACGGTCGTTGACGCCGAGGTCAAGAAGGGAATTAGAGACCGCGGTTTCAGAGGCGAACAGGTGAAAGAGCCCGGTTTGGTCGCCGAAGACGTAAGTGTCACCAGAGCTATTCTCGCGCACCGCCACGAAATAGACGCCGCGCAGGCTGGTCGAAGCCCCGGCGAGGTTCGATAACTCGCGGACGAAGGATTGAAGCGACGGAGCGCCGGCCGGCAAACCGTCCTTGAAAACAAGCCCCTCCCAGTAGAGTGTGTGAGTCGGGGTCTCAAGTTTTCGGATGTGCGCATCGATTTGCTCGATGCCGCTTCCATGTACAATCACATTTCTTCTCCGCAGAGGTTGCGTGCGTGGATGTCGCGGCTCTTACTCGTACGCGCCGATTGTGCAATTTCCGCCCTGGAAACGAAGTTTTCCCTCGACGTCGTGCGCAGGGGCGGCCATCTTAGTACATCTGCCCCTGGCCGGGCTGGAAGCCTTAACCCGATAGTCCCCGTCGCCGCTGGCCGGATCGTAGCGGACAAACTGCGGATCCTCTTTGATGGTGTCCTTCGCGGCAGCCCGGTTGATGAGGTGCAGATCAATGTCGCCGTTGTGGTAGACAAGGTTGTTCGAGTACGTGTTGCTCGGGCCCACCTGGCCATACTCATGAATGCCATCTCGCTCGTTGGCGAAGCTGATGTTGTTGACGACCATCGTGTTGTCGACACGACCGGTGCTGCTGCCGCAACACATGCCTTCATTGCCGACCATGATGCCGTCCCAATGGTTTTTGAAGGTCGTATTGTTGGCGATGATGACATCGGTCGCGGCATGCCAAAGCTGAATTCCGTTCTTGCCGTTGTTGTAGACGACATTGTTGAGAATGCGACCGCCCTTTACGGCATGGTAGATGCCGGAGCCGTGCGGAGCATTGCAATCGGAGGGCGGACGTATGTTGTGGACCACGTTCCCGACGGTGTCGTTATCCGTGCTCGTATAGCGGCCGTCGTAGACGCCGTGCTCGATGCCGGCGCCGCCGTCCTTGCATGAAACCTGCGTGTAGTCGTGGATGTGATTGTTAAGTATGGCAACGTGCGAGCCGCGATTGTAGATGCCATAGGAGTCGGCACCGCTCATGTCAAAGCCGACGATATCGACGTAACTTCCACTGTTGTCCCAGTGAACACCCGTTCTGGTTGCGTCGTTGGTGCGCAGTTTGGCGGCCCATTTCTCTTCGGACTCGTAGCGTATGCGCGCCGACTCTGTGCCGGACACCTTTGTCTTTATGGGCCCAGAATATGTTCCGGGCAGCACAATGACGGTTGTTCCGGGCGAAGCGGCAAGCGCTGCTTTGTCGATGGTGGCGAAAGGACGTTTGCGCGAGCCGTTGTTGGAGTCCTTGCCGTCAGGTGCAACGTAGAGAACCGGGCCGTGCTCACCTTCGGCACGCCGCTCGCGATCGCGGTCGTCGGAAACGAGCAGTGGGGAGGCGGAGTTGTGGTCGGCCGGCTGGGCAGACGGGGCATTCTTGTCGGCAGAGGTGGTCGCGGCGGAAACTGAGGACGCTCTTCTGGTTCGGTATGCGTCATTGAGGCGCCGTTGGCGAACAAAGAACGCGATTATGGACAGCACGAGCAGCGCCGCGATGGCAAACATGATCGGGCGTGGAACTCCGGCTTGCCGGCGTTCTCGCTGTACGGTTGGTATGGGCATTGCGTGTACGGAGTGCATTTGCCTGCCACGTTTGGTCGAGTCATTTGACACAGTTCACCAGGGACAGGTGATCCGAGCAGACCGTCACCTCACGGAGGTGTTCGATTCACCCTAGTACGAAAGAGATAACGCGCTTTCATGCCAACTTGGTTACGCGTCGTTCGCTTATGCAGCACGGCGCGCCACGGCGGATTCGTCCTCTTCCGGCATAGAAGTTCCCGGCAATCGGGCTATCTGTGTTAGGAGTTCCAGATAACGGTCAGCGGTTTTCTTTCGGGTGTACTGTTGAAGGATTTGCTTGCGTCCGTTTGCACCCCAGGTGCTGCATATCTGCGGGTTCGAGCCGAGGAAGGTTGCTGCCTGGGCCAGGCCTGAGGCATCCTCGGGTTCAAAAACGATGCCGCACTGGGCCGTACTTACGATCTTTCGTGCATAACCATCCACCCCGGCAATCACGGGGCGGGCGCAAGACATCGCCTCAAGTAGCTTGGTCGGAATCACAGTCTTGAATACATCCGACTTCTTCAGCAAGACCAGGCAGGCATCTGATGCCCGGATAAGGTCGGGAATTTTGTTGCGCGGTTGAACTCCGATCAACCGAACATTCTTGAGCTTTCGCGCTCGTATTACTCTCTCAAGGTGCTCGGCCTCGGCTCCGCCACCCGCGATCAGGAACGTGGTCTCGGGCGACTTCCGCTCGAGAAGGGTAGCCGCATCCGCGAGCGTCTGCAGCCCCTGAGCCATTCCCAGCGTGCCGATGTAGGAAACCACGAAGTTGCCGTTAAGGCCGAACTGACTTCTCATGTCGCCGTTGTGGTCCGCTGGAGCGAACATGTCCTGGTCCACACCGTTCTCGATCACTGCAATCTTGCTTTCCTGCACACCGTAACGGGTGACCAGGTTCTCCTTGAACGCGGGAGAGACGATCACGACCTTGCTGCAGGATTGGTACAGGAACGAAGCCAGTCGACACAGGGACCGATGCAGCATTGACCGTTCATCGCCCGCTCCGACGGCCGTGAGCGACTCGGGCCAAAGATCACGAACATCGAAAATCCAGGGCACGCGCTTCCAGTAGCCGAGCCACGACCCGGCGACGGGAACGAATAATGGGGGAGAGGTCGCGATGACCACGTCCGGTTTGGGCGCGGCCTTCAGTAACCCGGTGACCGAGGATGACATGCAAAACGAGCTGTAGTTAAGGCCGCGGTCGATGAGCCCTTGATTGGGGCGAGCGATGAGCCAGGAACGGACAACGCGAACATTACCGTGGCGCTCCTCATAAACAGGACGCCAGCGGCCACGATATTCGGGGGGGATAACTCCTGTCGGGTAGTTAGGTATACCCGTCACGACCGTTACCTCATGTCCTTGTTCGGTCCAATGGCGAGCGAGTTCAGAGACGCGGACCCCGCCCGCTGCCATCTCCGGCGGAAAATACTGAGACAAAAAAAGGATTCTCAGATGAGTTCTTTCGTCAGCGAACATTATTTGCCTTATTTCTTTGAGATGTTTGCTTGGGAGTTGAACGGTCCTAGCGCAGCAAGGCACTGGCCAGGCGCACGGGGCGAGGTTTGTCTTGCGAGGGTTGAGTAAAGTTGTTGCGTTCGTGCCGCAACGTTTTCCCAAGAAAGCTTGCCGTTTGCGAGCGCGACGAGCTGCGCCTGCATGGTGGCGCGAAGGTCCGGAGAGATCAGAAGGCGCCGCAGAGCCGAACTGAAGCCGTCAACATCGCCGGGCGGAACGAGTAGCCCAGTAACTCCGTCCTGGACAGTTTCGGGTACGGCACCGATGGCGGTGGCCACCAGCGGCTTGCCCCATCCGATTGCGTTGAGCAGAGCCCCACTCTGATCGATCTCCCGGAAGGGCAGGGCAACGATCGTGGCGGCGCGATACATGTCCGCGGCTTCCTGTTCGGAGAGGTATCGCGGGATCCAGGATATTCGGTCTTTGACGCCAAGTTCTTCGGCAAGCTTGAAGAGTGGCTTAAGGTCCATTCCGGGCTTGCCCGCGATCTTCAATCGAGTGCTCTGCCGTAGCTCTTGCGGCAGCTTTGCGAAAGCACGAATCAAGAGATCCGGAGCCTTGTAGGGGCGAATCGATCCGAGAAATAGTACTTCTTTTTCGGCGTTCTCCGGTTGGCGAATGGGATATGGACCCTCTTGTTCAAAAGCGCCATGCGGGATGATCGTAACCTGCTCTGCCCGCGCCCATCCCTGATTGACGATTCTCTCTTTTGAGTATTCGGCGTGCGCGATGAACGCGGAGAAGCTCTTAAGTGCCGAGCGGAAACCGAGTGCCTGGGCGCGCGAACTCGGGGTGCCGTGAAAGATCGTTGTGTTGTGAACTGTGAGGATGAGAGGAGAAACTGCCGCCATTCGGCCGAGGTGAAGCGTGTCCACCACAGGCAGGGTCAACCACTGAAAATGCACAATGTCAGGCCGGCGGCGTTCGATCTCATCGGCGAGGCGGCTCATGTCTCCGGCGTGCTCGACGGCCTTTGCTACTTTCCAGCGCAGGCCACCGGCTTCTACTCCGTCCCCGTGAGCACGACGGTAGAAGTGTTTGGACACTTCGAACGAGGTCGGTGCATGCCAGCGCGCATGCCGATATTCACTTGACACAAGCGTCACATTGCAGTCAGCCTTCGCAAGCGCCTGGCATAGAGCGTAGTCGTACTTGATGCTGAAGCCGCCGGCATCTACGACCAGGACATCCAGTCTTCGGGCGTATTTATCTACAAGCGGGCGTGCCAGGTTGGAAGCAGGTTGCATTTGCCGGCCAATGATTCAGAAGATGGGTTTGAATCGAACGAGAATTGTGATCGCGCCGATGATCCATACGATGGCGATAAGGCCCGCTGCGTGTGAATAGAATCGGGACAAAAGGCGACGGGTCAGTAACAGTGCC
>JAEZPW010000134.1 GCA_023441255.1 Acidobacteriota bacterium
TTCATCACCAGCGTGACGGCACTTCTGGCGAGCGTCCTGACGGGGCAGTTGTGGAAGTACTTCGGGCCGGCGTTGCCGTTCTACTTGTCGGCAGGACTGGCGGTGGTAGCAGCCGTTCTGCTGCTGGTGCATGTGCCGCCCAGAGAAACTAGATCCGAACCATAACCTGCATCCCGCGCAAGGACCCTGGCCTGCCTGCGCCGTATCACCAGCAAGAGCACGATCTGGACCGCTACCGCTCCGGAAGTGTCGAGCAGCACGTCACTAAACAGCCCTGTACGCGACGGCAAATAGGACTGGTGAAGCTCGTCGAGGGACGCTACCACGAAGGTGAATATGACGGCCAGGATCGCGAAAATTCGGTACGCTGCCGCAACCGCCTCCAGCGATACAGTTCGGATCAGGGCCCGGAAGAAGAGCAGGCTCAGGATGGCATATCCGGTGAAATGCCCGAATTTCCTCAGTAGCGCGTGAAAGACATCGAATCTGTGCTTGTTGAACGGGCCGAAGACGGTCGTCAATACCGAGTAGAGCACACTGTCGGTATTGTCCGAAGACATCATGCCGCTGGACTCGACGGCGATGATGCCCAGCCAGAGCACGACGGGAAGCCATGCCCAAAAAAGTGATTTACGCGATGCGCTCACGAGTTTTGGCGGCGTCAGTACTGCCGTCGAAAAGTGTTCGCCGACGGCAACTGCGCCGCGTGCTCCTATTCAACGTGGTAGTTCGGCGCCTCGCGCGTGATCACAACGTCATGCACATGGCTCTCGCGCAGTCCAGCGTTGCTGATGCGGACGAACTTCGCCTTCTGCTGCAAGTCGCCTATGGTTCCGCAGCCGCAATACCCCATTCCGCTCCGTAATCCGCCGACCATCTGGTTGACGATCATGGCCAGCGGCCCGCGATACGGTACGCGGCCCTCGATGCCTTCCGGAACCAGTTTGGCCAGGCGGTTGCCGTCTTCTTCGCTGCGTTCGCCTCGCATGTCGCTGACGGAGTCTGGTGTATTTCCATCGCCTTGAAAATAGCGTTCACTTGACCCCTGCGCCATGGCCGCCAGCGACCCCATTCCGCGATACGCTTTGAAAGTACGCCCCTGGTAGAGGATCGTTTCTCCCGGACTTTCGTCGGTTCCCGCGAATAGCGAGCCGATCATAACGACGCCCGCTCCGGCCGCGATCGCCTTGACCACGTCGCCGGAATACTTTATGCCGCCATCCGCGATCACCGGCACGCTGGAGTCTTTGAGGGCTCGCGCCGCTTCGGCTATGGCCGTAATCTGCGGTACGCCCACCCCTGTGACAATTCGCGTGGTGCAGATTGAGCCCGGTCCAATTCCGACTTTCACCGCGTCCGCCCCGGCCGTAGCGACGGCGCAGGCTCCATCGTATGTGCCCACGTTGCCCGCGAGCAGATCTACTTCCGGCAGCTTTGACTTGATCACCCGAATGGCCTCAAGCACGCGGCTCGAGTGGCCATGGGCACTGTCGATGGCGAGGACGTCGCATTTCGCCCTGACAAGCTCCTGCGCGCGCTCGAGATAATCGCCCGTTGCGCCGATAGCGGCGCCCGTACGCAGTCGCCCGTGGTCGTCCTTGGCGGCGTTGGGGTATTTCAACTTCTTCTGAATGTCTTTTACCGTGATCAGGCCCTTCAGTTCGTATTTGTCATTGACGACCAGAAGCTTTTCCACACGGTGCTGGTGAAGGATCTGCTCCGCCTGCTCCAGCGTCGTCCCGACCGGAACCGTGATCAAGTTCTCCTTGGTCATCACTTCGCGGATGGGTATGTCGGTCCGGGTCTCGAAACGAAGATCACGATTGGTCAGAATGCCGACCAGCTTCTTTCCTTTTGTGATCGGCACCCCTGAAATCCGGTATCGCCGCATGACCTCGAGCGCATCGGAGATCTTCTGGTCCGGGGACATGGTGATCGGGTCCACGATCATGCCGCTCTCCGACCGTTTCACCTTGTCCACTTCGCCCGCCTGCTGCTCGATCGACAGGTTGCGGTGAATGATCCCAAGGCCCCCCTGCTGCGCGATGGCAATTGCCATGCGAGACTCGGTCACGGTGTCCATGGCCGAGCTGATGATCGGAATGTTCAAGGTTATGTTGCGCGTCAGCTTCGTGCGCGTGCTGACCTCGGCAGGAACTACTTCCGACTGCGCCGGCAGCAACAGAACATCGTCGAAGGTCAGGGCGTCTGGGACAGGAAAATGAATCATAAGTGCGTTCTCTTGTTGCAGATGATTCTATTCTAGAGTCGCGCAGAAGATCAGTAAACCTGCCAGCGAACACCCGTTCTCCGACGGCCCCGTTAACGCTCCAACGGCTTTCGCCGATAAAGAATTAGTAGTCCTGCCAGAGCCATGGGTCTCCGAAGAAAAGCTGTGCTGATCGCCGTCGCAATTGTCGTGGTCACGTCGCTTTCCGTGTACCTGGTCTCCTATCGCGTCATCCTGGAGAAGTTCGACAGGCTCGAAGAACGGCGAGTCCGTCTCAGTCTGGATCGCATTCAGAACGCCTTCCGCCACGAAGCGGAACATCTGGAGACTCTCGCCGCTGACTATGCCACCTGGGACCGAACGTATGACTACATGGCTCAGCGCTATCCCGCGTACGAGCGATCCGAGCTGTCGGATGAGACATTCACCTCGTATCACCTGCGTTTCTTCATCTTGATCGACGGTGACGGGACGGTCGCACTGTGCCGAGACTACAACGCAATGCCCTCCAAGTGCCTTCGCAACTCAGAAATTCGACGGATCGTTGCGGCCGCGTCCAGCATTGCAGGCCCAAGATGGGAACTCAGCGGTTCGGCATTGCTCCCACTGGACGGCCCCGCAGTCATGCTGGCCGTTCGCCCTGTGCTGAAAACGAATGGCGCTGGTCCCTCACGCGGCGCGCTCGTGATTGCAAGGCCGGTAGACCAGCAGATGCTGCAAAATGCGAGTCGCCTGCTTGCATCCAGCCTGGAGGTGTTCCGGGCCGGTGACCGGTTCGTTCCATTCAACGCGGCGTTTCAGCGAGCGTCAGTTTCCGGCACCGAACACCAGGTGGTCGAAGTAGTCGACGAGGACAGGATCGCGGGATATTTGCGACTTGATGACTTCGAAGGCCAGCCCGGCTTGGTGATCCGCACTGAACTGAATCGCGACCTGCACCGCGAAGGCGCGATGGTGCAGCGACTGCTCTTCGGCGAGCTATTCGGGATCGTGCTGCTCATGGCAGTCGCCGTCTTCATCTTGCTGCAGAGGGCCGTGCTCAAGCCGATCCTGGCACTGAGCGCCACGGCGAATTCGATCACCGGGTCCGGCGATCTTTCCGCCCGTGCAGACATACGCGGCAGCGACGAATTCACCAGCCTCGGGCGGGCATTCAACACCATGCTCGACGAACTCGAAGCGTCCCGCGGAGAGATGCTCGTCGTGCAGGAAACGCTTGAATACCGGGTACGGCACGACAGCCTTACCGGCGTACTCAATCGCAACGCTATCACGCAGGAACTCATGTCCGAGTCAACCCGGTGCCTGAGAGAAGGAACAACCCTGGGCGTCATGATGATCGACCTCGATCACTTCAAGCGGATCAACGATGCCTTCGGACACGCGATGGGTGATGAAGCCTTGCGGCGTACTTGTGATGTCATCCGCAGTTCGCTCAGGCCTTACGACCGAGTCGGACGTTTCGGCGGCGAGGAGTTTCTGATACTCGCCCCTCATGTGACCCGGGACAACGCTATCCATGTTGCGGAACGCATTCGCAGCGCCGTCAGCGCGACCGCGCACGGAGGCACGTCCGGTTACTACCCTACCGTCAGTATCGGGGTGACGGTTTCAGACGGCAGCGGAGATTGGCAGGACGTGGTCAGCACAGCCGATTCCGCGCTCTACCACGCCAAGAACGCCGGACGCAACCGGGTGGAGTTTTGTGCTTGTAGCACCTCGCAGCCAACCGGGTATCAATCGACAGTGAACGGTTCAACTCTAGCTGTCTAGCCAGCACCACTACGGGGTACGTATGCGTTCTGCACTTATTGTTTTTGTTGTTACCTTGCCTCGCTCCCGATTGTGGGACAGGACTACGTCGTCCCGGCGTCCCAGACGCCGCCATCAAAGCGCGCGTTGCGTCCCGAATGGAATACTGAAATGTCGGTGACGAACAATGTCGTATGGCGGGGATTCCTTTCCAATCGTTCAACCACGCTTCAGCCGACGCTGACACTCAGTATGGGAAGCTTTTCGGTGAGTTCGACCTCGGTGCTGGAGTTCGATGGGCAGCGTTGCTGGAAAGAGCACGACCTGCAGGTGAGCTATACGAAGGAGGTCGCTAAGCGTTGGTCGCTCACCTCCGGCTACATAAAGTATGCGTATCCTGCGCTCCATAAAGACAGGTTTGCTCATGAGTTCTTCGCCGCCTTGGCCATGGAAGGCCCGGTTGGTCTGGAGTTGCAGGTGTACCAGGACGCGGGCATATCATCAGGCAGCTATTTGAGCCTGGCCGTTGAGCACTCGTACCGTTCCAGGAATAGGTTTCCCGTCAATGTCAGTGCCAGCCTCGGCTACAACCGCAGACTGTTCATTCCTGAATCGACGTTCAGCGATGCAGTGGTAACAATTTCAACGCCGGTAAAGCTGCGTTCAGGATTGCTTATTAAGCCACAGATCGGATACTCGAAAGGGCTGAACAGCCGCTATTTCAGCGACTATCTAACGACCGGAGTGCGCCTCAGTTACGAACCGAAACGGCAGGACCCGGCGATGTAGCGGCGGTGGGAACCTGCCGCGGTTAGGCGCGCATTTCGCGGGTCTGGTAAGCTTTCGGGAACACTGCGGACGAGGCGATCAGACCAATGTCGACTGGCAAGGATATTCGTCACGAATTTGAGGGTAAGCGACTCGCGGTTATTGGCGCGGGCAAGATCGGCACGATCCTGCTGCAGGCCATGCTGCACGGAAACCTGATTTCGCGCGAGCACGTAACGGCCACAGTACAACATCCGGAGCGGGCCGAAGGCATCGCCAGGGAATTGAAGGTCGCAGCCGGGACCAATAACGTCGAGGCGGTGAACGGCGCTGACCTTATCCTGGTTTGCGTCAAGCCGCAGACGGTCGCGCAAGTGCTCGAAGAAGTGCGTCCGGTCGCTCGTCCCGGTCAGCTGTTCATTTCGGTTGCGGCATCCGTTCCGACCAGCTACATGGAACGGGCGCTGAATGGCGACATTCCAGTCGTCAGAGCCATGCCGAACACGCCTGCGGTGGTTGGCTGCGGCATGACCGCAATCTGCAAAGGACTGTTCGCAACACAGCAGCATCTGCACACAGCACAGGCGCTGTTCAGTGTGGTCGGCAAGACCGTCCTCGTGGATGAGCGGCACATGGACGCCATTACAGGCCTGTCCGCCAGCGGGCCCGCGTTTCTGTACATCATTCTCGAATCGCTGGCCGAAGCCGGCGTGAAAGTCGGATTACCCAGAGAAATGGCCACCTTACTTGCTGCGCAGACCATGCTGGGCGCCGCAAAGGTTGCACTCGAGACGGGTCACCACCCGGCGTTGCTCAAGGACGCAGTGACCACGCCTGCCGGCTGCACGATCGACGGCATCATGGAATTGGAAGAAGGCAAGCTTCGGGTAACGCTAATCAAAGCCGTGGTTAAGGCGGCGCAGAGAGCGAAAGAACTCGTGTACGGCAGCGACTCGGCAGCGAGATTGTGAGCATAGAAACAGCAGCGGAGCGTCTACTCCGCTGCCCTGACTGCTGACAAACGCATTTCCGGGAAGGGCACGTGTTCACAACCTGCGGAAACAGTCATGTGTCTACGGGGCACGCCTTCCACAGCATGCTAAAAGGCATTCTTTGAAAGGGCACGCCTTCAGGCGTGCCGCTAAGTGCAGTCCGATTCATGCGGCTTTAGCCGCTGAGGTAAGCCCTTCAGGGCCACTGCAAATGTAAGCAACCTCAGCAGCTACTCCGCTGCCGCCTTCTCCCCTGCGCCCGCATGAACAGCGTGAGCAGCTAGTTCTTCGACCAGTCGCGGCCCGATCTGAGAAACATTTCCCGCTCCCAGCGTCAGAATGAGATCTCCGGGCTCTGCTTTCGCGACCGCCGCCGCGATGCCCTCGTCCGTCGACGCCGCATAGTGCGCCTGCCCGGCTCCCGCCGCGTTCATCTTCTCTACGAGCGCCTCCGCAGTGATGCCGGGAATCGGTTGTTCGCTCGCCGGGTAAATGTCCAGCACGAACACCTCGTCGGCATCCCTGAATGCGGTTCCGAACTCATTCATCAACGCCTGCGTGCGGGTGTACCGGTGAGGCTGGAAGATGACCATCACTTTCTTGTATCCGCACTGTCGCGCCGCAGCGAGCGTCGCCCGGATTTCCGTTGGGTGATGGCCGTAATCGTCGAACACGGCTACGCCGTTCGCCTCGCCGCGACACTGAAACCGCCGGTCCACGCCGCGAAAGCTGTCCAAAGCCTCGCGTACCTTCTCGACGTCTATGCCGAGGCCGATTCCAACGGCGATTGCTGCCGTGGCATTCAGGATATTGTGCACGCCAGGCACGTGCAGCCTGAACTCGCCCAGCGATTGCCCGCGATATTCAACCGAGAATCTGCTGCCCACACCGCCATTCCGAACCGCTGAATCCACCGCCGTGATCCGGAAGTCCGAATCTTCCCGCATACCATAGGTGACCACGCGGCGCTGAACGTTGGGTGCGAGTTTGCGCAGATGCTCGTCGTCATTGCAGATGACGACCGTTCCATAGAACGGCACGCGATCCATGAAGTCCAGGTAAGTCTGCTCGATGTCCTCCATGTCGCGATAGGTGTCCATGTGCTCGAGGTCGACATTCGTCACCACGGAAACGATCGGCGACAGCTTCAGAAACGACCGGTCGCTCTCGTCGGCCTCGGCCACCAGGTACTGCGACTTGCCATAACGGGCGTTCGAACCCAGCGCGTCTACGCGGCCCCCGACAACGATCGTCGGATCGAGATCGCCGGCTTGGAGCACGGTTCCCACCATCGAGGTCGTTGTGGTCTTCCCGTGCATGCCGGCGATGGCGATGCCGTACTTCAACCGCATCAGTTCGGCGAGCATTTCAGCCCGTTGGATCACGGGTATGTGGCACCGCCTCGCTTCGGCCACTTCTGGGTTACCGCGCGTCACCGCCGAGCTGGTCACGACCACTTCAGCGCCTTCCACATTTTCGCGCCGATGTCCTTCGAAGATCGTGGCCCCCAGCTTCGTCAGCCTTTCCGTTACAGCGGAGCTCTTAAGGTCGGAACCCGATACCTTGTAGCCGAGTGTCAGCAGGACCTCTGCGATACCGCTCATGCCGATGCCGCCAATGCCGACGAAATGTACTCTCTGGATCTTTGCAAACATCTTCGAACCACAGCCTCAGAATGGAACTTGGGAAGGAGCAGATGCCCGGGAAACTAGCTCAGTGTACCGCGAGAGACGCCCGTCAGGATGCTCGTGAATCAAAAACTTCCTGCTGCGGGTTCGGCGCGTTCGTGAAAGCATGGACGTTTGCTGACGTGCCGGTGCCGCGGGATACGAGAGTAAAAGCGGGTTCACGGTGCCTTGTAAAGCCGGGCTGGCCAACTGAAGCGCTGTCAGACGGTGTCTTACCCGACTTGCCCTGCCGCCGCCAGCCGCGCTGCCATCGCAGCAATTTCGGCAGCTGCTCCCGGATGCGCCAGCTTGCGTGCCGCCTCGCCCATTTGCGCGAGTTGGGCTCGGTCGCGCAGCAATGACACAACCCCGCCGAGCAGCTTCTCCGCTGTTAATTCACGCTCCGGGATCAGCACTGCGGCGCCGGCGCGGACGAGCGCTTCCGCATTGCGCGTCTGGTGATCGTCCGTCGCGTGCGGGAAAGGCACCAAAATCGACGGCTTCCCTGCCGCGGTAATCTCGGCAATCGTGCTTGCACCCGACCGGCACACCAGTAAGTCCGCTCGCCGGAACGCCTCCGCCATATTCGTGATGAAAGGAGAAAGCTCCGCCGAGACCCCCGAGTGCAGGTACGCAGCCTGCGCCGGCTGATAGTCCTTTTCGCCCAGCTGATGGATGATCTGCAGATTCGGAACCTGCGTCTGCAACCCCGGCAAAGCGTCCATCACCGCCTGGTTGATGGCGTGTGCTCCCTGGCTGCCCCCAAAAACCAGCAGAGTTGCCGGACAGTTGAGGCCACAACTCGCCTTTACGCTCGTGCCGCCTGCTTCAGCGCCTACTTCGAAGAACTCGTGGCGCACCGGGACTCCGGTAACGCGACATCGGCGAAAGTACTTGCACGTTTCAGCGAACTGCACCGCTGCTGCCGTAACCATCACGCCCACGATCTTGTTCGCAAAACCCGGAACCACGTTGGGTTCGAACGCAATAGTCGGAATGTCACTGAGCACGGCCGCAAGCATGGTAGGACCGGAAGCGTATCCCCCGACACCTATCACCACATCAGGCCTGAACTCCGCCACTATACCCCGGGCGCGCCCCACGGCCTTAGGCAGGTCGAAGATCGTCTTCAACCGCGTTGCCAGACTGACTTTCTTCAGGGCACCGATCTCCACCAGGCTCAGCTTGTAACCCGCCGCCGGCACCAGCCGGTTCTCAATTCCACGTGAGGTGCCGACGAACAGCACTTCCGCTCCGTGCTGCGCCCTCAGTTCCTGGGCAATGGCCAATGCCGGGATAACATGCCCACCCGTGCCGCCGCCAGCCAGTATTGCCCTCATGTCATTCCGCCTGCTGAGTGATGTTCAGTAGCACGCCCACACTCGCCAGAGTCACAGCCAAAGACGTGCCGCCGTAGGAAATGAACGGTAAAGGTATGCCTTTCGTGGGCATCATTGCAAGGACCACGCTGACGTTGAACAGCGCCTGGATAACGACCATCGCGGTAATGCCCGTTGCCAGGAAGCGCGCGAAATTGTCCTTGCTCAGTACTGCCGCGCGGATCCCGCGATAACAGAAGACTCCGAACAGCATCACAACGAACAGCCCACCCAGTAGTCCCCACTCTTCAGCCGTCACGGCGAAAATGAAATCTGTATGCGGCTCGGGCAGGTAGAAGAGCTTCTGTTTACCTTCCATCAGCCCCACCCCAGTCACGCCCCCCGTGCCTACAGCGATCAGCGACTGAATGATGTGAAAGCCCTTTCCCTGCGGGTCTGCGAACGGGTCCAGGAACGCAAGAACACGGTCGTGCCTGAACTTCACCCGCCACACGAAGAAATAAAAGCCAATCGGAAGCAGCGGCAGGGGATACAGCAGAAACTTGAGGTTCACACCGGCCACAAACAGAATCGTGAGGGCGATCAGTCCGCACGCAATAGTCGTACCCAGGTCTGGCTGCGCCATGATCAGCACGCAAAACAGTCCCAACGGCGCCAGCGCCGGCAACAATGTACGCCGCCAGTCGTTCATCATCTTGGCGCGCGAATCAAGGAAGTACGCAAGAAACAGGATCAGAGCAGGCTTCGCCATTTCCGACGGCTGCAGCGAAAATGGACCGATGTACAGCCAGCGTCGCGCTCCGTGCGACCCGTGCACAAAGAACACCGCCAGCAGCATCACCGTCGTCAGACCCACTATGCTGAACACCACGGCCGGGTGCTTGTACTTGCGGTAATCCACCTTCCGCAGCACCCACATTGCCACCACGCCGACCGCCGCAAAGAGCAGTTGGCGTTCGACGAAATAGTAGGGCGAACCGAACTTCTCACGGGCCATTACGGCTGATGCGCTGAACACCATCACCAGCCCGGTGAACACAAGCAGCAATGTCGCCGTGAACAGCCACCAGTCCGCTCTGATGCGCTTCGCCAAAACTTACCTCTGTCGAATCTTCTCTCGCCTCGATCTGTTTGTCCCGAGCCCTGCGAGGATCTGCTGATTGAGCGCCTATCGCCCCACCGGGCTCGCCGCCTCGACTTCGTGCACCACTTCCTTGAATACCTGACCGCGATGCTCGTAGCTGTTGAACTGGTCAAAGCTCGCGCACGCGGGCGCCAGCACAACCACATCTCCCGGTTTCGCCGCCGCCGCTGCCTGCCTGACGGCGCTCTCCAGTGTTCCCGCCCGGACCAGTTCCACCACTCCACCCAGGTGCTGTTCGATCTTCTCGG
>JAEZPW010000181.1 GCA_023441255.1 Acidobacteriota bacterium
GACCGAACTGCTCGAGACCGGCATCAAGGTCGTTGACCTGCTCGCGCCCTATGCCAAGGGCGGCAAGATCGGTCTGTTCGGCGGCGCCGGCGTGGGCAAGACGGTGCTGATCATGGAGCTGATCAACAACGTTGCCAAGCAGCACGGCGGTCTGTCCGTGTTCGCCGGCGTTGGCGAGAGGACGCGCGAAGGCAACGACCTCTGGATCGAAATGTCCGAGTCCGGCGTGATCAAGCCAGGCGATTGGCAGAACTCAAAGGCCGCTCTGATTTACGGCCAGATGACCGAGCCGCCTGGGGCGCGTCTGCGAGTGGCGCTGACCGGTCTTACGGTCGCCGAACACTTCCGCGACGCCGAAGGCGCCGACACGCTGCTGTTCATCGACAATATCTTCCGCTTCACGCAGGCGGGTTCCGAAGTGTCCGCTCTGCTGGGCCGCATGCCGAGCGCCGTCGGTTACCAGCCAAACCTTGCGACCGAGATGGGTGAGTTGCAGGAGCGAATCACGTCCACGAAGAAAGGATCGGTCACCTCGGTGCAGGCTATCTATGTGCCCGCGGACGACCTCACGGATCCAGCTCCGGCAACGACGTTCGCGCACCTCGACGCGACCACCGTTCTGAACCGCGCCCTGACTGAAATCGGCATATATCCGGCTGTCGATCCCCTCGCTTCCACGTCACGCATTCTTGACCCGCATATCGTGGGTAAGGAGCACTACGAGGTGGCGCAGTCGGTGAAACAGATTCTGCAGCGCTACAAAGACTTGCAGGACATTATTGCGATTCTCGGTATCGACGAACTCAGTGAAGACGACAAACTGACCGTGGCCCGCGCGCGCAAGATCCAGCGCTTCCTCTCGCAGCCGTTCCATGTGGCCGAACAGTTTACCGGCTTCTCGGGACGGTACGTGAAAATCGCCGACACAGTGAAGGGCTTCCGCGAGATCGTCCAAGGCAAGCACGACGACCTCCCCGAACAGGCGTTTTATATGGTCGGCACCATCGAGGAAGCGGTCGAGAAGGCCGGCAAACTCAGAAGTGCGGCTGCAACAGCGTAGTTTCGTCCTGTGTGGCGCCGGGTCTCGGCCCGGTGCAGGGATGACGGAGAAGGACCAACAAGCACGATGGCTGATGCCTTACAACTCGAGATTGTCACCCCGGATCGATTGGTGGTGAAGGACGTAGCCGAGCAGGTCCAAATACCGGGGAAGAACGGATACTTGGGAATACTGCCGGGCCACGCACCGCTTATCACCGAACTGGCCGTCGGCGAGATAGTCTATCGGGCCGGCGGGGCCGACCATCGCCTTGCGTGCGCATGGGGCTTCGCCGAAGTGCTTCCCGACAGGGTCACTATCCTTGCCGAGACTGCCGAGCGAGCAGATGAAATCGACGTGCCGCGCGCTCAGGAAGCGCACGACAGAGCCGAACAGCGCTTGAAGACAGGAGATTCAGAGCTCGACTATGATCGTGCCTTGAATTCCCTGCAAAGAGCCGAGGTGCGCTTACGGGTAGCGGCAGGGAAATAACGTCTCAATCACACTAAAAAGCCCTCGCAGCCTTGGCAATGCGAGGGCTTTTCTGCGTATTCGCCTTCGTGACGGTGGCACGGACCTTCGATTTGTCGCGCCCATTCCGAGCGTTGATCAACGCCGGGCATGGCTGGTTCCAGTACAACTTCCTTGTTACACTTTTCGGTTTCCACTTCAGGGTGAGGACTACATATGGACATTAAGACTGTCGGCGTTATCGGTGCCGGAACCATGGGCAACGGGATCGCGCACATGTTCGCAAAGTGCGGGTTTGACGTGGTGCTTGTGGACGTCGAGCAGCGTTTTCTGGACCGCGGAATGGAAACCATCGGCAAGAACATGGACCGCGAAGTCAAGAAGAACGCGATCACGGCAGAACAGCGGCAGGCCGCGGTCAACCGCATCCGGCCCGCTCTCGACCGAAAGGAACTGTCCGATTGTGACCTGGTGGTCGAAGCCGCGAGTGAGAAGTTCGAAATTAAATGCGAACTTTTCCGCGACCTGGACCGTATTACACGAGCGGGGGTGATTCTCGCCTCGAACACGTCTTCTATTTCGATAACGAAACTGGCGGCCCAGACCAGGCGACCCGAGAGCGTCATCGGCATGCACTTCTTCAACCCGGTGCCGGTCATGAAATTAGTTGAGGTGATCCGGGGGCTTGCCACATCTCAGGAGACGTACGAGACGGTTCGTGACCTGGCAAGGAAGCTCGAGAAGACGCCTGTCGAGGTGAATGATGCTCCCGGTTTCGTTTCCAATCGCGTGCTTATGCCGCTATTGAACGAGGCCATGTACGCCGTAATGGAAGGCGTTGCGACAGCCGAGGCCGTCGATGAGGTTTTCAAACTTGGGATGGCGCACCCAATGGGGCCGCTCACGCTCGCCGATTTCATCGGCCTTGACGTCTGCCTGGATATCATGCGGGTGTTGCACGGCGGATTGGGCGATCCGAAGTACCGACCGTGCCCGCTCTTGATAAAGATGGTGGATGCCGGTTGGCTTGGGCGGAAGTCAGGGCGCGGGTTTTACAATTACCAGTGACGCGTTATTCGGGACGGATACCGTTATCGAGGCGTCCGCTCCCGGTGACGTGAGGAGGGCGGTAGTCAAATGTTAAGACGGCTGGTCCTGCTGCTGCTGGTTTGCACCGGATTGCTGACGCATGCGGCACAGGCCGCTCCTGCGCAGACCGTCCCGGACGTGTTCGTGACCAGTTTCAGGATGGACGCCTATCCCCCGCTTGCCCGGCAGGCGAACGTCGATGGGGATGTGACGGCCGTCCTGCACCTCAACGGTGACGGCACGGTGGCCTCGATAACAGACGTCAACGGTCCCGATCTGCTGCGCGGCGAAATCGATATGGTCAGGACATGGGAATTCATCGTTCCCGACCGCCGCCCCCGCCAGCTTGCAATCATCCTGCGATACTCGCTTCGCGGCGAGCCTCGCCGTGAAGCCTCTACCCTAATCAAGGCATCGCTGCCATACCTTATTGAAATAACCACCAACCCGAGCACAGAAAATATGGGCGTTCGGAAAGGGAAGCGGACCCCGGAAATTCCCAAGGCAAATACCTGTTTCCGGTGCGGGTGATATGAGCAGCAGGCTTTCGACGATGGTATCTATTCCCGCAGCGATTGCCCTCGCGGCTCTCACGGGCTGGGTGCAGATCATGTTCCGCGATCTCCACTTGGCGCTGCTCGCTGCCATGGCGTTCGCGCTCGCGCTGGGCGTGGCATGGCCGCGGCGGCCCTGGATATGGGCGCTGCTCATCGGTTTTTCTCCCGCCGTTGCTGAATTTATTCTCATTGCTCGCGGTGAGCCTATTCAGCGCGGCGAAGTTGAGGTTGCGTTTGGGGCGGTGCTGCCGGCCGTTGTCGGCGCCTATGGCGGACACTTCATGCGGCTTATGGTGGGCCGACTGTTCGAAAAGGCGCAAAGCGATTCGATCAACACCCTTCAGAAGTAATCGGCGCAGGCACATCTTGCCGTTTTCCGCGACTTCCACAGCGTGTTAATCAAATAGTTACTCCCGCTCGTGACTTGTTACGGCTATGCTCCGTTCATGGCGGTAACCGTGACGGTCCTGGGAAGCGGTAGCAAAGGAAACAGCACCGTCGTCTCCACTTCGAAAACGTCCATTCTCGTGGATGCCGGGTTCTCCTGCCGCGAAACCTTCCGCCGCATGAAACAGGCTGGCTTGGCGCCCGAGGACCTCGATGCCATTGTCATCTCGCATGAGCATGCCGACCACGTATATGGCGTTTACGTCCTGGCACGAAAGCTAGACGTTCCTGTTTTCATGACCGCAGCCACCCACCATATGTGGTGGCGTTCCATCCGCGACAGATACGACGGCCAGCACCTGCATAGGCTCGAAACTTTCTCCGCAGGTCACGCCTTCCAGATCGGAGACCTTGAAGTGATGCCGTTCACGATTCCGCACGACGCGGTCGATCCCACCGGTTTTGCTTTCCGTGCGGAGGGTGTGAAAATGGCGCTGGTCACCGACCTTGGATATCTTCCCGAAAACGTCAAGTATTATGTGAAGGGCTCCGATTGCCTGATCATTGAGTCAAATCACGACCTCGAGATGCTCCGCACGGGTCCGTATCCCTGGGCAGTTAAGCAGCGGGTGTTGAGCAAAAAGGGACACCTCTCGAACGACACTCTCGCGGAATTCTTCTGCAACGACTATGATGGAAATGCGGCATTCGTCGTTTTGGCGCATTTGTCCGAGCAGAACAATCATCCCGAAATCGCGCGGGAGGCTGCGGAGAAGGCGCTTCGCGGACGTCTCGATCTGTTGCGCAATCGACTCCTGCTGGCTACGCAGGATAAGCCGCTCGAAACGATTCATTTCTAACCGTGCATGAGAGAAAAGTGCGTCGACAGAGTCGTCGGTGACATTCTGGCGGGATGGCGCTATGACATATCCGGCATAACGCCGGAAATGCGGGGCGACTACGAGGCCCACTTTGCCGAGTGCGCCCACTGTCGCGCTAAACGCACCATACACCGCGTGATCGACCTCAGCCTGATGGTGCTGGCCGCGGTTTCTGCCTTTGTATTCCTGCTGGTTTTCGGCGTCATCCACCACTTTGCGCCGCGGCATAGCTTCTGGCTGGAGATTGCGGCGCTTGCGGGCTTCGCGATATCGATCTTCGTATGGCTCGTGGTAGCGGTAGTTACGCCAGCGCCGTTGCTGGTCGTTGATGCCGCTCTGATCGGCGCCCGGCGTGTGCACGACCGTCTGCCGCCCGAAATCCGTGAGCGCATTCCTGAAGAACTGCGGGTCAGGATTTCCGGCCAGTCATCATGACAGCGGGCACCGCTTTCTAATCTGTAATCAGTCCGCCGATCAGTTCTGTGATTCGCCCCACCCGGTGCTCCATGCACCAGCTCTCCAGACCGTCCACGATCTTCTCGGTAGCACAGGGATCCCAGTAGTTCGCTGTACCCACTTCGACAGCCGCGGCTCCGGCGAGCAGGAACTCGATGACATCCTCGGCAGTCGTTATGCCCCCAATGCCGATGACCGGAATCTCGATGCTGTGCGCGGCCTCGTAAACCATGCGCAAGGCAATAGGTTTGATGGCCGGTCCGGAAAGCCCCGCAGTGATGTTGGAAATCCGTGCTCTCCGCTTCTCGGCATCGATGGCCATGGCCAGGAACGTATTTACGAGGGACACCGCATCGGCACCTGCATTCTGCGCTGCCTTCGCCATGGCCGATATGCTGGTCACATTCGGCGATAGCTTAACGATGAGAGGCCGGTGAGTGGCACGCCGGGCAGCGCCGACCACTTCCTCCAGCAACGCCGGGTCAGATCCGAATGCGATGCCGCCGCGTTTTACGTTGGGACACGATACGTTGAGCTCGTAGGCGGCAATGCCTTCGCCATCGTTCAGAATTCGAACGGTTTCTTCGTAGTCCTCGCGCGTGTAGCCAAAAACGTTTGCAATTGTTACGACGTCTTGTTTCTTGCGAAGCAGCGGCAGCTTCTGGTCGATGAAGGCGTGCGCGCCGATGTTCTGCAGACCGATGGCATTCAGCATGCCTGCCGCAGTCTCGAAAAGTCGCGGCGGCGGATTGCCCGGCATCGGTTCGTGCGAGAGCCCCTTTACGACGATACCGCCAAGCTTCTCGAGCGGCACAATGTCCTCGAATTCGATCCCGTATCCGAACGTGCCGCTGGCTGCGATAACCGGATTCTTGAGGGCCACTCCGGCAACGTTGACGCGCAGATCGGGGCGAGCGCCGCGGGTGGGAAGGCCTTTCATCGTATGTCCTCCTTCACGGTGAGGCGATCAACCGTGGCGACTCGTGGTCCGACGAGTGGGGACCGGGTGTGGCCATCAAGGCTTGCACGCTTATTCTGGCGCTTGTGCATTTGACACAAGTTTACGCTATCAGGCAGTTCAGCCGAAGCTTGTTCACGGACTGTCAGTACACCCCTCGCGTGTTCAAGTAGTTGGCGTATCGGCTGTCCGTCTGCAGGATGTGATTGGCGATCCAGTTTCTCAGAAACTCCATCAACTCAATGCTTATGTGCGCATTACCGGCCGCAAATTCCTTCTGGAAGTTCTCAACCTGCACGAGCAAAGCCAGATGTTCCTCTCGGTGGCGCTGCAGTTCCGGATAGCGATTGCCGTCCAGGATCTCTTCTTCGGCGCGGAAGTGGGTCCGGGTGTATGTCACAAGTTGGCTGAGGAGGTCCGAAAGAACTGAGCGCGCCCGGCCTTCTCGCATGGTCTGGTGCAGGTTGCTTGCAAGCTGCAGCAGCTTCTTGTGTTGCATGTCAAATGTGCTGACGCTGACACTGTATTCAGGTTTCCAATCGAAAAGGTCGGGCATGTATATCTCCGACCTGTTCATCGGCAGGGGCGCAGACAGGCTTCAATCGCGTTCCACGTCCGCGACATGGCGCTCCCGTTCAAGGGCCACGCGACTGCTGCCGATGTTGCTAATGCAAGCGGGAGCGCAACGATGACTCTGAAATGTGCCTTTCAAAGGCCCGGACTGAGCTTTCTGGTCGGTTTCCTGGTCCAACAGATTTTCTTTCACCACGCACGTCCGCAATTCCAGCTTCGACCTGGTCACCCGTTTACGGCGAATCGGTGGCCTCTAGCGATTGCCCACGACGACCGACGTCGGCGTCGCACAAGACGGACCGTTTGTGTACTTGACGGTCAGAAAGGAATTGACCGGGAACTGCCCCGTTACGTCGCCGCAGAAGTTTAGCGTGTTGGAGATGCCGTTGCTGAGGAGAGTGATACTTGTTACAAGGATGAAACCGCCGTTTGCGACGATTTGGACTGTCTGGACCGAACTGCACGTTCCGCTGACCACGATGAAGCTGCTGCCCTCCGGTCCCGATGTGAAGATGAAGGTCCCGCCTCCGCAGCCGCTGAGCAACATGACGAGAGCAAGTGCCAGGGCGGTTGTTGTGTGTCTCATGGTGGCACTCCCTTCCATTAGGTTCGCACTGCCATGCTCAGGGTTGCTGCCACGGCGCTCTGCACTTTCATTTACCGTCCCATTTCCGATACAGTAACTCTCTTATGCTCGATCTTGCTTTCGTACGTGACCATCTCGACCTCGTAGAAGAAAAGCTACGACAACGCGGCATGAACCCGGCCGAAGTGCTGAAGGATTTCCGTGAAATCGACTCCCGCCGCCGCCGTGCCATTACCGACGCTGAAACGTTGAAGGCCCGCCGTAACAAGGCGACCGAAGAAATCGCTGCGCTGAAGAAAGCGAAGCAGGATGCGACTGCCCAAATTGAGGAGAACAAGGCACTTCGGTCGAAGATTGAAGAGTTGGAGAAGGAGGTCGAGGCCGAGGACAGCGCTCTGCGTCAGATCATGGCGACAATGCCGAACCTGCCCGATGACAGTGTTCCGGTCGGGTCCAGTGAACATGACAACAAGGTGGTTCGTACCTGGGGTGAGCAGCGCCAGTTCAGTTTCACACCGAAATCTCACTGGGAAATTGGCGAGTCACTGGGAATTCTGGACCTCGAACGCGCTGCGAAAATCTCGGGCGCACGCTTCCCAGTTTACTGGGACAT
Organism: Acidobacteriota bacterium; assembly: GCA_023441255.1. Taxonomy (GTDB): domain Bacteria; phylum Acidobacteriota; class Terriglobia; order Terriglobales; family Acidobacteriaceae; genus JAEZPW01. The sequence continues at coordinate 7,611 of JAEZPW010000181.1, forward strand.
GGGGGCGAAGCTTGAGCGCGCTCTTGCCAACTTCATGCTCGACCTGCACACCCGCGAGCACGGCTACACCGAAGTGCTGCCGCCTTATATGGTCAATGCTGATTCCATGTACGGCACCGGCAACCTGCCGAAGTTTGAGGCAGATCTCTTCAAAGTGCCGCACGGGGACCGGAACCTTTATCTGATACCCACAGCTGAAGTTCCTGTCACGAATCTGTACCGGGACGAGGTCCTAGATGCTTCGCGACTGCCTATTTCGCTGACGGCATACACGCCCTGTTTTCGCAGTGAAGCCGGATCCTACGGCAAAGATGTACGAGGCATCATTCGCCAGCACCAGTTCCAGAAGGTCGAACTCGTGAAGTTTGCGAGGCCGGAGGAATCCTACGCGGAGCACGAAAAGCTCACGCATGATGCCGAGGTGGTGTTGCAAAAACTCGGACTGCCTTACCGTGTCGTTCTGCTCTGCACGGGAGACATGGGATTTTCGTCGGCCAAGACCTATGACCTCGAGGTGTGGCTTCCTGGCCAGCAGCTCTATCGTGAAATCTCTTCCTGCTCGAATTTCGAATCATTCCAGGCACGGCGCGCGAACATTCGGTACCGACCGGAAGGGAAGAAGGGTACCGAGTTAGTGCACACACTCAACGGTAGCGGCCTGGCAGTGGGTCGCACCTGGGTCGCCATCGTCGAAAACTATCAGCAGGAAGACGGAACCGTGCTCATTCCCGAGGCCCTGCGGCCCTACATGGGTGGCGCGGAGCGGATCACACCGAAGAAGTTCTGATACTTCGCGGGAATAGAGCGCAGCCGGGACTTGCGGCTCGTGATCCGGCTGCGCTCTTTTTTTTGTCTAACGTTTTGCCGCGGTCAGGGCCTGTTCCGGTTCGTACTTTACCGTGGCCTTGCGCTCCAGTTTGTCCCAGCCGAACGGTTTGCCGTCCAGCGCTCTCTTCAGAGTTTTAATGAGAACAATGGAGAACAACTGCCGGTAGGCGAATCGTTGCAACCAGACGTGCGCGAGAAGCCAGACGTTCTCTCTGCGATCAGCGCCGCGGCGTTCGAGCGCAAACGCAATAGCCGACGCGATAAAGTCGATGATCAGGAACGTCAGGAAGAATACAGCCAGCTTCTGCAGGTTCGCCGGATTCGCCGTCTCCGGGTGGAAGTACTTGTCGATGGCGTAGTTGATCACTCCGACCAGAAACAGCACGTCAATGAACGGCGACACAAGCGGCAGCAGAATCTGAAATACCAGGATGTTCGGTAGCGAGACAAAACCCAAAACACCCTTGCGCAGGAAAACCTGGCGATGTTTCCAGGCCGACTGCATAATGCCGTAGGACCAGCGGAAGCGCTGCCGCGTGAGTCCGTTTGCGTTATGAGGAGCTTCGGTGAAGGCCAGCGCGCGATCTTCGTACTCTACGCGATAACCGCTTCGCAACAGCCTCATGGTGAGATCGGCGTCTTCGGCGACCGTGTCGGTGTGATAGCCACCTTGATCGCGCACTGCACTCGTGCGCCACGCGCCGATTGCGCCGGGGACCACAGTCACAGCGCCGAACACATCGAGGGCTCGACGTTCGAAATTCTGGCTTGTGATGTATTCGAGGGCCTGCCAGCGGGTCCAGAGGTTCACGCGGTTGCCCACTTTCGCGTTGCCGGCGATGGCACCGACCTTTGCATCGGCGAAATTTGGTACAAGGTGTGCGATAGCAGAAGGCGCGATGATTGTATCCGCATCTATGCCGACGAAGATTTCTTCTGTGACGTGCTCAAGTCCGTAGTTGAGGGCGGCAGCCTTTCCGCCGTTTGGTTTGGTGAGCACCACGACCTTGCCACTCTCGATTTCGAGCGCAAACGCTTCTCGTGCCACTTCCAGGGTCTTGTCCGTTGATCCGTCGTCTATAACGATCACGCGGAAATTCGGGTAGTGCGAATGCAGCACAGACCTGATCGTGCGGACGATGACTTTCTCTTCGTTGAATGCGGGCACGAGTACGGCGACAGCCGGCTTGTATGTGTCCGGCGCCGCGCGCTTGCGGTTGCCGCGAACGCGATCATAGATGGCAAACAATCCCACGAACAGCAGGCGCAGGCTCATCAGTACGTCGCCGATGAAGAAGATGAACACGATCGCACTGTAAATGAAGGCGTAGCCCCAGAAGCCGAGGCGAGTCATGCGCGCCGACCAGCGTTCACCCGCCGTGATGGGCGGCATCACGTCGGCGTAATTCTTTCCGAGCAGCGTCGAGACAGGCACCAACTCATATCCACGTGCTCGTAGCTCGTGAATAATCATCGGCAGGGCTTTCACCGTGTTTTCGCGGTCGCCGCCGCCATCGTGCAGCAGGACAATATTGCCACAGCGGAAGTCGCCGGGGTTACACGGCGGCAGATGTGAAAGCAATGCGCTCGTGATCTGCTCAGGAGTGGGACGCGGATCGGTCTTCCAATCGTTCGGGTCCAGTTTGTCGCCGACCGTGATGTAGCCCATTTCCTGTGCGATCTCTAGCGGGCGCACCTGATCGCCGGTATCCGGCTCCTGGTCAATAGAATAGGGAGGCCGAAAGAGCAGCGGCTTCACTCCGAGGGTGCTGGCAAAGAAGCGCTCGGTCAGGTTCAGTTCGACTTCCATGTACCGCCGCCGGACGTTGCTGATGTCTGGATGCGTCCATGTGTGGTTCCCCAATTCATGTCCTTCGCGGTACACCCGTTGCACCAGGGAAGGGAACTTCTCCGCCTCGGCACCCACAATGAAGAAGGCCGCCTTCACATTTTCTTTCTTGAGAACATCCAGGATACGTGGAGTCCACGTGGGGTCGGGCCCGTCGTCGAATGTGATGGCGATTTGTTTGTCTCGTGCGCCATACTCCGCCACCTGGTATGGCGTCGGTAACGTCGAGTAGACCTCTTCGCCGACGAGGCCAGTAGCTTTGTCCAGTTCGACAGCGCGCAACCCTGATGCAGGCCGCTCAGCTATGCGCAACACCTCACCGTTGCCCTCCATGTCGACGTCGTAGCCGGGCGGAACAACGGTGAGCTTATCCAGTGCGTCTTCAGCTTGTGGCTGATCGAATACCGGCCACATGGAGCGATCTTCCGATCCGAGACGCCACAAAGCGAACGTATTGATTCCCAGGTGCTGCGCTGCTCTCATCTGGTTCAGAGCGGTGACGCCGTCGGTGAACCAGACTTCATGTCTGACGTTGCCGTCGAGGTAAGCGTAGTGCGGGCTGAGGGAATCGTAATCGAATTCGACGTCCGCTTCGGATTCGCGGGCGCCCAGCCAGGCCTCCTGAACCGTTCGGTTTTGCGCACCAAGGACTTTTTTTATCTTCTCGTCGATCGACCAGTCGTAGCCGTAGTTCGCGATGGCAACAATGAGCTTCTGCGGCGGCACGACATTTAGTGCACGCTGAATGTTTTCCGTAAACCAATCCTGAGCCGCGACGGTCCCGGGACGGCTATCGGGCGAGTGCTGGTCGTAGTTCATGAGGATGACGCCGTCCGAGCGCTCAGCAATGTACTTGTAATCGAAGTCTTCATTGCGGGTCGGCACGCATACGTAAAGCTTCAATCCGCGGGCATGCAGATCATCAACCAGCTCTTGCACAAGCGCACGAAAACCGGGTTGCGACTTCTCGGGTATCTCCTCGAAATCGAGCGTGAGGCCCTTGTAGCGGTCGGTAGTCAAGAACGCCAGAAGTTCTGTACGCAAACGCTGACGCGCCTGCGGATTGTCCAGCACCACTCCGATCTGCGGCAGCCATTCTCCGTTCTGGCCTTCGAGAGGGTCGAAGTTATTAACTAGCGGGAAGACTTCCGTTTCGGCGTTTTCCGCCTTGAGCATCGGCATCACTTGGTCATCGACGGGGTGAACGTGACCACCTTCCACGACATCGAACCGCGCATTGTCGCTCGTGAAGGCTTCCAGGTGACCATCGGGCGAAAGGACGTGGAGCCATTCGGGATAGAGGAGGTCTATCTGATGCACGTACTCGCGCAAAGACGAGAAGCTGGCGGCGTCCCAAGTCACATAAAAGGCGGCACGAATGCCTTCACCGGAGTTCAGCACGACCTGTGATGGCTTCTTCCCCTTCTGCCGAAGCGCAATCTGCCGCGCTTTGGGCCGGTGCGTTTCTTTCTCCTTCAAGGCCTTGTATTGATGTTTTTGCTCCGGCAACAGCAGGTTGGGCAGAGGCTCCTGCCGGAAGACCATCACTACGAAAAACAGGACCACGAGCGTGGTGGCCAAGGCAAGCGCATCGAAGAGCCGGCGCAGCGTTTTCCATCGTCGGCGGCGTGGGTCGTAAAAGATCGGTTCAGACATTGGAAGAGTGCTTTTCACATTGTAGAGATGCTGGAGCGAAAACGTCCAATTCGGAAATTCGGGAATACCATGAGGATCACCTTCCCAAAACCGCACTTACGGGTTAAGACTGGCACATGCAATCCGGCGCGACTTCGAGAAAACACGCCCAAATGGTGGATGCCGCTGTTGACTGGCTCCGGCGCAAGTATAGGTGCGGCATAGTGTTGTCGGAGCAGTACTGTGCTACCGGAGAGGTGCCGGACGCCATCGGGTGGAAAGGTATGTGCCGGTCCGTCGTGGTTGAGTGCAAGGTTTCCCGCGCCGATTTTCTGGCCGACGCCAACAAGCCGTTTCGAACCGCCCCGGACGAGGGACTTGGTTGCGAGCGTTTCTACCTTGCTCCGGCAGGGATGATTTCGCCTCCAGAACTCCCCCGACACTGGGGACTCCTCGAGTACGCGGGCCGCGCCGTGAAGGTGAAAGTCAAAGCCGCCCGCAAGAACCTGCGGACCGAAACGGGCATGATGAAGGAAATGAACCTCTTACTGGCTAGCCTTCGGCGGGTGGAGGTACGGATTGAACCGCAGACCATAACCGATTTTCTGAAGTGGAAGAACCGCATGGCTGTCTACAACGGCGGTTCCATGCCCGGCGGCATTCAGGAGCCGGAGCAGGAGGACAACGTTCACCTGCGTGTCGTGCTGGACTGACCCAGGGGCCACCTCACACCCGGGGCACCACAGCAGCACCTGGGCACTAGTACCTTCGTGAGCTATACGCGGGTTTACGACAGGCTGATAATGGACCGGTTAGCGAGAGCTAAATGGGTACATTTGTCAGCCAAAACCCGAGTGCATCCGGCAATGACAGCGTGCTGGCGCGTGTGAGCCGGCAACTCGCGCTGCTGGAGAAGCGTGATTGGGAGCTGTGGGCTATCATGGCGCTCAACGGCGTCCTGTTGGGTGCCGGCCTGCTGGCGGTCGCGTTTCCGGCTGCGTTCCTCGAGCATGGGAGCGTGCACTTCGAGATAACAGTGTCGCGGCAGCTCTTTCTGGGCCTGGTGGCGCTCCTCATCCTGCTGAACACGTACCTTGTCTCCCGCCGCCTGGAGTTGCGTAAAGTACGAGAAAAGCTCATTTCGACTACCATCCAGAGCGAGTTGGTCCGCCTCCAGTCTTTCACGGACCCGCTGACCGAGGTCTACAACCGCCGCTCTCTTGACGAGATGGCGGGCCGCTACATCAGCCATGCGAAGCGTCTCTCAAAGCCTTTGACCTTCTTGCTCATCGATGTTGATCGCTTCAAGGAAGTGAATACGCGCTTCGGCCATCTCACTGGTGATTTTGTCCTGGCCGAGCTTGCCTCCCTGCTTAAGAGCTCGGTTCGCGGCGCAGATGCAGTGGTCCGCTACGGTGGAGATGAATTTCTGCTCATTCTGGCCGATGCATCACGCGACGGGGCATCCCAGGTAATGGGCCGTATTGGAGCTTATCTCAAAGAGTGGAACGCCTCCGGTCATCTGGACAGCTTCGAGATTAGCTTCAGCATCGGTATCTCCGAATGGTCTGACGGAAAAACTCTCGATGAAGTTCTCGATGCCGCCGACCATGACATGTACGCCCGCAAAAGCGCCGTAGCACAGGTTTCCTGATTCCGGGAGCGCTAGGCTCTCGCGAATTCCCCTGTTAACATCTGCACGTGCTCTCACTCGTGCGAAAACACAGGTTCTTCTTCGTCGTTGCAATGGCGATCGCCGTTGCATTCCGCCTGTTTTTCGTACTCAAATTCCGCCTCATTGATGGCGACTCGCTCATCTACGGCGATATAGCAAAGAATTGGCTCACCCATGGCATTTATGGCGTGACAACGCATGCCGGCCCGGTACCGACGTGGATTCGTCTGCCCGGTTATCCGGCGTTCCTGGTGGCCATATGGAAGATAACCGGCATAGAACATTACACGGCCGTGCTGGTGACGCAGGTGTTCGTGGACGTGGCGACCTGTTTCGTCGTCGCAGATCTGGCGCGAAGGATCATCAGGGCGAACGATCTGGAAACGGCGCAATGGCAGGCTGCGCGCGCCGCGTTTCTTATGACGGCTCTCTGCCCATTTCTGGCGATCTACACAGCCGCCCCGCTTACGGAAACACTGGCCGTGTTCTGCGCTGCTCTCGCCCTTGATGCCTACGTGGCGGGAATGGACGGGTTACCCGAGGGGCGGAGGTACGCTTGGGTCGTGTGCGGAATGGCCATCGCGTTCGGCATATTACTTCGGCCTGACGGCGGGATACTGCTTGTTGTCGTCGGGTTGTGCCTTGGGGCGCAACTGATCAATCGCCTACGTGATAGGAACTATGCCACCGCACTTCAGGGTTCGCCCTCACCTGAAGTGGGCGGACCAATCTCCCCAGGCAGGATTGTCGTGGCAGGACTGATTGTAGCCGGCATTGCTCTGGCACCGCTTGTTCCGTGGACGATCCGCAACTGGCGAGAGTTCCATCGCTTCCAACCGCTGGCCCCCCGCTACGCCAATGCTCCTGACGAACCCGTCAATTACGGGTATCAGCGATGGACCAAAACCTGGATGGTGGATTTCGTTTCTGTCGCGGAGGTCTATTGGCAGTTGCCCGACCAGCAGATTGATACGGAACTGCTGCCTTCACGCGCTTTTTATTCACCGCAGGAGCGGCAACGTACTCAAGAGATATTCGATGCCTACAACGATCAGGGCCAGTGGACACCAGAGATGGACGCCGCTCTGGGACAGATTGCCGCAGAAAGGGTTAGGCGTGCGCCCCTCAAGTATTACATTGGGCTGCCCGCTGCCCGTATCGCTGACATGTGGCTGCGTCCTCGCACTGATTTGACGCGCCTGAATGATCGCTGGTGGGAGTTCCGAGACGATCCGGCCGGGGCACTCTGGGGAAGTCTGCTGGGCCTGATCAATCTCGCATTCCTGGGAGCGGCGGTCTACTCCCTTGTTCGCCGACGGAGGTCGCTGCGTTTCCTGGGATTTTTGTGCATGTTTGTTGTGCTTAGATCCCTGTTTCTTGGTTCGCTCGAGAACCCTGAAACGCGTTACACGCTGGAATGTTACCCCGTGGTGCTGGCCCTGGCTGCTGCCGCGTTTGTCAGTTGCGCCCAACCGCAGGGCCTGGCGAAAACCAAAGGCGCGGTTAACGCGCGGGCATAACGCCAAAAGCGCGGTTAACGCGCGGGCATAACGCCAAAAGCCTCCGTTGCCGCGGAGGCTCTCTGAGAACGCGGTTGCAGCTACTGTCGCAATGGCGAATCGCTCATGCGAAAGTTATTGCGGAAGTGCTCTGACAGGAGTTCGATAGCGTCCTTGTTGCCCGTGGGATCCGTCTTGGCAAGGTACTTCATCGCACCCACAAGCGTCTTTTGGCCATCGACGTAGCGCGGGTCGGACTCGCGCACGCGCTTGCGGCGATTGGGATTAGGCCTTACCGGAATCGTGAATACTTTCGCCATTAGTCCTCGCGAATCATGCTCGTGCGCAATTGCAATAGGACGCGATGCCGAGCAACCTCAGTTGCCCGAAGTATACCTTTCACTTAACTTGGATTCCACAGAAAGGTTGATAACTAAGTTAATTCTCAACCCGGCAACCTGCGTCGCCGATCATTGAGTCCGCATTAAGCCTTTGGCAATTTGAATACCGTGTCGGCTATTTTTTCGTTCCGTTTCAGGTTCGAGTACTTCGCGAGGCGGTAATCGCCGCTCGGCGAAAATAATTGCTGCTGTACCGAAAGGCCCGTGGCCGGGTCTATCCACAGAACAATGCGGTTGAAGTTGTTCCGCAGCGACGCGGATCTAGGCGTGAGTTCGAGTTTCTGCGCCTCGACATTTCCGATTTTTTCGGTGCCGCCGTACTTCACGTCAAAAGACTTCAGCAGGTCGTGCCCCCCGCCACCGAACCCGAGCACCATGAAGCTTTCAATATCGCTCTTGTTCTTCCCCACATCGTATTGGTTCACCTGGCCGATGCCGGATTGGTATACCTTCACCGTGTTGCCGGTGTAGAGCACATATTTCTTTGCCGGTGAGGTGATGTCGGCGGCCATCTGTACGCCCTTAGGCTCGCGCCGGAAGTAGATCGTACCCTTCTGATTGTCGTGGTCGTCCACCACTTTCGTGTACTGGTCCCAGACAAAATCGGCCTGAGCAGTCTTGAAGCCGGCGGCGGCCTTGTCCATCTCGTCGAGCACTTTTTCCAACTGCGAATTTCCGCCGGCAGCCTGGGCGACCGCAAATGCGCAAGACAGCACGATAAGCGCGTTCAGCAAAAGAGCACGTTTCATCATGTTTGTGTCTACACTCTTCTTTCCAGACGAAGCGCGCTGAAACTGCGCGCGAAGCGCTCGCACCTAGCGATATGGCCTGCGCACCCAAACTCTGTACATTTTCACTTGTCCGCGGTCATCCCGGACAGCCGTAAACCGGATGATTTCGGCTTCTCCGGCAATCGGCTCGACAGCCCGCAGCAGGTCCTGCCGAACCGCATCATCGTCCTTTGACTTCACGGCCGATGCATCCAGCTGGTACATGAAAGTGTTGTCTGCGTCCGGAACGACCAGTACTCCACTTTGATGCGGATTCCGTTCCGTCGGTTTGTCATTGAAGATCCATCGCGGCGTCAGGAAAATGAAGACCAGGATGAGCGTCACCATGATGTCGTAATGCACGCTGCCCCGGGGGTAGGTCCACCACACATAGCCACGAAGTGTTTGCCAGATCTTCGACATTTTCAGTAACAACAGTTTAGGGACGCGCCGCCGCGATTGCAACGACTTGTTGGCATTGGGGGGCGATGTCCACGAACGCGAGAGACTATCCTGAACGATGCGAAGGGTGCCACGGACAAGGTATGCGCGGCTCTGTGCATTTTTGTGTTCCATGAACACGATCCGGTGCGTACCTTATCTACGTCCACCAGCGGATTGCATCTGTATTCACATAATGAGAAAACGTGACCTGTCTGAAGTGACCGGCCGCCTTGTGCCATCCTATTCATCGAACGAAGGAATCACGCCAGTAAGTTCTTCGGAAGCAACGAGGACGCGCCTGCTCACTGCCGTGGTGATCATCACGAACGTTGTCGGCAACATTTTGCTGAGTCGCGGCATGCATCACATGCCGGACGTAGTCGGGTTCTCGCCCCTACCCTATATCCAAGCCTTAGCCAATCCTTTCGTTGCAGCCGGCGTCTTCATACTGATCGTCTGGATGATTTGTGAGTTGGCGCTGCTGAGCATGGCTGACTTGAGTTTTGTGCTTCCGGTCACCGCGACGGCCTATGCTCTCATCGCGATTCTGGCGCACTTCTTTCTGCATGAAAGAGTGTCGTTGCCGCGATGGATCGGTATCGGACTCATCACCGCGGGCGTAATGCTGGTTGGCGAAACACCTTCACGTACCACGCCCGAGCACCACCACGCCGATGCTGAGCTTGTGGAGAACCAGCAATGAAATGGATCTTGGTCGGGATTGTCGTTCTTTGCAATACGTTCGGAGACGTGCTGAATACTGCAGGGATGAAGCGCTACGGTGAACTGGATGACCTGAAACCGCGGACGCTGCTGCGGATGGCGCTGAGCATTTTTCGCAACCCTCTGGTAATGGCCGGTCTTGGCTGCCTGGCAATCTCTTTCTTTGCGCTGCTCGGACTCTTATCGATAGCTAACGTCAGCTTCGCTGTGCCCGCGACTGCCAGTGGCTTCCTGCTGGAAACGCTTCTCGCGAAGTATGTTCTGAGAGAACGTGTTCACTGGCGCCGCTGGGCCGGAGCTTCCCTGGTCGCCTGCGGAGTTTTGCTGCTGTCGCTGTAAAACGATATCGCGGCGAGCCTTTGAGGATCAAGAGTCAGCGGAGTATTGAATAGCCCTAGGAGAGAGAAAAACCAGGCGCTGTGCGTGATGGCCTTCCACGTAATCGTGATGGCATTCCACCCCGTAATGATGACGCGGGACTAGAGGCGTCAGCCGCGTCGAGGGCGACCCAGCCTGGCCCTTGCCGGTGTATCCGAGAATGACCAGTCCGGCGATGACCATCAGGGTTGCCCCGGCCTTGCTCAACAGAACCTTCCCAGTGAAGTTCTCACAAAGCCAGACCGGGCGCAGTTTCGTGAGTGCGTACGCGCCCAGGAAGATGATGACGTAACGCACAGCCGTGATGGAGTCCACCAGCGCGGGGTTTGTAAGGCTGATGGCGTAAAAAATCAGGAAGGATCCCACGCCCGCGACAAATCGGTTGACGAAGTACCAGAACCGGCTGGAGGGTTCGGCGTTGTCGGACTCCTTTTTGATCTGTGACCGCCAGTTCGGGAGGATCAGCATCGCCATGGCTGCAATGAACGTACCGAAAGTGAAAAAGACGTAACCGGACACGAAGTTCGTGTTTTCGTAGACGAGTTTTTCCAGCACGTTCACCAGACCGAATGCGATTGAAGCCATCAATACACGGAACAGCATCTTTCGCAAAGGCACACGTTCGGCGAAGAACATGACGAAGCCGCCCGCGGAAAGCAGCGCGAAAGCAATCAAGCTGTACCCGCCAAGCTGGCTTCGCAAGAGTGGAATTCCGATGAGCGCGGTTGCAACCGGTGAGAAGCCGCCCATCACCGCGAGCGTCTGGGACGCTTCTCCAGCCTTGAGAGCCGCGTAATAGAAGTACACCGCGATGAGGTGCAGGATCCCTGTGCCAAATGCCAATCCCGCAACCCACGTCGGCGGCGTCTTAAAACCGAACGGAATCAGTGCCAGCCCGAACACACTTATCGCGCCGAGCCAGAATACATAACTGACCAGGTTTTTCGTTTCCGGTTGCTTCAGCAGCACCTTGTCCCAGACCAGAGAAATGCCGATCAGGCCGTGAGCGATCAGCGCTATGAAGACGCCATTGCTCAGGAAAGGGAAGATTTGCAGAAACGAGTGCATTCGCGTCCAACAGTCTGAGGCAAGGGACGTTATAGCTGTTGTATGGCACGCTACAAAGCAGGGATCCAGAGTTGATTTCGGAGTTCGGGCTGCCAGTTCGACGAGAGGAACCGCAAAACTTTGCCCTGATCCTCAGCAGCTCTGAATTCGAAGCTGTGCCAATGCAAGTGATAAAATCGCAAGTTTGCGTTCGCAGCTTGAAAACTTTCTGATACGGGTCCCCAAGGGACCTCACACGAGAGGAATGCATTGATGGCTACCGTGACGCGCCCCGTAGCTGAAGTCACACCGTTCAGGAACGAACCACTTACAGACTTCACGAAACCCGAAAACGTACAGGCCATGAAGGCCGCGATCGAGAAGGTCCGAAAAGAACTCGGTCGCGAGTATCCGCTCGTCATCGGCGGCAAGGACGTTTTCACGAAAGACAAGATAAATTCCACCAACCCGGCGAAACCGTCGGAAATCGTCGGCGTGTTCCAGAAAGCGGGCGTCGAGCACGTCGAACCGGCGATGGAAGCGGCCCAAAAGGCGTTTCAAACCTGGAGCCGAGTTCCCGTTGAGGAGCGTGCCGCGCTCGTGTTCAAGGCGGGTGAAATCATCCGGCGGCGCAAGCATGAATTCTCCGCGTGGATGGTTTTCGAAGTAGGGAAGAACTGGGCGGAAGCAGACGCCGACACCGCCGAGACCCTCGATTTTTGCGAATTTTACCCGCGCGAGGCCCTGCGACTGGCCAAGGCCGAACCTCCGGTGCAACTACCGGGCGAACGTGACATGCTGCGCTATATTCCGCTCGGCGTTGGCGTCGTGATTCCACCTTGGAATTTTCCGGGCGCGATCATGGCTGGCATGACGCTGGCTTCCATCGTTGCCGGCAATACGGTTGTGCTGAAACCTTCGACAGAATCGCCAGCGATTGCCCGCTTCTTCTTCGACATCCTGCGTGAAGCCGGTCTGCCGGACGGTGTCGTGAATTTCTGCCCGGGCGGCGGCGGAACCTTCGGCGACGCACTCGTTGCGCATCCCAAAACGCGCTATATCGCTTTTACTGGCTCAAAGGAAGTTGGACTGCGAATCAACAAAGTGGCGGCGGATGTGGCTCCCGGTCAGATATGGATCAAGCGCACCATCCTTGAAATGGGCGGCAAGGATGCCATTATCGTGGATCACGATGCCGATATCGATTCAGCCGTTGAGGGTGTCGCCCAGGCGGCATTCGGTTTCAGCGGTCAGAAGTGTTCCGCCTGTTCGCGCCTCATCCTTCACGAAAAGATTTACGACGGTTTTATTGAGAAGCTAAAGGCGCGCTGCGAGAAGATCACGGTCGGTGATCCGGCTGAGAATCCGTCGATGGGACCGGTTGTCAGCAAGGGGTCGATGGAATCGATTCTTAAGTACATCGAGCAGGGCAAAAAAGACGGAAAGCTCGTGCTCGGGGGCGGCCGAGTGGAAGGCAAGGACGGGTGGTTCATTGAGCCGACGATCTTCGCTGACATTCCCGCCCGGTCAAAGCTGGAGCAGGAAGAAATCTTCGGTCCCGTGCTGGCGATCATCAAGGTTAAGGACTATGACGAAGCGTTGAAAGTCGCCAACGACACAGAATTCGGTCTGACCGGCGCCGTTTATACCAAGGACGAGAAGAAGCTGGAACGGGCCATGGAAGAGTTCCACGTCGGCAACCTGTATCTGAATCGCAAGTGCACAGGCGCGATTGTTGGAGCCCATCCTTTCGGCGGCTTCAACATGTCGGGTACCGATTCCAAAGCAGGCGGCCCAGATTACCTGTTCCTGTTCACACAGGGCAAGTCCATCGCCCGGAAGGTGTAGCCGGCGGCGTTCAAGATTACAGGGTGACCCCTCAAGTACGGGCTTCGGCCCGTACTTTTTGCATCTGAGACCGCACGGAGCCGAACTTGCATTGACAAGTGTGCAAAGGGTGTCCCAGAATACCGAGAGTTTGGGGCGCAATCTTGCCCAACCCGAAGGCGTGCGTAGTTCAAGGCGCGTCGGGGTCGAAGGACCCTTTCTATGTCACGAATCCTGTGTGTTGATGACGAGCCCCATGTCGTCACTTTGAAGTGCGCCATTCTGCAGGCGGCGGGTCATACCGTCACGGCGTCCACCTCCGCTCACGATGCGATCGAGAAGCTTGAAAGTAACACCTACGATGCCGTGGTGACAGATTGGAGGCTGGGCGACGACAACGGCAGGGCGGTGGTTCAGGCGGCTAAGTCACACTCGACCATGCCCGTGGTGGTGGTCTCTGGATACGTAGCGGAGGCGTTTCAGGCAGCAGAACCGCTGGCTGACCTCTATCTGGAGAAGCCGGTCAACCCGGAAGAACTCGTCACCATCGTTAACGAATTGCTGAAAACCAGTGAACGATCCGTGCCATGATCCGTTCACGTTCGGCATCCGTTTAGTGCTTTTATTTCATCAAACATCAGACGGTCGGGAGGGGACGCGTTCCTGCTAGAAAGTCGATGTTTAGTGTGCCTGCCGGCTATCTTCAACTCTGACGTGTTTCGCCATTGTGTATGTCCTTTTTTCCTATTCTCGGGGAGCTATCTTTTCATCTTTCGTCGTCGGCTCTGGGGAGCGGCTTGATCCTGCTGGGCGGGCTTTTCGTTGTTGAGCGTCGTGGTCGTGGCGAGCAACTTAGCCGAGAGAGGCAGGTGGACATTGCCACGCTGCTGGAAAGCTTGCCAGAGGCCGTGCTTCTCTTCGACGGATTGGGCCGCGTCATCGAGGCAAATGCCCTTGCGGAGCAGCTCACAGGCTTCTCCGTCGACGAACTCAAGGGTATCGATGACAGGACCTTGCGCAAGCGGCTGGACGCTTACGATGAAGCGTCGGAACCGGTGACGGAAGCCACTTCTGTCGTGAGCAGAGCGTTGCGCGGAGAAGTGGTCCGGCAAGTCAAGCGCATGTACCGCGACCATCGAGAAGGTCGGGACATCGAAGCCATCGTTTCGGCAAGTCCAATGCGTAACCAGGCTTCTGGTGAGATTGTCGGCGCCATGGTACTGGTGCGTGACGTCACTGAACTAGCGCAACTGCAGAGAAGGCTTGCCGACACTCAGCGCCACAATGCGATCGGACAAATGGCCGCGGGAATCGCGCACGACTTCAACAACGTCCTGGACACGATCAATCAGGCGGTTTACCTGCTCGAGATGAATTCATCGCGTTCGCCCGAGCAGCGCAAGGTTTACTCCGATCTGATCCGGAAAGCGGTTGCGCGCGGCGCCGAAATAAGCGAACGGGTCCGGGAGTATCTGCGCACAGGCACCGGAGAACGCACCGAGGTCGATGTTCGTCTGCTCCTGGACGATGTGGTCGAAATGACCCGTCCCATGTGGCAGGTCGCGCGTAAGGTTCAAGTCAGGACATTATTCGGCCCTGTCCCGAACGTCTGTGCGAATGCTGCAGACTTGCGCCGGGTATTCACAAACCTGATCATCAATGCTCTGGAAGCGATGCCGAAGGGCGGAGTGCTGACAATCGGGTGCGAGAGCATCGGCGACAAGGTGCGCGTGACCGTGGAAGACACGGGGCACGGAATCACGCCGGAGCAGCAGAAAAAGATGTTCGTGCCCTACTTTACGACAAAGAAGAGCGGCACGGGCCTGGGGCTGTCCGGGTCGCAGAAGATTATCGCGGCAGTGGGCGGGACGATCAGCTATCGAACACAGGTCGGAAGGGGCACGTGCTTTACGGTCGAGCTGCCATTCAGTGATAAGCGACCGATGAGCAGACAAGAGCCACGGAAGTCCGGCGAGGGGGCCACAGACGACAGCAGTTCGGAGGATGCCAGTGCGCCTTGTCCCCTCGCGGTGTAAGCCCTGAGATCAAATTCTAGGTGCGGTAGCAACGATGCCTGGGCCGGCATTGGCTGCCGTGGCGGCCGCCGCTTCCGCCAGAATCCGGTGGTGTATGGTGAAAAGCGCCAGCTCCAGGCGATCAGATACTCCAATCTTGTCGTACACATTCCTCAGGTAGTTCTTGATCACCTGTTCAGTGGTGCCCAACTGCTGCGCGATTTCCTTGTTTTTGTATCCCTGAACGATCAATGCCACGATGCGCAGCTCTTTAGGAGTAAGGCGGTCTCGCACTCTTGCTCCGACCATATCGTTGTCGGACAACTCGCGGGTGACCACCTGATTGGGCGTCCACGGCAGACCGCTAGCTACTTTTCGAACACAGTCCACCAGTGCGGGCCCGGCGATATTGCGGAAGATCACGCCGTGCGCGCCTATTGCCAGGAACTTCGCAGGGTCATCCCCATTCTCGCCGATGATCAACACACGTGTATGTACGCGGCCCGCTGCTTCGAGAACGGTGCGCAGGTCGGGCGGAAAGCTTGCTGAACAGATAAGCAGGGCGGCGCGGAATTTCTCAACGGCCATCATCATCTGTTCGGGCGTCTGTGCTTGCGCAACGATGCGTAGGTCATCCTCCACTGCGAGCACTTTTGCCATGCCCGCGCGGAAGATTGCCTGATTGTCGGCCAAAATGAGTTTAAGCATGGCTACTCTCGGACGAATTCGTACTTGTCTATGACACAGGCGACGCCGCAGCGCCCCGCCTCAGATTGTGCCTTGTCCACGCGGATCACTCGTCCGCGGCAACGCACGCGAACATCGTTCTGCGCGGCGGTGGCTTCGGCAGGCAGCGTAATCTCGAATTCAACTTTGGATCCGATCTTCCACTGCGCGTTCGCCCGCAGATACACGCCCGCCGAGCTGACGTTTCCAGTAGTGGCCCTGACCTCGTCAGACGAATCAGCTTCGTGAATACTGATCGGCAACTCTAAAGGGAATCTTTTGCCTGTTCGCGAATCCGGCACAAACCCTCCTGGTCTGGCACAGAGAAGCCCAGAGCAGAGTTCCTGCTACACGGGGCGTTATACCACGTTCTCACGTGACTTGATAGTCAGTGGAACCACTCAGGTGTTTACTTCAAAGGATACTTAGGCGGTCACGCAACTGCCTGTGCGGATGCGATTAAGGCGGCGCAGATAGAAATAGGGCGACAACTAAGGCTCGGGTTGCCGCCCAGACTGTCTGTTCTCTTGTTCAGTACCCAAGAACCTAATAGCGGGTGAAGACTCCGGCCACTCCATAGCCCAGGACCATGCCAATCAGGGCTATAGCCCCGGATGCAGGCCAAACGTATTCACGCGCGTTCTTTTTGACATCGAGCTTCTCGCGGACCTGGCTTCGAAGTTCCGAGACGGAGTTGTGCAATCTGCGTCGCTGTTCTTCCGCTCTGATTTCCAGAACGTCGGTTGGCATCGGGATGCCGGTCTGTGTGGTTGCGCTCATACCTGTTGCCTCGCTTCACTTTGGAGCCAGATCTGGTCCTGCTTTAGTACACGGATAGTACGCTCCGGCTTAAGGCCGCGCTGCCTGATCTCGCGGAGAGCAAACGTCGCCATTATGGCTCCGACGAGCAGGTAGGCCACTCCGACTATCACCAGGCCGAAGAAATAGGCGTACACACTCGGGACGAACGCTGTCGCTATGATCGAGATGAGCGCAGCGGTCAACACAAACCATGCTGTTATCCCGAGAAATGCCCCGGCTGCGATCAGGATGGCCGCAATCTTCAGCGAACTAACCTTGTCGTTCATCTCGGACTTGAACATCTCAATCCGAGTATTCGCGAACTCTTTCAACTCGTCCTTTAGCTCAGAAACGACTCCGGCAAGGCTTCTTCCGTTCTCATTAGGCACGACGACTTGACCTCCAAATTCTCAAAGCAAATCCCAGCACGAAGGCCGTTGCTCCCGCCCCCAGAATGAACTCTATGGGATATTCGTGGGCGAGGTGCTCGGCACGGGTGCGTGCCTCGTACACCTTCTGGCGGGCGTTCTCCCGGATTTCACCAGCCGTGGATGCAGCATCCTCCCGCGTGCGCCCCTTGATGACGATGAAGCGCTGCTTCATATCCGCCATACGTCGTGGAAGCTCACGGACCCGGACTACGGCCTTGCCGAAGGCAGCGCCAACCGTTTCGGCAGCATCCCGTTTTCTGTCGCCCCTCACGATGTCGGGCTGCGGTACAGTCACATCTGACGCTATAGGCAGTTCTCCGGCTATCTCCGAGCGCGACCTGACCCTTGCGGAATCCGTGATGGAAGTATCCCTATTGATCGGCACAACTGGATCCGACGACATCGGTGCTCCTTCGCATTTAGAGCTACCCAATCGGGTTATGTCTTTAGGATGAGCAAAAGGCACCGCGTGTTTGCAGGGTAGTGGTAAGTTACGTAGTCCTCGGGGCTTAGTACCGAGTCAGGCGTTCGCGTACTGGATTGTTCCGGCAGGCGGCAAGCAGATGCGTGGGATCATTCAACGGGGCGAAAAAAGGCCGGATGTTGCATTACAGCTTCGTTTTTTTTGGGGCACCAGCTAAAAAGCGCCGCCGCCCCCACCGCCGAAGCCTCCGCCAGAGAAGCCGCCGCCTCCCCCACCACCACCGAAGCCTGAACCCCTGGAACTGGAGCGGGGGGCCGAGACCATGACGCTGTGCATGTCACTCGACATTGAATGCATGCTGTTGGTGAAGAACACAGGATTCCAGGCGTATGGATACGCTCCGCCGGGACCGGCATACCATTGGGGCGGTTCGCGAAGGATATCCTTGAATGCCTGAGCCCAGCGGTGTTCCACGCCCAGTGCCATGGCATAAGGCAGGAATTTCTCGAACGTGTCTGGCGGCATTCGTTTTAGCCGGTCGGCGTCAACTCTATCCATGAACTCCTGGAAGCCGAGAATCGCGACCTTCGTCCGCTGACCGAGGAGACTCTTCGCAGTCATCTGGCGGCCAAATAGAATCACGATGAGGGCTGCCAGTCCGATCCCGATGACGGCGGAAACGACCGAGAAGAAGAAATCCACCACTCCGGTGACCTGCAGCAGCACGAACGGAGCTCCGATCAGAATAGCGCCGGCTACGACGAGAGCAGACGCCGAATCGGGGTCTACCGAGTACATACCTTTCTTCTTGAGGGCGGCGATGACATCCTGCTTAATGACCGGAATTGCAGTGTAGAAATGGTTCTTCAGGCTTGACATGCGCCGCGTATCACTGCCGTCAAAAACGTGAGAGAGCACAACGTTCTCGTGAGGCGCAAGATCGGTCCATTGATCCCGAGGTTTCTGCAGGTGGAATACGTAGTCCTTGTTGCTGAAGATCAGATGGCGCTCTTCAGTCTGTTCGATCTTCAGGTACCCGCGCACGGCAAGGTCGATAACTGTGGAGGTGATATCCCGGGGGTCAACGCTGTCGTCGACCAAGGTACCCACCTCGGCGGGAGACATTCCCTTCGGGGGCTCGTACATGGGCGCGACTGACAGTCCAGCCTTGGGATCCTTGCCCTTGTACCACCAAAGGGTGAACATAACTGCGAAGGCCACAAGAGGCAGGAACAGGATCGAGTTGGCACGCAAGAACCAGCCGATTCTGGTGAACAGGCCAGGTTGCGCCAGTATGCCCTTGGGCACGTAAACGTCTACAGTGAGACCGCCACGCATAGGAAGCTGGCTGGTGGTCTCGAACAGAGCGTTAGCGCCTCTGACCTCTGCGGTGGCCTCCTGGTCGTGCGACCCGTAGACACCCGTGAAAGCCTGTGCTCGAAGACTGCCTGCCGCAGCAGCAGGGAATGCGACGACGGCCTCGGCATGCTCGATGGGGACTGGCCAGTCATTCCCTGTGACATTCCAGTAGAACTCGTCGTGATCTTCGAAGTACCGGATCGCATTCGGCGTTTCGTACGTGATCTCGACGATGCGCGACGTGTCCTGTGCGCCGGGAACGTAGATTTTCAGTTCGATGTAGGCGCCTTTACGCTTGGTCTCGTACTTGAGGGGCTGTCCGTTGCCGTCGGTGACACTCAGTATTCTTGTGAACAGCGTGTAATTTGTTCCCGCAGGTCCCGGATACTCGACGGGAATGGTGCGATAAATCCCGTTAAAGGACCCGGTGAACTCGGCTGTGATGCGTTCGTGAATGACGGCCGTGCCGTCCTGCCCTACGTCAACGTTGGACGTAAAGTCCGTGATGCGCCAGCTGCGGGCCAGGGCGGGTGCGGAGAGTAGGACGCACGCCAGCAGCAGGGCCAGGACACGACGAAATACGGCAGGTGAAAAGAAAAGGCCGTACGGACTGCTCCGTACAGCCACGGCATCGCGAACCACCTGGAGTGGCCTCATCATTAGAATTTTACGGCGACGTTCTCGCGGTCAGCCGGCGTGTCCAGCTGGAAGAACTGCTTTTGCTGGAACCCGAACATGCCCGCCAGTACATTGGTCGGAAATGACTGCAACTTGGTGTTGTAGTCGCGGACGACTGCATTGTAATAGCGGCGCGCGTTCTGGATCGCTCCCTCGACTTCCTGAAGAGCGGCCTGCAGGGAGGTGAATTGTTCCGAAGCGCGCAGCTGCGGATAATTCTCAGCCACGGCGAAAAGCGATTTCAGAGCCTGGGTCAGTTGTCCTTCAGCCTGGCCGCGCTCTGCTGGAGTGGTGGCTTGCATTGCCATCGACCGGTACTTGGCGATGTCCTCGAAAGTGCTTTTCTCGTGTGCGGCGTAGCCCTTGACCGTTTCCACCAGATTGGGAATCAGGTCATGGCGACGCTTGAGTTGAACGTCGATGTCCGACCAGGACGAGTCGGCACGAACGCGCAACTGCACCAGGCCGTTGTACATCGCGATCAGAAAACCGCCGATCACGACGACAACGATGATGACAATGATAAGACCCATCGCGCCTCCCTAGCGAAATTCCGGCCTGCGCCGGGCATTGCTACTTGAGCGGAAAGTAACACACGCGAGGAGACCAAGCAAATAGCATCCCGTGTACAGCCAGTCCTCGGTGCCCGCTGCCGTTTGTTCGGCATTTGGAACAGCACAGCCGCGGTCCAGGCCGCGCGCCCGCCCGAATTCCGGGCAAAAGCCCGGCGATTTCCAAAATCCGGAACTAAGCCGTCCATTTCACGAATTATCTTCCCGGCGGGTGCATGCTGTTCGGAGCCTGTTCGAAAACTCAACTGTCGTGGCCTCGCCGTAGCAGCGCGTTAGCCCACGGGAGAAAAGACATGCGCCTACGCAGCTTCGTCGCCTTTGCGGTACTGCTAGCACTCTTGCCGTCGCTAACCTCGGGCGCGGTAACTGATACCCAAACGAGCACGGCAGTCGTGCCGCCCTATATGCGATACGCAGGAGTTCTGAAGGGGCAACCTTCCGGAACCGTGGGGGTCACGTTCGCGCTCTACAAGGAGCAGACTGGCGGGGCGCCATTGTGGATCGAAACGCAGAACGTCGAAGTGGCGGAAGACGGACAGTACACCGTCATGCTGGGGGCTACCCACG
>JAEZPW010000222.1 GCA_023441255.1 Acidobacteriota bacterium
TTCTGAGATAGACTGCGCAATACCGTTGCGTTCCCACTCCCGTGCGACCTCGGCACTGTCGTTTCGCACCTTGACCGTCGGAGCGTCGCCGTTGCCAACAAATTCCAGATTCGCATCCGCCGGAGAGAGCACAACGAAGCGGGAGAGGAGAATGGGGGCGGCGAACGATCCGAAAGTGAATTCGAATGCGTCTGCGTGTTCGTCGAGGCTGCCCTCCCGATAGCGCAACACGTATTCGATATCGATAGCGTCACCCGGCGCAAGGGCGGGCATCGAGATGGTGGCCTTGTGCTGCGTCAGTTCCGGCTCAGCGACGGCGCCGTCCGTCTTAATGGTTCGGAGTTCAAGCACGCTGGCGCATGTCGGTAACTCCACTTCACCGTACTGCAGGATGCCGTCGCGGTTCAGCACGCGCGTGATTTTGTGCACATAAAGGTTGACGTGCCCATCCGACGTAAGCTGCGCAACGCGATCATGCAGCAGTGTTACCGCGGGTCCGCCTGAAAAGTGGCGATCCGCAGTCTGTTTAATTACCGCGAAAGAGTCGCGCCGGTAATCGGAATAGAACTGCTTCGTGTCGGCAAACCCAGTCACGCGTAAGGCGCCACTGTCCGGATGTTCGCCGCGCAGGAGTGCATCGCGCATCGCGCGATAGCGTGCCGAGCCGGGAGCAATCCGTGCCAAGTGCTCAGAAGTGTCAATAGCATCGGCGCGTCTTCCGGCGAGGGTCAATTCGCGTATGAGGAGCTCGCGTGCTGTCCGGTCGAGCGGATTGCGGGAGACAATCCCTTCGAGGGCCGCCGCGGCGCGCACATGATAGCCCCTCTCGCCCAGGTTGTCGGCCCACACAAGCGAGCTCGGAGCACAAGTGGCCAGTTGCGAGTCGAATTTGTTGGCAGCCTCAAAATCGGACGCGGACGTTGCGGAGTTGAGCGCCTGCCGCAGCAAGTTGCACGAGGGATGCAGCGCTGCCAAACGCGCATAAGCTTTGGCCGCGTCAGCATCCCAGCCCAGATCTGCAGCAGAGGCAGCCAGCACCAGGAGGGCCTGCTCAGAATCAGGAACCTTGACTAGAATACGTTTCGCTGTCGCCGCTGCATCTTCGACCTGCTTTCGCTCGCTTGCATCTTCGGCGAGAACCAGTTCGGCAGCAGTGCATTCCGAACAGATGTTCAAAGCTTCCTGTGCCAGGGCTTTCGTCTTCGGCGAAAGTCGATCCGCCTGCTGCGACGCCTTCGCCAGCATCATGTCGACTGCGGCTGACCGGTGCTCGTCGCGCAATTTGGTCAACTGCGCTATCGCGGCGTCGTAATCCCCGTTCCAATAGTCACGGGCGGCGCTCACGTAAGCGGCCTCCTCGGGCGACGCCATAGCGTGCACGGCTGAAGGGCGACTCGGAGGCAGGGGCAATAACGCAACGCGAAAAGGCGCAGCGCTGGCGAGGAACTTGGCCACGATGTGGTGGCGGCCTGGGCCAAGCCGCACTGTGTTCGCAACGACCTCAGGTGTCGCGCGCAGCCGGTCGTCTTTCGTGATTGCGGATACGCCATCCACAAAGACCCGGATCGTTCCCGGACTCTCAACGCGAACGCGATATTGGCCCGCCGTTGCCACGGACACTTCGGCTGCTGCATAGAGCACGCCGGATGCGGCGAGGTAGTCAGGAAGCTCGAAGGTACCGTGATTGAATCGGAACCGTTCGGCAGCGTGTCCGGAGTAGACGCCACGGACAACGGCATCGTTTTCAGGCGGCCACTGCTGATCGAATGCAAGGTTCGAGTACTTGCCGAATGGGCCTGCAACCGTCCAGTCGGTGATCAATCCCGAAGCGTGCGCCAGGTCAGATACCGAGAGTCCCGGCACGCCGTCGTTCGCGGCCGTCAGCAGTGCCGCCCTAAGCGAACTACTCTGGGCAGACCCACCAGCCAGGACAGCTAAGATCCGCGGCACAAGCGGCCGGAACCAGACAGTGTTCCCAGCGCGATCCAGCAGTCGATTGGCGGCAATGCTCACTCGAGGGTCGGCGTCTGCGCCTGACAGCTCGCAGATGCGCATCGCAGCCTCAAGCTCCGCAGGAACGTCGGCCTGCAGGGCGGCAGCCTCCATGCTGACGAAGAGTGCGTCAAGGTGCGACCCCGTAGCTCGCCGGGCCGATTTCGTTGGAACTGTCGCATACGCCAGGCGACGTGCTCGCGAAACGTCAGATTCAACAAAGAGCGCCCGCACCGCCTCACTCGAACTGCTGTTTTGCGTGGGGTCTTCGTGTGTTCTTCGGTGAGGTCGGGTTCGGGCTGAAACAGAAGTTGCCGCAAACAATGCCAGCAATACCAGCCCACGGATTCGTCGGGAAAGCGTCATGAGTTCGGCAGCGTGACCTTAACCTCCGCGCGGAAGGCTTTCTCTACCTCGCGGCAGAATTCGCGAAAGCTGCTGTATTCGACTGGGGAGATCCTAAGTTTACGGAATTGCACGGAAGTGCTGATGACCAACTCGCGGCCATGGCGCTGATACTGGATGCGTGCTGACCCGAATGGCGTGTTGATGGATTTGTCGGGTGGCACTGAAACGACGGTCGCGCCTCCGGGCAATTGGAACCGCAGCTGCTCTTCGGTGGTCCAGGCTGCAGCCAACACGAGGTCTTGCGTTCGGGATTCCAACTGGGCTAGCGACTGCACGTAGGAGCGCGGCATCCAGGACGTGTTCAGCGTGATACTGCGGCGTCCGGAAAACGTGTCGAGCGCGCCTCGGAACTGCACATTGACGTCGCGTTCCAAATCGGTTGCGCCTTCGACCTGTACGT
>JAEZPW010000226.1 GCA_023441255.1 Acidobacteriota bacterium
GTTTCAAGAGCCTTGATGGCGACCACATCTTCCATGCCGGTGCCCATCGCGTGTCCCGTCAGGCCTTTGGTGTTCGCGATCACGATCTGGTTAGCACGTTCGCCGAAAACCCGACGAAGCGCGAAAATCTCTGCTGACGCGCTGCCGCCTCGTGCCGGCGTATAGGTTTCGTGGGAAACAAACACCATCCTGGAAGCGATCTCTTCGCGACGTATGCCGCCCCGCTTTTCGGCTTGTGTGATGGTGCTTTCCATCACGTTGCTGATGTGTTGCACGTCAAGGCGGGTGCCGTGAAACGCACTGTTTGCGGTCACGGAACCCAAGACTTCACAGATCGGCCTGATACCACGTTCCCGCGCCGCCTCTGCACTTTCAATGACGATGGCCGCAGCTCCCATTCCGACGATCATGCCGTGGCGCCGGCGGTCGAACGGAGTGGCGGCATCTTCCACTACTTCGTCTGTAGCGGCTGCGCCGCTCGCCAGGAATCCCGCGCCCATCCACTGCATCAGGTTCTCTGTCGTGACATCGTCAGCCGAAACGACGATCACCCTGCGGCAGCGCTTGGCGTAGATCCAATCTTCGGCCAGCGCGATCGCCTGGGCGGTGCTTGCACAAGCAGCATTGATCTGCGTGTTCGGCCCGCGCGCGCCGATGTGTTCAGCGAATTGCGAATGTCCCATCGGCAGCGTTCTGAACAGGAATCGACGGTCGAGGACGTACGGCTGTTCGTCTATTGCGGTCCGCAGCTTCGCTATCTGGCCTTCGATTTCCTTCGCCAGTTCAGGTTTAATTTCAGAGCGGATGCGTTCCAGGGTGGCCAGTTGATCGCGCCGCGAGCGGTCTTCGTAATACCGGGCCATCTCATCGGCGAACGCGTTATAGCCGGGGAACGCAGAGGCGAAGATCACGCCGGTATCATCGCGAAGAGCGTCGGGCAATCCCCAGCGATCGGGCAATTGTGTCCCCTTCGTGGTCTTCTTATAGCGCATCACAAGGGGGATGCCGGCGTCACGAAGAGCGTCCATACCCGAGGCGATCGCTAGAACCGTAGTGCGATCAAGAGCAGACACACGCTCGGAGGAGACGCCGTATTCCGATTCGAGGTTGATATCACCGCCGCGTCCGGCGAGCTTTATTACCTCATTAATGTCGCTGATCGCTTCGAATGTCGGCCCGCCATTGTCGGTCTTCACCAGGCGCATGATGTGCTTGTCGAGCATCGCTTGCCGGAACTGAATCGGCAGTGGCTTTATGAACTGGTCGCCGCGCAGGATACGCTCGACATTGGTGTCGTCGAACACGCGATCAGTTCCCGGCAGACCGATTGCTGCGCCGCTAACGACCACCGGGGCGAGCTTCGGCGAAGAATCCCCCTTGTACAAGTGGTAGCCCCGCTCCAGGACCTCGGCGAACATCCGACCGAGTTCGATGTAGCGTTCGCCATCCGGAGGTGTTGTCGCGACTGACGGCACCTGAACGGGTGACATCGACACAGGTGCAACGTCAGCCTCCACCGGTTCAGCGGTCTCACACACGGTAGTCGGAGTGGCGCGGTCTGCAATCTCGGGCTTAACAGTTTCTTCGGACGAGGCGCTGCCTCGCCCGAGTCCGGCAGCGTAAAGGCCACAAAGCGCCTGGTTGAAGGCAACAACATCGTCAAGTTTGGGGTGGTTGGTGAAGAACGAAAAAACATCGCCTTCTTTGCCCAGCACGTCCTCGACGAATCCGTGCAAAGCCTTCTTCGGGCCGGTCTCCACGAATATGCGCGCGCCAGCGGCGTACAGCGATTGCAGACCTTTTACGAACTGCACAGGCGCGGCGACCTGGCGAGCGAGGATATCAAGCATTTTGGACCGGACATCTCCGTCCGTCGGATAGAAGTTGCCATCGACGTTTGCGACGACGGGTATGCGCGGCGGTTGCAGGCGGAGTCTCTCCAGCATCTCGCGGAGTGGTTCGCTGGCCGGCGACACGATCGATGTGTGGAATGCATGGCTGACCGGCAACGGTATCGCCGTGTACCCCGCTGTCTGCAATTTTTCGATCGCCTTTTCGACCGCGTTGGTCGCGCCGCCGATGACGGCCTGGTTCTCGCTGTTGATGTTGGCGATCACAACATAACCGTCGACTTCGGAGATGATGCGTTCGATCTCCTTCATCGGGGCAAGCACTGCGGCCATTTTGCCGTTATCGGCCATAGACACGCGCGTCATCTCCCGGCCTCGTGCGGCCACGGCTTCCAGTGCATCTTCGAAGGGGAGTGCTCCGGAGGCTTCGAGCGCGCCGTACTCGCCGAGGCTGTGGCCCATCGCCATATCAGGCTCGATGCCGTAAGCGGCAAGGAGGCGCGTCATGGAGGCGTCGGTGGCCAGCACAGCAGGCTGCGTGATTGCGGTCTGACGAAGGTCCTCTTCAGCTTGGGCGACGGCAGCCGGGTCAGCTTTATCCACGTAGATGTATTCCGTGAGCGGCTTGCCCAAGATCGGCGTCATCACGCGGTCTGCCTCGGCGAAAGTTTCGGCGACGATCGGCTCAACCTTGCGGAGCTTGCGCAGCATGTTCACGTACTGCGATCCCTGTCCGGTGTAGAGGAATGCAACCTTTGGGGCCGGGCCAGTGCCTCGGAATACTCCCTGAGCACGAAGTGCCTTCCACACGGCCGGCTGGTTCGCGGCCAGTGCCTTGATCGCCTTTGCTGCACGATCAGCCAACTCGGCGGAGTCACCGTAATCGATGACGACCCGCTCCGGTGCGTGCAGATCGCACTCGGCGGGTGGTGCTGGGTCGGGTGCATGTCCCGCGGCGGCATCCTTCTGAATCTTGCTCAGGCGTTCTGATAGCTCTTGTGCCGTCGCAGCTCCGATGACGAGCGCGCCTCGGAGCGGTGCCTTAAACGAAGGCTTGGAGTGGGAGTAGGAGCCATTGTCGCTTGCCTGCGGAGCAGGTGCTGGGTTCGCGTTCATAGGTGCCTCACTTGCCAGGGCCGCTGGTACGTTGACCGTAGTTGACCGTTTGCCATTCCCGTTGATTCGTCCGGGCATGAACTCTTCCAGAACCACGTGGAAGTTCGTTCCGCCGAAACCGAATGCACTCGCACCCGCGCGACGCGGAGTATCAGCCGGGACCTTCCACTCCCGTAGTTCGGTATTTACGTACAGAGGACAGTGCGCGAAGTCGATGTTCGGATTCGGCCGTTCGAACTTCAGGCTTGGCGGGAGCACCTTCTCATGCAGCGCCATGGCGGTCTTGAGCAGGCCGGCAGCTCCGGCGGCGCCCTTCAGATGGCCGATATTCGACTTCACCGATCCAAGCGCAACCGTATGTGCCGGTACGTTGGACTTGCTCAGAACCGAGGCAATGCTCTCGACTTCAACGACGTCGCCCACCTTAGTTGATGTGCCGTGGCCTTCAATGTACGTCGCCGTTGCCGGGGACAAGCCGGCATTTTCCCAGGCGCGTTCGACAGCCAGCTTCTGGCCTACGGGATTCGGCGCGGTGATGCCCTTGCCCTTGCCGTCGCTCGAGCCTGCGATTCCGCGGATCACAGCGTAGATCTTGTCGCCGTCCCGCTCAGCATCAGCGAGACGTCTTAGCAGGAATATGACAGTGCCTTCGCCCATGACGAAGCCGTCTGCACCATCTGCATACGGGCGGCTGCCGGTTGCGGAGAGCGCGCCGATCTTGCAGAACTTCACGAATGTCGGCGCACCCATATTTCGATCAATGCCGCCGGCGATGGCGTAATCGAAATGGTGCTGCACGAGTCCCTCGACAGCCGCGGTCATTGCCGCCATCGCGGAGGCACAGGCAGCATCGCAGACAAAATTCGGGCCGTGGAAGTTATAGAGGTTTGCGATACGTCCGGCGATGCAGTTCGCCAGTTCGCCCGGCATGCTGTCCTCGGTAACTTCAGGTAGTAGCTTAGCAATGCGGCTGTGCAGTTCCTCGGTGATCTGCTGGCGTACAGATTCGGGAAGTTTTGCAAAGGCGGCGCTGGATCCAAGCTCGCGGGCGTATTCGGGGAAGTACACACGCATTGACGTGAGGTAGTGCTTCTCGCCGGCCATGGCATTGCCGAGAATGACCGCCGTCCTATCGGTGTCGATGGCGCGTTTCGGATATCCGTAATCTTCGAGCGCTTCACGCGTGCAGCCAATCGCCCACTGCTGCGCCGTATCCATTGCATTTGCCACGCGAGGAGGGATTGGCAGGCGCCACTTCATTGGGTCCCAGGCGTGCTCGCGTACCCATCCGCCAAT
Organism: Acidobacteriota bacterium; assembly: GCA_023441255.1. Classification (GTDB taxonomy): domain Bacteria; phylum Acidobacteriota; class Terriglobia; order Terriglobales; family Acidobacteriaceae; genus JAEZPW01. The sequence continues at coordinate 4,263 of JAEZPW010000226.1, forward strand.
CTTCGAATAAGTCTTGTCTGGCGCGGCCGGATCGGGATCGTAATAGAGTGCCGGGTCCCAACGGTCCGGCGTGACTTCCGTGATGCAGTATCGCCCTTCCTTGATGTTCTTCCAGAAGGCCGGCGCATTAGGCGCTTCAGGCAGAACGGCGCCGACACCAACGATCGCGATCGCTCTATTTCCCGTGTTTTCCATGATGACGCTCCGCTTTCAGTAGGCAGAAGTTATGAGTGCAATGGCCCCTACAAAAAAATCAAGAACATGCGTGGGAACAGTGCGTGGCTGTCCCCACGCCTCGCGAAGAATGCTGGCTTGCACCCCGACAAGCCAGCTTTCACAGAAACCCGTGCATCTAGGCCGATGCTGCTGCTCGCTTTGGCACGCGGTCGAACAGCACGTCGGCGATGTAGTCCATGTCCGTGATCAGACCGGCTTGGCATCGGTGAATTGCCGGTAATCCGAGCGCGGCTTCGAATGTAGGTATTTCAGCTTCAGTGAGTCCGCCTCCACCGATGACCAGACGCATGCCTTCTTCCGCGACTTTCAGCGCTGCTTCCCGCGCAAAGGTGCGACTGAGCGCAGCAAGTGCGGTCGCATCGAAGCGAGTGCTTGCTTTCTCGTTCAGCTTTCCGTTGGCAGCGCGAGCAGCGCGGCGGCAGAAGCACGCGGCACTTTCGGCGTACGCGATCAGTTCACCAAGGCGCAGCAGGACATGCTGGAAGCGAGTGAGGCGACCGACGCGTGACTTCTCCATTACCTCGGCCAGCGCATGCAGGGAGAGAGCAGCGGTGTCGGCCCCTAACTTCGGATGCGTCTTGTGCAGCTCCTCCATCTTGCGGGCCTCGTCGTGATAGTGCTGTCCGCGCGTCTTCAGGTGGAGCTGCCAGCGATCACGGCTGATGGTCATCTCCATGATCTCGGAGGTGCCTTCATAAATGCACGTGATGCGGACGTCCCTCTTCATCTTCTCAACCATGTATTCGTGCGTGTAGCCGTACCCGCCGTGTGCCTGAATGGCGGCCTCTGCCGCGGCATTGCCGCCCTCGGTCGCCATGTACTTGGCGATGGCGCCTTCGGTATTCAGAGCGCCGTGAGAGCCTTCGCCGGCGTCGATCCGTTCCGCCGTCTCCTCTATACAGGAGCGGGCGGCCTCGAGCTTCGCCACATGCGGCACAATGAGCTTGTGCGTGTAGCCCTGCTTCTCCGAAAGAGGCGCGCCGCCTTGAATGCGCTTGGTCGCGTACGGAATCGCGCGGTCGAGTGCCGCCCATCCAGTCCCCAACCCAAAGGCTGCAACCATCACCCGCGTGTAGCCGAACACGAGCTGCGCCTGGATGAGTCCTTGTCCTTCCACTCCGCCGATCAGCCGGTCGGCGTCCACGTAGACGTTATCCAGAGCGAGGGCGGCAGTGTTGCTCAGGCGAATGCCGTGCTTGTTCTCGGGCTTGTCATGCGTGAATCCCTTCACGCCTTTCTCAAGGACAAACCAGCTTGGGCCGGCAGGCGTATTCGCCAGAATGGTGTAGAGGTCGGCGATGCCACCATTGCTGATCCACTGTTTGTTCCCCGTGATCTTGTAGCCCACGACTTTTTCGCCGTCCATCACGCGCTCGGCCGTCGTCTTCAGCGCACCGAGATCGCTGCCGGCTTCCGGCTCGGTTGCGCCGTAGGCGTACAAAGCGCCGTCATCGGCGATCTTGGAGAGCCACTTCTTCTTCTGCTCAGGAGTCGCTCCGAATGTAATGGGATCGCTGCCCAGGAAGGTGGCGAACAGGGAAGTGGCGACGCCCAAGTCGATGCGGGCCATCTCTTCGCAGATCAGGTACACATCGAACGTGCTGCCGCCCATGCCGCCGTATTCTTCCGGAAGGAAAAGCAGCTGAACGCCCAGCTTGTCGGGATCGCACATCTGGTGAATAATTTCGACCGGACATTCGTCTTTTTCATCGAGTTCGATCAGCACTTCGTCTGGAAGTTTCTTCTTGGCAAACTCCCGCAGTGATTTCAGGCTGAGTTGGAGTGTCTTCTTCGTTACCATTAGCGGCCCCCTGCTTTCGCCGATATGCCTCGTACTTCTCGGACTCTGGTTGTTACCTGTGGCAGGAATTCAAGTAGGTCGGCAACGACTCCGACATCCGCCACCTGGAAGATTGGTGCCTTAGGATTCTTGTTAATCGCGATGATTAGGGGATTGCCCTTGATGCCGGCCAGGTGCTGGAACGCGCCGCTGATGCCGCAGGCCATGTACACCTTCGGCTTCACGGTTTTCCCAGAGCTTCCAACCTGCCGCGACTTCGCCATCCACTTGGCGTCGACCACGGGTCGCGAGCACGACACGGCCCCGCCCATCGTGTCCGCCAGTTCCTGTGCGATCTTGACGTTGTCGGGATCCTGAATGCCGCGGCCGACCGAAACCAGAACATCGTGCTTGGTGATGTCCACGTCGCCAGTTTCCGCAACAACGGTTTCCAGGTAACGCCGCTTCGCCATGAGCGGTCCGACTTCGCCGGACTTGTCAACGATCTGGCCGTTGACAGGCGCCTCGACAGGTTTGAACGCGCCCGGTCGAACGTTGATCACGGCCCCAGCGGAGATGTCGCAGCGAACATGTGCGCTCATCTGACCGCCAAATTCCTGGCGCACCATCTTGAGGTAGACGCCGTTCGTCCCCTCGATGCCGGTTATGTCCGACACGAAGGGGACGCCCATTTTCACCGACAGACCGGGCGACAGGTCGATGCCGAAGTGCTCGTGCGCGACCAGCACGATGCTGCCGGCGGGCACTAGCTTGAGCAGTGCCTGTCTCACGAGTTCGGCATTCGGATAAGCGAGGGGTTCGCTCTCCACCCTCCAAATCTCGCCGTAGGTCTTGCGGAGAGACTCGCAAACGGTCTCGACGTTTGGTCCCGAGCCGGTCACGACGGCCGTGGGGGAAGCGGTTGCCTCGATTGTTCTGGCTGCTGCCGCCAGTTCAGCCGCCGAATCATCAACGACGCCATTCTTGTGCAGTATGAATGCGAAGATGCGTGGCATTATCTGAACCCTCCCTTGGCTTTAACCAACTCAACGACTTTCTCCGCCATCTCTTCCGGACTGCCCTGTAGCATCTCAGCCTGCTTCGTTACGACCGGCACAAAGTAGTCCGTGCGTTTCACTTTTGCAGCGGCCTCTCCGACCGCTGTTGCTTCAAGTCCCAAGTCAGAGGTGCCGAGCGTTGGGATCTCGACCGAAGCGACCTGGCGGATACCCTTCATCCCGACGTAGCGCGGCTCATTGATGCCGGTTTGAATGGAAAGCACGCAAGGGAGATCGACTTCGTTCATCTCCTTGTTGCCGCCCTCAATTTCACGGCTGACCTTTAGCTTTGCGTTCGGCAGGACCTCGATTGAGTTGACCAGCGAGGCGTAGGGGCAATCCAGCATTGCAGCCATCATTCCACCGACCGCGGCGCCGCCGTCCTCAGCCTGAACACCGGTCAGGACAAGGTCGTACTTGCCCTTTTTAACGAAGGCAGTCAGTGCCCGGGCAATGCCGGCGGCATCCGATCCGCTGAAGGCC
>JAEZPW010000253.1 GCA_023441255.1 Acidobacteriota bacterium
TTGCATGGAGCGGAAATAGGCATCCTCGAAAAAGCGACTCTTCCAGAACTGGGGCCAGCAACGAGGCGAGTAGAAGAAGCGATAGCGAGGGACTAATGGTGAGCCCCGGCGGTTGAGAGCGCTGATAGAGTGTCATTCCAACGCCTAGTAAGACGCCAACCGCCAAAGAGCCGATCCCTTGCAGCAGTCTCGGGAGTACCCAACCGAGCGGCACCAACACCGCTTGCCGGTACCGCAGTTTTAGAATCGCGTAGAGACTCAGCATCAGATACAGCACGATGACAATCTGAGTCCCATCACCTGGATGAGACAGTTGGCTCCGGGAAAGCAGATGGAATCGCGCCAACAGATGCAGCCCCAATGTGAGCGCGGCCAAGGCCACGAGGAATGCGCCGAGATCGCCGTAGCTCCAGTACGGCGCTTCTGGTGCGGACGAGTTCTCCTGGGCTGAGGACATGCGAGTTGCTGACTAAAGCGATTGCAAATGCCGAAATTCCGGAACGACATGAAACGGGGTGCGTTGCCGCATTACTTGTTCGCCCACCTGGTCTATTCGCTCGACCTCAGCGTTGCCCAGGAAGCGCGCCCCTTCCCGAATATGCACAACCCGTTCGGGCACAAGTCCCATCAAGCGCGCGCAGGTTGCATCCGCCGCAACAGGGTCATCGGCCAGCACAATTTTGCCGAGCGTGCGCGGGGTGCCGTTGAGTGGTCCGTTCCCCTCCATGGCGATGATGCCGTCGGCGATCACAAAGTGAATGGGAGTGGTCGCGCAAAGATCGAGGATGCTCTCCTGAATGCCTTTCCAGTGCAGGATGTTTTTCGGCCAGCCGTAGCGTGTGCCCGGCACCACGCCAAACATATTCTTCATACTGAGAGTCACTCCCGACCAGTGATGCGCCTTGATCTTCGGCATCGATACCAACCAATCCGCTTCCAAGACCGTTCGCGGCAACCACAAGGTTTTCATCCCTGTGTAACGGGCGCGCAGCGGGGTGCGGATCAGTTCATCGCGGTTGAGATCGACGAAGCGAATCTTCTCCTGACGCAGCAGCGATTCGTAGCCGCTCTCCGCCAATACCAACTGCGTGTCGCGTTGATGACCCGGTCCCTCGGCCACAACCACGGATGCTGCCCCAGCCCGACGAAACGCCTCTACGGTGGCGAGTACAACTTGCGGATGCGTGTTAATGGCATCCCCAGGGAGATAGTCGACCAGGTTCGGTTTGAGGACCACTCGCTTTCCGCGAACATTGATGGCGAACTGCCGAAGGCCGTCCTGAAGAAGTTGGTCCAAGCTGCCTTCATAGCTGTTCGCGTTCAAGACGGCGACGCGGGAGCGATTGGCCGCGTGATGGATGTGGTATTTCGGCAGGAAGAATGGCGCCGTGACCAAGGATCCGGCCGCGAGGGCGGTGCTCCCGACAAGAAAATCGCGGCGACTCAGTTTCATACAGTGATCCCAAAAGCCGCCAGGGCGCGCCGATGATCGAGTGCCAAGGAGCAAATGGCCAGTGCGCTGGTGTCCTCACACGCGGCGAGCGACAGAAGCGAAGCCAACCCTTCTTGGAGCGCGGTGACCGAGCGGCCATGCGCGGCCAGCGCCAGAATCGCCCAGGCAAGGCTCCAGGGGGCGCGAAGCATCGGCGCGGAAGTTTCCAGATAAGCTATGGCTCGCGTCACTGCGTCACTCTGAGAGTGACCATGCAAAGCAAGCAAGGCCAGCGCCGTATCGTCGGCGTGAGGAGATAGGGGCTCTCCATAGACGACGCCGTTTCCAGCATTCCATCCTCCCGAGGGACAGGCGCGATCGAGAAGCATCTGAATCCCGCGCTCCCTGCGCAGCGGAACCTGTTCCAGTCCGCCGCAGGTGCACGGCAGCTGATCAAGGGCCAAGATCGCGAATGCGGTGGGCACGACCCAACTGACGGTGTCCGGAAACCATGGCCAGCCGCTCTTATCGGGATCGAACTGTACGTGGCGGTCGAAGGTTCGGAATTTCCATTTCCAGAGCCAATGCGATTCTCTGCCGTTGAGGCGCAGTAACCAGCCAAAGCCGAGTAATCGCGTCGGAATTGCCGGCACGACATCGCGCAAGGCGATCGCGGCCAATGCCGTCACCCAGCAACCGTCAGGATCATCTCCCGCGAAGACCGGCCAGCTTCCATTCGGGTTTTGTGTCCGCAGCAGAAAGGACTGCGCTCGGCCGATATTTTCTGAGGTTCTGTTCCCGAGCGCCAGCAGTGAATAGCAGGTTGCCTCGACCGACCCCTGGGCCGACGAGGCGAGAGCAGCCCAAGCCCCGCATGGAAGCTGCCGTCGGAGAAGGTCGGATTGAAGCTCGCGGAGTGCGCCCGCATGATCTCTCACGCCTTCACTTGTAGTGCGGAACTCCTGAGCGGTCAAAAAGTGGGCAAACAGGCGTGGCAGGAAGGCCAAAAACGCTGGTATTTCATGCGTGGTGGGACGGAGAAGCGGCTTGTCACTAAGAATGGAATCGGTAAAGAAAAAGTCGGCGGGACCGGTTCATCAAGTTGGCTGGTCGAAAATCAATATAGTTACGCCGAAAACCAACTTAATCTGAGCTTGTGTGTCGAAAACCAGCATATCGAACCCCCGCCCCTTTACCCGAATCGCCGACGGATGCGCCGCCGCTTGAGGGTCAGCCAGAGCGGAATCGGTGTGAACAAATCAGGAGCGGGTGCGCAGTGGCCAATGTCGGACAGATCGTGATCAGTGGGAAACGTCGGTGTTGTCGAAGCGACCGCCCGGTGCGTCAGCGAAAATGCGATCAGTGAAAAAAGCTATAGCTCCCCCGCAGTCTGAACCGAATGTGTCCAACGATCATGGAGAGCATGTTGAAAACATGCAGTAGAACCTCGTTCATCCGATCCGTTCTGTCACCTGCAGATCGATTCAGCGTAGAGCTCGTCGCCACACGTTTCCGGTCCGTTAGCTCCCCGCCTCGGATGCGCTGAACATACTCCCGGTGTATTGTTCCCGCCGGAAGGAAGGCGACGTGTTCTCATCTGCGGATGAACTCGCTGACAAACTCCGCGCGGCGCGATACATCGTCGATCCGGTCACGCTGCAAGTGGTGTATCTGGCGGCGCGCATGCGGAAGCCCCTGCTGGTCGAAGGACCACCCGGTTGCGGCAAGACCGAACTGGCTTATGCCGTTGCCGCAGCGGCTGGCGCCACCGTCGAGCGACTGCAGTGCTATGTCGGCATCACGGAAGAAAAGATCATCGGCAAGTTCGACGAGTCCCTGCAAAGGCTGTATCTGGAAACGCAGGGTGCGAATCTCAACCATGCCTGGCATGAAATCCGCGAACATCTACACACACTCGATTTCTTTGCCCAAGGCCCGCTGTTGCGCGCTCTAGGCTATGA
>JAEZPW010000301.1 GCA_023441255.1 Acidobacteriota bacterium
TGCTTGCAGTCGCAACAGAGGCTCCTTCCGGCGGCGGCACTTATGTAATCGCAGGAACGCTCGTGAACAGCCGCACGGGTTCGGCGGTGGCGCAGGCGCGAGTGGCGCTGTTGGACACGAATACCAGAAAGAACGTAGCGACGCTCACCACCGCCGCCGACGGCCACTACTCTTTTTCTGGACTGCCCGCCGGGAAGTACTCTTTGGTCGCGTCCAAGCCCGGGTATCTTGACGGGGCTTACGACCAACACCAAGGGTACTCGAGTGCCATCGTTACTGGACGGAACTTCGAGACCGCGAGTCTCGTCTTTCGTTTCATACCGACGGCATCAATTACAGGACTTATTCGCGACGCGTCGGGCGACCCCGTTCGTGATGCCGTTGTCACCCTGTTTGTTGAGACTGTCTGGAATCGGACGCGCCGCGTCTTCAGGGTTGAGAAATCTGCGACAGATGATCGCGGTTACTATGAATTCTCGCAACTTCGACCCGGGACATATTACCTGTCGGTCACAGCCAAACCCTGGTACTCGGTCAGCTTGCCTTCAACTTCCCGGGGCGCCGAACCCGATCTTTTTAGGAACGCGCGCCCAGTAGAGATGGTCTATCCGACCAGCTACTATGCAGGCACCAGTGATGCGGAATTCGCTACTCCGATCCACCTTAAGGGCGGCGATCACATCCCGATTGACATTGCCTTGACTCCCGCCCCTGCGCTGCACGTACGGTTCCGCGTCAACGAGGACGCAGGTTCGCCCGGTTCAGTTTCGCTGAGCAAGCGGGTTTTCGATTCACTCGAGCATAGCGAAGACTCGCAGCTAACGGCTATGGAGCCGGGCCTTTACGAAGCCAACGGAGTCGCTCCTGGCCGATACAGAGTGTGGCTCACCGATGCGGGTAAGGAAAATGCGAAGAAGGCCATTGAGGTCGAGTTGAACACGGAAGGGCAAGAAATCGATTTGTCCCGGGCGGAATCGCTCCATTCCCTTAAATTCACGGTGATGCTCGACGGGAAGGGCGACATGCCAGCTCGATTACAGTTGGGGTTGATGAATAATCGAGCGATCAAACATATCGACGCGCTCGACGCCTCAGGTCGGGTCACGTTCAACGAAGTGCGGCCCGGGAGATACGTAATCCTGTGCAACGACCCCGACGGCTTCTACAGCGTGGCACCGTTTGCTGTTACCAAAACCTCCTCAAACGAGGGGCAATCTATAGGTCACGACATCACCGTGGGTTCCGGAGAAAGCGACGAACGCACGGTTTGGCTGACTCAAGGCAAGGCCAAGATCCAGGGTATCGTCCGCAAAGAAGGCAAGCCATCGGCAGGCATGATGGTCATCCTCATCCCAAAAGACGCCGACTCTCAGATCGAACTGTTTCGTCGCGACCAGACCGATTTTGACGGGACTTTCAACTTGAACGGCGTGATCCCCGGTTCCTATACCGTTATCGCGCTCGAAGGCGCGTGGGAGGCCGATTGGGAAGACGCTGAAGCTCTTGCTCGGTTTGCGCCCAAAGGGCAGCATATCTACTTCGATAATGGGTTCGTTGGTTCGATCACCTTACCGGAGCCGCTGGAAGTGCAGCATTGGTGATTGCTCGAAAGACAAGTTTGTTTGTTTGAGAAACGGAATATGCCGCTACACCAGGCATGTTCCATTCGAAACTCTCCTGTTCCGATTTCGTAAATTTCCACAGCCTCGCCGTTCACACCCGGCAATTCGTTGCTACATTCATCGGGTAACGACCTCTTACAAGACCCGACGCCCACATGACTAATTGGTAAACTACGCGATTTGCGCTTTCGGCCTGAGGTCGGATTCGGGGTATATTTTCGGCAGATCTCGCGTCAGATTTAAGTCGTCTGAACGGTAGGATTTGGCTGATTTCGCCACCCCCGGGGGGGGGGGTCGTGGCGAGTTGGTAAACCTACGCCGCCGGGGACGCGTCCCGCCGGTGGGCGGCTCGCTGGGACCGAGGTTCGCTCCATCCCGTGCGCGTCATTTCACCACGCCGTGTCGTCGGAGAATATCGAGCGTGCGGTCGACCGGGAGTGCTTCGACCGTGTGGCCGTTGCCGGTAATGGTCGTGGCGCGGAACAGCGAGTTGTAGATCGCCTCCTCGGTGGCCTCGATGGCGGCGAGGAACAGCGGTGACATGGCGTCGTTGGTGACGGTTTCGATCTGACGCGCGCCACAGTTCCCTGCCTGGTCGCGCTTCGCGCAGTTCTGGCTGCTGATGCGAACGGATGAAGCCGTGGAGAAGGCGATCACGTAGTCGCCGCTGCCGTTGGAGGCGGCCGCGCCGGTGCGGGCGAGTCCACTGATGGCGCGGGCGGCCAGTCGGCTCAGGTTGCGGTGGTCAAGCGGCGCGTCGGTGGCGACGACGATGATGATGGAGCCGTCGGGAGTATCGGACGCACCCTCCCCTGCGGGGAAGGGTGCGGCACCCAGTTGATTTGGAGTGAGGGACTTCCCCACGTTAGCTTCGCGAACGTGGGGCATCGAGGATGCGGTGGTCAGTGACGGCTGCGTGTTGTGCGCGGTGAGTTCGTCTTTGAGGTAGTAGCGGCCGAGTTCCTGGCCGACAGGCGCTCCGGCAATCGTGAGGACGCCGCCGAAGTTGGTCTGCACGAGCACGCCGACGGTGTAGCCGCCGAGATTGGCCGGCAGGCGGCGCGAGGCCGTGCCGATACCGCCCTTGAATCCGAAGGCGACCGTGCCGGTGCCCGCGCCGACGGAGCCTTCTTCGACCGGGCCATCTTTGGCGTTGCGGATCGCTGTGAAAACGTCGTCGCGCGTGATGTGGCGGCCGCGAATGTCGTTGAGAAAGCCGTCGTTGGTTTCGGCCACGAGCGGGTTGATGCTAAGGACGTCTTCATTGCCGGGCAGGGCCAGCATGTAGTCGAGCAGGAAATCGGCCACCCGCGGGACGGCGAGCGTGCTGGTGAGCAGGATGGGCGTTTCGATCTCGCCTAATTCATTCACCTGCGTGGAGCCCATGAGTTTGCCGAAGCCGTTGCCGACGAACACGGCGCCGGGAACCTTCTCGCGAAACATGTTCCCCGCGTGCGGCAGGATGGCCGTGACGCCGGTACGGACGTTGTCGCCGCGAATGACGGTCGTGTGACCGACGCGCACGCCTGCGACGTCGGTGATGGCATTAAGCGGGCCGGGCGGCAGGATTCCGACGCGAATGCCGAGGTCGCGAGCGCAGGGGCGCGCGTCGTCGGATGAGAACACTAGCGGGGCCATCGAGAGGAGAAACGCGGCGAAGACGAGTGTGGCTCTCACGCGGCGAAGGTTAACGTAAAGAAGTGGCTAGTGGCTAGTGGCTAGTTCGCATAATCGGGCCATCGCGTCATCTTGGGATTTCTGATTTTCGATTTCTGATTTTCGATTTGTCTGTCCGTTGCGGCTGCCTGCTCGACTCGGTTCAGCCTTTGGGTTTCAATCAAAAATCAAAAATCAGAAATCAAGAATCACCCAACTCGCCACTCGCCACTTTCTTTTACGCTCTTCTTTCGCGCATCTCGCGCAGAATGGCGTTCACCTCGGATTTGGGCAGGCAGCGTTCGATAGCCGGGAACACTACTTCTTCTTCCAGCTTGAGGTGAGTCGCCCAGAGATTTTCGAATTCTACGGAGAGCTGGTGCAGGCGCGGGGCAAAGCCGGCGAGCTTTTCGGGCTCGCGGCAGAGGGCGTCCCACAACGGAAGCAGTTGCTGGAGCAGCTCGTTAATGCCGCGGTGCTGACGGACCATTTCCTCCGAAGCCCGGGCGAGTTCGGGCGGAGCGCAGGCCTGAAGGCGCGGGTCTATCGAGACGTTTTCGTCGGCTTCGTGGAGCGGCAAGGCGACATGGAAGTAGCGGTAAACGGCTTCGGCAGCATCGGCGATCTGGTCGAGCGGAGCGCTGGTCTCCTCGGCGATGCGGCGGGAGATGGCGCTGAAGTGACGTATGCGCTGATGACACCCAAGCAGGAGGTCGGTGGGCGTCTCTTCCCCAGGTACGACGGAGGTATTAGTGCGGATACCGGTCAACATCTTGAGGCTATTATCCGACTCCCGGCGGCGGGTGTCCAAGGCCGCTCGGGATTATCGAGGAACTCGGATCGGGTGATTGCAATTCGGGAAAAAACAGGTGGCAAACGTTGAGACCGGGCGGTCTTGAAAGCACGCTCCCGCCTCTGCAGACGGCATGCCGGGTCGGAGACCCGGCACTACACAAGCTCGGCACTACACAAGCTCGGCACTACACAAGCTCGCAGTACACGAGCGCGGCACTTACGAGTCGTCAGTGCCAGGAAAGCACTGCAGCAACATGGGCGGATGCCCGATTAAGTGCTGGCCGATCCGCGATTAACTGCTTTAGTACATGCCCCAGAGTACGGTGTCCGGCTGTGCTGCGGGTGTGTTAGTGTTAGCGCGATTGTGAGTGGCGGTTTTGTGCGCTCACGAGCCTCAAGCATTGATGGAGTCCATGAATCATGGTATTCGGCTTTGGCTTTAACAAGGCGAAGGTGCTGGCCTCGGCGGAGAAGAGCGTCAAGGCAGGAAAGCTGCAGAACGCCATCGCCGATTACGAACGCGTCCTGAAAGAAGACCCGAAAGACCTGACGGTAATGAACACCGTCGGGGACCTGTTTGCGCGGGTGGGCAACAGCGAAAAGGCGATCGAATACTTCCGCAAGGTGGGTGAGGCATACGCGAACGACGGCTTCACGGTTAAGGCGATCGCGATGTACAAGAAGCTCACCAAGCAGGATCCGAGCGCGCTGGACGCGGTGAAGAAGCTGGCTGAGCTTTACACGCAACAGGGGCTCTACACCGATGCCCGGTCGCAGTACATGCAGCTGGCCGAGGCGAACATGCGCAACCGCGACCTTCCGGCCGCGGCGGAGATGTTCAAGCGCATTCTCGACCTGGATCCCGAAAACATCAGCCTGCAGGGCAGGCTGGCCGAGATCTACGGCAAGGTGGGGAGGAACGCTGAGGCGCGCGATCTCTATTACCGGAGTGCCGTGGCGCTGCGCGCCAAGGGCGCACTGGATGGCGCGGATGAGGCGCTGGCGAGTTGCATAAAGATCGACCCGAAGTTCCTGCAGGCAGTTCAGTTGCGCGGCGAAATCAGGATGCAGACGGGCGATCCTGAGGGGGCGATACACGCCCTCGAACAGCTGCCCGACATCGATTCACGCCCCGAGGGTCTGCATGCGCTTCTGAAGGCCTACCTGCAGCTGCGCAACCTGAGTGAAGCCGAGCCGGTTGCTCGCAAGCTGCTGAAGGTCTTCAACGACGTAAGCGGTATTGCCGACTACGCCAATGCCCTGATCGCGAACGGCCAATGTGAAGAGGCGCTGCAGTTCTACCGTGATCACGCAGACCTGCTCTTCATGAGCAACATGGCGAAGGCGACAGAGGTGCTGCAGTCGACCATCACCCGGGTGAAGTCCAACCCCAAGGCCCTGCTCACATTAGCGGACCTGTTCCAGCGCAGCGGGAATACGGGCAACTTCGTCGAAGTGACCGAGTTGCTGGCGCATGCCTACGCGGCTGACGGCGAGAGCGAGAAGGCTGCCGAACTTTACCGGAAGCTGATCGACCTGGAGCCGGAAAATCCGCAGCACGCGCAAAACTACCGGCAGGTGGCCAAAGGAGCCGCCCCGAAACCAACTGAGCAGGAAGCCGCACCGGCGCTGCAGGACGGCGCCGCCACTGCGGAAGAGTTCGAGGTGAAGCAGCCGGTTGAGCAGAAATACGCACCGGCGCTGCAGGAAGCGATCGACGCGGCACTGACAGAGGCGGACCTGTTCGAGTCCTATAACATGCCGGCGAAGGCACTGGCACCGCTTGAGACGGCGCTCAAGGCCGCTCCACGGGATTCGAAGATCAACCTGAAGCTGGTGACGCTATACGCGCGGTGCGGACGGCTGAAGGACGCAGTTGTGCGCTGCGAAGTGCTTGAGGCGGTTTACCGCGAAAACGGGCTACTGAAGGACGCCGAACAGTTCGCGTCGGTGGCGGCAAAGTACCGTCAGCGAGCCGGGTTGCCGCCGGCAGCGACGACACCTGTTAAGGACCAGGTTGCAGCACCTGCGGAAACGGGAGTCGAGCTGGAAGTCGAACACTTCCCCGAGCCCCGAGCCGCTGAGCCTGCGACGGTTTCAGCTAAACAGGCTGAGCAGCCTGCGGTCAAAGGCGCAGCAGACCAGACACATGAGTTCGATCTCTCAGACGAATGGGAGGAGATGCTCGAGGTCGAAACGCCTGTAGAAACGGCCGCAGCTGCGAAGGTAACTACACCCCCAGCTGTCGAGGCGACCGACTCGGTTGCCGTTCACGAATCGTTCGACGAAGCGGAGGAAACGGAGGACTCCGGGGTTTCCGCGCAGTCGGACCTGCTGGACGAAATCCGCTTCTACCTCGACCAGGAGATGTGGGCCGAGGCCCGAACCGCGATCGAAAGGCTGCAGAGACTCGCCCCCAATCTGTCGCAATTAACGGAATTGCAGTCGGAACTGGCACGCGGCGAGAAGAACGCAGCGGAGCCGGAACCAGCGCTGGGAGCGAAGCCGACCGCTGCGACCGCCCCGCAAGCGGCGCCAGAACCGAAGACCCGTGCGGCTGCTTCCGACGAGATCGGCGGGTTGGTTGCCGACCTGGAGACTTCCCTTGGCGACTTCGAGCTTGCACGGAGCCCACAGGCACCCTTTACGGCTCCTCACGCCACAGCCGAGGCGGCGAGGCCGGCTGCGAGCGTCAGGATGGCGGAGGTAGAGCAGAGCCAAAGCGCACCGGTTGCCGCGATCACGGCAGCCGCCGTCGTGGAGCCCCCGGAAAAGGTTGAGGCGCAGGAAGAAGCGCCCTCAATGCTGGGCGACATCTTTACCGAGTTCAAAGAAAGCATGGAGGGCGGGGCTGAGAGCCAGGAAGATCCGGAAACCCATTACAACCTTGGCGTGGCGTTCAAGGAGATGGGTCTGCTGGACGAGGCTATCGGGGAGTTGCAGAAGGTATGCCAGGCCATCGAGCGGGGTCATGCTTTCCCGCAGGCAATGCAGGCTTACACGTGGCTGGCGGACACCTTCCTGCAAAAGGGCGTGCCTGAAGCAGCCGTTCGCTGGTATGAAAAGGCCCTGAAGTCGCGACAGATAGACGACGAAACGGCGACGGCAATTCATTACGAACTGGCCTGTGCGTGCGAAGCGGCGGGCGACCGACCGGGAGCGCTGAAGCACTTCATGGAAGTTTACGGAAGCAATATCGATTACCGTGACGTTGCCGAGCGCATCAAAGCTCTAAAGTCGTAGAATCCAGTCATGGGTCCTATGCAGAACGACAGGCAACCGGACGCGGCTGCACCGTCGCAACCCGGCCTGTTTGACGAGACTGAATCGAACGGTAAGCCGAACGAGGTGAAACCCGGCTTGAGCGCAGATCCGAAGGTTCCACTGCGAGATCCGCTGGACCACCTGTACGCCCGCCAGCAATCGGACGGAACGGGGCCGGTGCTCGTGGCAAGTCCTGAGGTGATCAAGGAGCCTATATGGCTCAAGCGGATGAAGCTCGTCCTCGGGGTGCTGCTGTGCATTGAACTCGGCATGCTACTCGCGGTGTTGCCGTGGACCAAGGTCTGGACCGAAAACAGCCTGTTCCTCGCCTACCCCAACCTGCGCGCGTTCCTGCGCCATGATTTCGTTCGCGGCGCCATCACGGGCCTGGGCGTGGTCGATGTATGGCTCGGCATCCGCGACGCGGTGAACTATCGCGAAAAGTAGATCCCAAATTTATCTATCCGGTCATTTAACCATCTCGCCATCGGGTCATCGGGCCATCGAGCCATTTGGCTTGCACCCTAGCTCCATCGACCCCTCCGAGGCACCCCCGCCTCTACAACAGGTCTTCTTCAGATCGGAGCCATTTGCAGATCCAACAGCCCAATCACCACGCTTCCGTGCAGATCGGTGATGTTCTTTTTCGCAGGATCCGATGACGAGATGGCTCGATCCCCGATGGCTCGATGGCCCGATTGGTCGATGTTTCGATGAGCTGATTTGTTATCCTGTTCGTCTTTCGTCGAACGCCATCTAAAATTCTGGTAGATCATGGACGATAACAGGATTTTTCGTTCTCCGCTCGCTTACGAAAACAAGAAGTTCCTCGATAGCTCAGACGCACGCATCCTGCGGATACTGGCGGAATACCAGGAACCGCTTGCACGTTTTCGGCGCGAGCGCATACAGGACACGGTGGTTTTCTTCGGCTCGGCGCGTTTCCACAGCCGATCTGACGCGGAGAATGCGTTGCAGATGCTGGAGAAACCTTTCTCGCGCCAACCCGCTCCTCCCGAAGAGCAAGAAAAGGTGAAGTACGCCCGTGCGTCAGTGGAGATGGCGCGCTACTACGAGGATGCACGCCGACTGGCGTTTATGTTGACCGAATGGTCCACCCGGATACCTTCGAAGAAGGCGCGCTTCGTGGTTACGACCGGAGGCGGGCCGGGCATCATGGAAGCCGCGAATCGAGGGGCGCACGAGGCCGGAGGAAAGACGATCGGCCTGAACATTAATCTGCCTTACGAGCAGATGCCCAACCCATATATCTCACCGGAACTGAACTTCGAATTCCACTACTTCTTCATGCGCAAGCTGTGGTTCGCCTACCTGGCGAAGGCGCTGATCGTATTCCCGGGTGGGTTCGGCACGTTTGACGAACTTTTCGAGATCCTGACGCTGGCACAGACCGAAAAGCTGGCGAAGAAGATCGTCGTGGTGCTGTATGGAAGCGATTACTGGAACAAGGTGGTGAACTTCCAGGCGATGACGGATGCCGGCGTCATCGCGCCGGAAGATAAGAATCTGTTCCTCAGGGCCGATACCCCCGAAGCGGCGTTCGAGCACCTCCGCGACGGGCTGACCCGCTATCACCTGCATGTACCCGACACGGGCGGGGTGCAGCGCGCACCGGAGATCGCGAAGACCAGACCGTAAAAAGCAGTACGTAGTACCTTGTATCTAATTTTGAGTACCGAGTACCGAGTTGTGAGGGGCGGTTCGTACTCGGTACTCGCTACTTCGTCACGCTGCGGGCTTCTGCGCCTTCGCTCCGCCGTTAGTGATGTTCTCTTTCGTGACCCGCTTAATCTCCACATCTTCCTGGATGGCCTTGATCTGCGTGCGTTCTTTCTTCACGCCCAGCTTGGTTTGGGCGTAAAGGCCCATGTACAGATTCGACAGGAATGGGAAGGCGAAGAACGCAAGGAGATAGCCGCGCCAGTCCTCATAGAGCAGCTTGTAACGCGTGATGATCAGGAACAGGGCCGTCACGTAGTGGCTGAAACAGTACTCGCACGTGAACAGGTAAAAGAACTTGCGCTGGAAGATATTGCCGGCGTTCTCCGTGCGACGCTGACAGTATTCGCGCGGTTCACGAAAGACCTCTTCGTGAGTAACGGTCCAGGCGATACACGCGATGGGTATCGCCAAGATGAAGAGCCACACCACCTGGGCGCCGAGGGACATCATGGTTTGGATGCGTGCGTTCAGTGCGTGCGTGGCGTGGGTGTCTCCCGCGAGGGCTGTCGAACAGTGAGAGTGCCGGGGCATTGCCGGCGCAGGCTGTACGC
>JAEZPW010000306.1 GCA_023441255.1 Acidobacteriota bacterium
CGACTCGATGGGGCCTACGGACTGGCGGATCCGAAGTTCGGTTTCGAGTGTCAGCAGCTGCCGTCCGTCCACTTCTCCTTTTAGACGGCTGAGAAGCACGGTCGCAGCTTTGGCCCCGAGCTGGTAGGCCGGCTGTGCAACGGTGGTAAGAGGCGGATCAGTAAAGAATGTGACTTCAAGGTCGTCAAAACCGATGACCGACATTTCTGCGGGACAGGATATACGCGCTTCCCGCAATGCAGCCAATATGCCGAGCGCGATCAGATCGTTGGCGGCGAAAATTGCAGTCGGCCTGGGCAGAAGTCGTAAAAGCGTCTGCGCTTTCTGGTAGCCACTGATGCGTTCGAAGCGGCCTTCCTGGACGTATTCGGGCGAAACCTCGATGCCCGATTCTGCGAGTGCTCGTTTGTAGCCGGCGAGTCGCTGGATCGCGTTCGGCACGTGCAACGGTCCGGTGATCGTCGCTATGCAGCGATGGCCCATGCTGATCAGGTAGCGAACGGCCTTATACGCGCCCTCTTCGTTTTCCACCGTCACGCTGTCGCCGGTCCAGTCGTCGGGAGCACGGTCGACGCACACAACGCGGTTCTCGCGGCGGTTCTCGTTCAGAATGGAAACGATGCGGCTGTCGACTGACGGAATGATGATCAGCCCGGCCACGCTGTAAGACACTAAGTCCTCAAGATACTTCTCTTCCTTCGCCGGGTCGTTATCGGCATTGCACAGGACAAGCCTGTATCCTCCGCGATAAGCAGTGTCTTCCACCCCGCGTACCACCAAAGGGAAGAACGGGTTCGTGATGTCGGGAACGATCATGCCGAGCATATTCGTCTGGTTGCGGCGCAGGCCGCGCGCGAGCTGGCTCGGCTGATATCCGAGATCGCGCATGGCCTGCTTCACCCGTCTCGCGACTTCCGCGCGTACCCCGGCAGTGCCGTTAATCACATGCGATACCGTGCCGATAGAAACCTTCGCGTGCGAAGCGATATCCCGCATCGTGACGGTCCTCTCCGACTTCTTGGCAGCGCGCGTTTTCCGCGGTACTTTCACTTTGTTATCATAGCGAAGCGGTTTTGAATCGTTTAACGGAAATAATCGCGGACCGAGATTCTTGACCCGTTCCATGGCTTGCCCAGGTCAGAATCATGCCCCAGCACGGTAGGCCTGCGACACCACGATGATCGCCGTCACGAAGAACGCAAACATGAGCGCAAGGTACGTACGGGCCTTCGGTGTCGCACCACTGAACTCCTTCCAGACAAACACGCCCCACACCGCGGCCACCATCGGAGCCGCCTGACCTATCGCATACGAGATCGCCACGCCCGTGAAGCTTGCCGCAACGAAATTGAACACCGTTCCAAGACCCCAGATGCCGCCGCCAACGAGCCCGAGAATGTGGTTCTTGGGAGACGCTGAGAAAAAGTCCTTGAACTGAACTGGCTGGCCCACAAGCGGCTTCTTCATGAAGTAGACATTTACGAAGAAGCAGCACAACAGCGCCCCTAGCGTGAAAAACACTCCGATGCTGTAGGAACTGAGCGCGTGGCCGGTGCTCATGGCGCGTGCCACGAAAGGCGCGAACAAGCCCATCAGAATTCCCGAGATAATGCAGATGATGATGCTTTTGCGTGTCACGCTGCGGCCGTTGCCGGCTAACTGGCCGTAGGCCTTGCCATCCATGATGACGGCAATGATCGCGCACACGACCCCGATGCCGAGCAGCAAGGCGTTACCTTTTGGCTGCTGGATGTAACTCATGACCACACCTACCACCAGGGCGACGCCGATGCCCACCGGGAATGCAATCGCCAGTCCGGCCATGTCGATTGCGGCCACCAGCAGCAGGTTGGCGATGTTGAAGATGATTCCACCGGCCAGGGCGTAGAGGATGTTCGCAGTGTCGGCAGCACGCACGTTGGCGACGAAACTGGTTTCACCCCCATACATGCTGCCCAGGGTGAGAGCGAGCACGATGGAGATCAGCACGATACCGATCGCGTAGTCCCAATAGAAGAGTTCGAATCTGTAGTTCTTTGTTCCCTTGAACGTATTGGCCCAGGACCCCCAACAGATTGTGCTGATGACGACCATCAGCAAAGCTATGGCAAACGTCTGCGGCACGAACATCGGGCGCTTCCTTTCGGGAAAGAGAATTGATTTTAGAAAAAATTTCTGTGCGCGTAACTTGGATTTCTGCTAAAACGTTTCAAACACGCCGGAGCGTATCCCGCGTGCGAGCGGATGTCAAGGGAAACAGAATGGCGCCGCTCAAATTGATCGGCAAGCTGTGAGTTCCGAGATCGCATTGGAACGATAAACCAAATGCTGTCTGGCCTTTTGCAGCAGTGGCGGTAACGCAAGGATGCCATTTATGAAGCAGATTGTGGTGGTGGGCAGCATTAATCTCGACCTGGTCTGCTCGGTCGAGCGCATTCCGGTCCCGGGCGAAACGTTGACCGGATTGAACTTTCAAACCTTCCATGGCGGAAAAGGAGCAAATCAGGCTGTCGCTGCGGGCCGTCTGGGGCACGCCGTCACCATGATCGGCAAGGTGGGGGACGACCAGTTCGGACCTGAACTCAAACGATCTTTGCGCGAAGCCGGCGTTAATGTGAGAGCGGTATCGGTTGCGAAAAAGACTTCATCGGGCGTTGCGTTGATCCACACAGACAGGACGGGCCAGAACAGCATTGCCGTGGTGCCGGCCGCAAATGGCGCACTTCTGCCAAAGGACGTCAGAGCCTGTGCGGCTGTGCTGCGTTCAGCGGGCATTGTGCTGTGCCAGTTGGAAGTACCGCTTGAAACCGTCGAGTGTGTTGCGTTTATGGCTGCAAAGCACAAGGTGCCGTTTATGCTGGATCCGGCGCCGGCGCGCGAACTCCCCGCCACCCTGCTTCGCAACGTCACGTATCTCACCCCAAACGAAACCGAGGCTGGAACGCTATGCGGACGCAGCCACGGCGAGCTCACCAGCGAAAACGTGCGCGAGTACGCGGAAGACTTGCTTGGACGCGGACCGACAAACGTGATTATCAAATTGGGTAAGCTAGGCGCTTTTCTTCTCAGCCGAAATGGCGAGAATTTCTTTCAACCCGCGTTCCGCGTAACGGCAGTAGATTCCACCGCCGCCGGAGACGCGTTCAACGCCGGGTTCGCAGTAGCACTAATGCGCGGGGAGAATGTTCGCGCTGCGGCTCGTTACGCAGCAGCAGTCGCAGCCATCTCGGTTTCGCGTTCAGGCGCTCAGGCTTCGATGCCGGGGGACCGGGAGGTTGCGCGTTTTCTAAATACCGCAAGACCTTCCCAGGCAGTTGCGGCTAATGCCGGGGTTGTCGCGGCCGTGGCGTCGACGGACTAAGACGCGATTTCCACTTGACGGGTAGCGGAGACCAGAAGTATTGTGTGACAGCCTGAACATTTGAAACGTTTCAAAAGTGAACGCGGTACAGGCCCTACGGTCAGAACTTATCAAGGCAGTCGCGAGGTAGTGTCAGGAGGCGTTGCATGCGTCAGAGACAACCTTGGATCCTGTGTGTGATCGCAGTCGCCGCAGTGACGGCCATGAC
>JAEZPW010000339.1 GCA_023441255.1 Acidobacteriota bacterium
GTTTTGAACGTTGCCTCCCCAACCTCCGCGCAGGCTGCAGGGACGAAGCTGGATGTCTCAAAGAAGACGGATTATGCCGCCGGAGAAAAGCAAACACCCTACAAGGACATTACCAATTACAACAATTACTACGAGTTCGGCACCGACAAGTACAGTCCGGCGAGTGAAGCACAAAAACTCAGGACTCGGCCCTGGACCGTATCCGTCGAGGGCAATGTCAAGAAAGCGAAGACCTACGACATAGACGCCATCCTCAAGATGTTCCCTCTCGAAGAGCGGATATACCGGCATCGCTGCGTGGAAGGATGGTCGATGGTAATCCCATGGGTCGGGTTCTCCCTGGGCGACTTCATTCGGCAACTGGAGCCAACGTCCAAAGCGAAGTTTGTGGAACTGACAACCCTCCACGATCCGAAACAGATGCCGGGCCAGAACACAAACGTCCTTGAGTGGCCTTACGTTGAAGGCCTGCGAATGGACGAAGCCATGAATCCTCTCGCAATTCTGGCCGTGGGACTTTACGGAGAAGTGTTGCCGAACCAGGATGGCGCGCCGCTGCGCCTGGTCGTGCCGTGGAAGTACGGCTTCAAGAGTGTGAAGTCAATCGTGAAGATCAAGTTCGTGGACAATCAACCGGCCACTACCTGGAACAAAGCCGCGCCGAACGAATACGGGTTCTACTCGAACGTTAATCCCAATGTCGATCACCCTCGCTGGAGCCAGGCAAAGGAACGCCGCATAGGCGAGTTCTTCAAACGGAACACGCTGATGTTTAACGGTTACGGCGACCAGGTCGCGAACTTGTATTCCGGCATGGACCTGCGGAAGTACTTCTGAGAAGCGCGGCACGATTATGAGACGAAGTCGTTATTACAAGCCCGTTGTCTTCACAGCCTGCCTCATGCCATTGGGAGCGTTGGCCTGGAAGGCCTTTCAGGGAGACCTGGGCGCTAACCCGATTGAAGTCATTACGCACTCGACCGGACTGTGGACGCTCATTTTCCTGCTCATCACTTTGAGCATCACTCCTCTGCGCAAGCTCACGTCGCAGCCTTGGCTGATACAGTTCCGCCGCATGCTGGGACTCTTCGCCTTCTTTTACGGGTCGCTTCACTTCTTGACCTACTTTTGGCTCGACAAGTTTTTCGACTTTGGAGAGATATTCAAAGACGTTTACAAGCGGCCCTTCATCACCGCCGGGTTCACTGCTTTTGTGCTGATGGTTCCGCTTGCGGTCACATCGACGCGAGGATGGATACGTCGGCTGGGCGGAAAGCGCTGGAACCTGCTCCACAAACTCATCTATTTGAGCGCCACAGCGGGCGTGATTCATTTCATATGGCTCGTCAAGAAAGACCTGACGGAGCCCATCAGGTATGCGATCGTCCTCGGGATTCTGCTTGGCTATCGCATCGTCGTTTGGACATCGCAGAGATTCCGAAAAAACATACGGCGATCCGGAACTCCATCGCCTGAAGTCGCCAGCGCGGCCGACTAGGCGGCTCGATCACCCTCGCACGTACACACCGAGTATCTTTACGAATTCAGCGATTTCCGAGAGGTGACGAAGCGCGTTTTCAGAAGCGCTTTCTTGTCCCCGGTCAAAATCGACATAGAACACGTACTCCCACGGCCTTCCCTGCATAGGCCGCGACTCGATCTTGCTCAGGTCAATATCCCGCAAGGCAAACACGCTCAGGGCGCGGAAGAGAGCACCCGGAGCATTCTTGAGTCCGAACGCAATGGAAGTCTTATTCGCCTCCGGTTGGACGCGGTTGGATTTGCGGATCAGAAAAAATCTTGTGTAGTTCTGTTTGTTGTCCTCAAGCCCCCGCATGAGGACCTTTCCACCATACTGGTCGGCGGCATGCGATGCCGCGATGGCTCCGGCCGTCAGGGCTCGTTCCGCAGTAATGTGCTTAACACTTCCGGCGGTGTCGTAAAAAGGCACGGCCCGGATCTTCGGATGGCGTCGATAGAACTCGCGACACTGCTGCAGTGCAACTGGGTGGGACAGAACGCGTTCGATCTTTCGCAAGCTGCAGCCAGGGGACGTGATCAAACAGTGCTGAATACGTAAGCTCATCTCGCGATGAATGAAAACATTGTTGGCCAGAAGCAGGTCGTAGTGCTCGGTAACGGGCCCCGCAAGCGAGTTCTCGATCGGTATGACGGCCGCTTGCACCGCTCCGGAAACAACCTTCTCGAACACTTCAGCGGACAGTGAACACGGCACAACACTCGACGAGGGTAACAGACGCCGCACTGCTTCATGGCTGAAAGAGCCGAGTTCGCCCTGAATGGCAACTTTCATCGAAAGACCTTTCGTACCAGTTGAGTTTTGCTGGTTGCTACATGTTCCCTTCGCGCTGCTTTCGATTCGTTACAACCCCGGCTGCCCGCAGCCGCAACTTATTTAGTACACGACATTAGGAACGGGAAAGCATACGCGTACGATGCTGTGGACCTTGTTCATCATTTTACTGGCTCTGTGGCTGCTTGGGATCGTGACCGGTTATGCACTAGGCGGATTCATACACATTCTGCTCGTGCTTGCGGTAGTCGCACTGCTGTTCCAACTGCTTGGTAACAGGCGCTCAGTAGTTTGAGCCAGTCGTAGAGAGAAACAACCGAACCTAAGGGAGGGACTTGCATGGATCAGGACAGGATCAAGGGCAACGCCGAGGATGTTGCCGGACGGATTAAACGCCAGACGGGCGAGTGGACGGGCAACGAAGACTTGCAGTCCGAAGGAGCCGCGGATCAGGCGAAGGGCAAGGCCCAAAACACATGGGGCAAGGTGAAGGACGCCGCTCGCGATGCCGCGGACAACATCCGCGACCGAGATAATAAAAAGGACGACGCAGCATAACCCAAACTTCAGCTCTGAGAAAAAAGGCGTCCGCGATGCGGCGCCTTTTTCTTGTTTCCAGATGTGTGCGTCTTAGCCGCTTCGATGATCAGAGCTCCAGAGCCGTCCAGGTAATACACTATATCCGGTGGCACAACAGTCGTGGCGCTGTATTCGGTGACCACAGCGGGTCCCCGATAGCTGTGCCCGGGAGCAAGACGTGCGCGGTCGCGAATGGTGGTTCTTAAGGCGCGTTCTCCGAATAGCACGTCCGCAAAGTAATCCCCGGCTGAACCTCCTTCCACCTGTTGTTCAGGGCGCGTTTCGATTTGAGGAGAGCGCAGCGTTGACCGCAATCGCAACGTGACGATCTCGACATTGCGGTTTGCGTCGCTGTACCCATATCGGCGCTGATGCTTGGCGTGAAAGTCGGAAATCAGCCTTGGACCAAGCGGCACTGTGAGTTCATAACCCTGCCCGCCATAACGCACATCAGCAGCTGCGCTCTTCTCGATCTTCCCTGTCCACCCTTCATCTCGGAATTGCCGCTCTGCCGATGCAACTAGCTCCGCCATTGTACGTTCGATCCTGGCACCGGGCAGCGGTGCGCCTGGCGACACAGTCAGTAGAACGGTGCGCGAGTTGTCTTTGACAACATCACTCACCAGAATGCCGAGCGCCGAAAGTGCTCCGGGAGCACGGGGTACAAGCACCCGCGGGATTCCAAGTCCGACGGCCAGTTCGGCCGCGTGGAGCGCGCCCGCGCCTCCGAAGGCAACCAGCGTGAAGTCCCGCGTGTCATAGCCACGCTCGACGGAGACAACACGAACCGCCTTCTCCATCGTCGCGTTCACCACTCGTATGACTCCGGCGGCGAATTGCTCAAGAGATAGTGTTGAGCCTTGCTTCTTCAGCCACTCTGCGACGACTCTTCGCGTCCGCTCTATGTCGAGCGTGAATTCGCCACCCAGAAACCTGTCCGGACGCAAGCGTGCAAGCAGCAGGTTGGCATCGGTAACGGTAGGCTGTTCACCCTTCCCGTAGCAGATCGGGCCTGGATCAGCTCCGGCGGACTCGGGTCCGACGCGTAATGCACCCGCAGCATCGAACCGGGCCAGTGAACCTCCTCCCGCACCAACCGTGTGAATGTCGAGCATAGGCACGCGAACCGGAAGACTCGCCACCTCGGCTTCCGTGCTGGGATGTGGTTCACCCGCAACCAGCGCCACGTCGGTCGAGGTGCCTCCCATGTCGAACCCGATCACGCGCTGAAATCCACTACGCCTGCCCGCGCTTGCCGCTCCGACAACTCCGCCGGCGGGACCGGAAAGAACCGTCCGTACAGGCTCGCGGGCAGCGGATTCGAGTGACGTAATCCCGCCGCTCGATTGCATCACGAACACACGAACTGCATTATCACTGTCTGAATCGTTGTGTTCGCAGCGCTCTCCGTCGTCGTTTACCCATTTTCGTACTCGCTCGCCAACGCGATCCAGATAGCTACCCATGACGGGCTGCAGGTAAGCATTCACCACGACCGTGCTGGCCCGCTCATACTCTCGGAACTCTGGCATGATCCTGTGCGAGAGCGAAATGGGCGCGTGTATTCCTTGGGCGCGCAGCGCCGCCTCAACAGCGAGTTCAGAATGAGGATTTGCGAATGAAAACAGAGTGCAGACCGCAATTGCTCCCGGATGTTCCTTCTCAACCGCAGCGCTGAGCCGCTGCAGATCGTCGTCAGCAGGTTGCTGCAGGATGACACCGCTCTGATCCACACGTTCCCTGATGCCGAATCGCAACTCCGGACTGACCAGCGGCGGAATCCGATCGAAGAAGAGGTCGTACAGAGCTGCCCGTGCCTGTCGCCCGATTTCGACAACGTCTTCGAAGCCCGCGGTCGTAACGAACGCAACCCTTGCACCCTTACGCTCGAGGAGAGCGTTCGTACCGACAGTCGTTCCGTGGAGCAACACGAGACGGCGCCCGCACAACCCTGTCCTGTTCAGAGCCTCGATGATCGCGCGCGAAGGATCATCAGGGGTCGAGAACACTTTGGTCATGTGGAGGCGGCCATCCTGTACCCAGACGCAATCGGTGAACGTCCCTCCGGTATCGATGGCAACCCGCACCGGTTCGGGCGACCTTGCGCGCTTTGGCTTGGACGATTTACTCAATGCTCCGCCTCGTGCGCTTTGTCCATGAGCCGGCGTCCCAGCAAGAGCGCGTCCAGGTTCCCGGCGTAATAACGCGGAATAGTCTTGAGCACCACGTAGCCCCGTCGTTTGTAGAACGCAATCGCCCCCATGTTATTGACGGCTGTTTCAAGCAGCGCGACTTCGCATCCGGCCTGGCGAAAGCGGGCCTCCGCTTCGTCCATCAGTCGCGACCCGAGCCCCTGACGTCGGAACGGCTTCGCCACATCGATGGTGATTACGTGACCTCGGCGGCGCAGGGACTCGCCAACCATAAAGCCCGCCAGATCATCGCTGGATTCCGCAATGACGGTGAAAGCGCCGTGTCTGCGGATGTAGTGCATCAGTTCGACCCGCGAATAGGCAATGCCCGGAGGAAAGCATTGCTGATCGAGTTCCCAGAGGCGGTTGAGGTCGTCTGGCCGGTAATCGCGAAATGTTATCTCCACGGGCCGATTGTAACCACGCACAGGCAGCAACGGTTGATGTTTCGCAATCAATCTGCAGGCCAGACATTCAAAGCAGTTCGCTCCAGGATGGCGTCTCGCACCTCGGCGGCCAGCGGCAACGAACGGAACTGTTGCAGGTTCGCGGCAATTTCCGGCACGCCCGGGCCCGGCCAGTCTGTGCCGAACAGCGTCTTGTGCGCAATCTCCGGAAGGCGCGGAAAATACTTCAGCAATGACTTCGGAGGTATTCCGCTGATATCGAGGAACACGTTTGGGTGCCGGCGCACGAGAAAGAAGGCAGTGTCCATCCAAAGCGGCCGCCCGCCGTGAGCGAGCAGTATTTTGAGTTTGGGAAAATCGACCGCCACATCATCGACGTAGATCGGATCACCGTACTTGTTGCGAGCACCCGGAAAGATTGATGTCCCGGTATGGAACATGACTGGAATCCCGTTCGCCTCGGCCGTGCGGTAGATGGCTTCGAGCGCCGTGACTCCATTCAGATAATCATTCGGAAACAGCAACTGGTGTGGCGGGTGAATTTTGATCAGCCGAATCCCCAGGCGAACGATCTGCTCCATATCGGCCTGAACGTTTTCCGAGTGCCGCGGGTGGACGCTTCCACACGGGAGCAGACGGCGCGGGTCCTCTTGCACATATCTCGCGATCCACTCGTTAACGCCAGAGGTAAAGCCAATCACCTCTGGAGCGACGTAGTTGATGAGGACAGCGCGGTCTATGCCGATCTCGTCGAGATGCTTGAGGAACGCTCGAGGCGAATTGCAGTATTCGATGATGCGGTCGAAGTCAGGCCGCTTGCTCTTCATCAGCTGCAACGCCGCGGGCTTGAACATCTCGACCGGCTGAATGTGTACGTGGCAGTCAGTGATCAAGCTCTGTCTCTCACCCGATTGCCAGAACAGCGCGTTTTGCGAATACCTTGACCATTTCTCGTCGATACTCCGGGGTCAGGGCCGAGGTGGTAAGCGGCTTTGCGGTCTTAGCCGCCAGTTCACCGATTCGAATGGCAGCTTCTTCGTCGGCCTGGTTGCCAACAAGGGCATCTTCCGCTCCGGGCACAAGCATGGGGGCTGGATTCACGGCCGTTATTGCCACTCGCGCGTGCTGCACGACACTGCCTGTCCCATTCATAGTCTTCAAGGCAACCGCCACCCCCGCCAGTGGATAGTCGATGCTTCCGCGTACGCGAAGCTTTCGGTAGGCGCCACGCCAGCCGGCGCTGCTGGCGGGCAGAAACACGCGCGTCAGCAGTTCGTCCTTCCCCAATTTCACTCGCGACTCGCCCAAACCGGTGTAAAACTCACGCAGGGGAAGACGCCGAACTCCTCCAGACCTGGCAATCTCGATTTCGGCGTCCAGGCAAAGCAGGGCCGGTGGAGTATCACCTGAAAATGCGGCCCAACACCGACTTCCCCCGGGAGCCACATGGCAAAGGTCTCCATCTTTCTTGATGCAGAACCCGCACGACTTTCGCCACGCCAGCGACTGGTTGTACCAGAGACAGCGCGTATCAAGGCAGATGTTGCCACCAATAGTGCCCATGTTGCGTAACACGGGGGACGCAACCGTTGCCGCAGCCTCGTGAAGGACCTTGTACTCCCTGCGGATGAATTCAGAATCTTCTATCGCGGTCAGACACGTGAGAGCGCCTATGTCGACTCCGCCGCCCTCGCCGACGTGAATGCCCCGCAGTTCATCGAGACCACGAACATCCACGACGAATTCGGGCGCAAACAGTCCCTGACGCAGTGAAGGGATCAGGTCCGTGCCGCCTGCTATCACTTGCACGCTTGGCGCGTACCTGGACAGCATCCCGAGTGCCTCGTCAACGGACCGCGGTCGCAGCAGCTTGAATTCCGGGAGGCTCAATCGGCACCTCCCGGCTCCACTGATGTAACTCGCGTCTCGGCGCGTGAGGGATCAAGCGGATGCCGCACGGGACCCTTGCCCTTGAACCACAAGGAACCGCCGTGCTCTCGCAGCCGAGTCGGGCGCACCGGGTCAACCCCCTCAGTGAGGTCCTGCCGCTTTAACCCGTTCTTCTCCCGCAAGGCGGCCAGCACACGCTCTGGCGTGAATGGCGCCTCGCGCAAGCGCACGCCAAGGGCGTCGTAAATGGCATTGGCTATGGCGGGAATGGTTGCGGCAAGCGAGCCCTCTCCCGCCTCTTTCGCTCCAAAAGGCCCTTCAGGATCGATACTCTCGACGATAAAGGTTTCAATCTTGGGTGACTCGGAGGCAGACGGACTTCGATATTCCAGCAGGCCGGGGTTCATAATGAGGCCGTCCTTCCAGATCACTTCTTCCTGCAGCGCCTGCCCTAGGCCCATCCATACAGAACCGATTACCTGACCCTCAACGGCGACCGGGTTGAGCGCGCGACCGCAGTCGTGCGCCGCCCAAATCTTGTGCACCGTCACCTCGCCCGTCTCTTCGTCCACGCTGACGTCTGCAACTTGGGCGGAATACGAGTAAGCGGGCGAGGGGCCGACGCCCGCCCCCTTGAACTTTCCGCCACGAGCGTTATCCGGAGGAGAATAGGAGCCGGTTCCGGTCAGCGCACCATGAATGTCGATGGCAGCCACGACTGCTTCTTCGAAGCTTAGCCTCTCCCGGAGTCCTTCTTCCTTGCGCTTCTGCAGCACCGACCCGCGCAGAATCTGCCCTTCCACCCGGCCGCTCGCGACCTGTTCGACCTGCCGGTCTGTCGCTCCGCGTGGAGCATCAACCGATTCGAGGATTTCCGCTGCACTGCCCAGGCCAGCGTTGACGGCTTCGGAGCCATCTTTTCGCCTGCTCACGACGTCGTCGCGCATGACGACTTCATCCTGCACGCAACCCATCTTGTTCGCCGCTGCCGCGACGATCGCCGTCTTCACCGCCTCGGCTGCACGCAGTGCGGCGTTGCCCGCCATCATAGTCACGCGACTGGAGTACGACCCCAGATCAATGGGGGTCAGATCAGTGTCGGCTGCGATCACCTTTACCCTGGATAGAGAACAACCGAGCACCTCGGCCACGACCTGGGCCGTCATCGTGTCTGATCCCTGTCCGATCTCCGACGCACCCGTGTAGACGACCACTCCGCCGTCGCGATCCACCTTGATGTTCACCGTGGAATGCGGCATGTCGGAGCGAATGATGGAGTTCGCGGCACCGCTCACGTAATGGCTGCAGGCGATGCCCAACCCCCGCTTTATTGAGCCGATTTCGTCGCGGATGCCTTGACGGCTGTGCTGGTTCCAGCGGGAAGCATCTACCACCTTGTCGATGCACTCAGGCAGGCCGTAACTCAGTACTCGTAGTCCGTTCACCGTGATGCATGGGGGCTTCAGTAGATTGCGTCGCCTGATCTCAGCTGGATCGAGCTTCAGCGCTGCCGCAATTTCATCCAGTTGCGACTCGAAGGCAAACCGCACATTGACGGTTCCGTGTCCGCGCATTGCGCCGCAAGCTGGTTTGTTGGTCAGCACGCGGTAGCCGTCGTACTGCACATTGGGGATGTCGTACAGCGCGCCGAGCAGGGCGCCAGAGTAGAGGATCGTTACCGGTCCATAGGAACAGTAGCCACCACCGTCCTGCACCACGCGTGCGCGTACGGCAACGATCCGGCCGTCCCGCATCACTCCCGTCTTCAGGTCAACAATGGTGCGCGGACGCCCTCGGTGGGCCCAGAAGACTTCTTCACGCGTGTAGGTGATCTTTACGGGTGCTTTCGCCGCACGTGCAGCGACTGCGGCGATGATCTCCAGCGGGATGACCTCGCTCTTGCCTCCGAATCCACCGCCCACAAGCGGCTTCACGACACGAATCTGGGACATCGGCATCTCCAGCACAAGTGACAGCTTGTGCTGGAGGTAGTACGGCACTTGCGTCGAGGACCACACGGTCAACCTGCCGGGCCTTCCGGTATGCGGATCGATGTCGAAAGACGCAAGCGTCGAATGCGGCTCCATGGCAGCGTGCGTTACTTCGTTCGCGACGTAACGCGCTTCCGTCACGTAATCCGCTTCGGCGAAGCCCCGTTCAGGATCGCCGAAGACGTGATGGTATTCCTTCTCGATGTTGTGGGGTCGCTGTTCGTGAATGAAGTTCGTTTCGGCGGTCATCGAATGCTCGGGATCGAACCATGCGGGAAGCACTTCGTAGTCGACCTCAATCAGTTCCAGTGCACGCTCCGCCACTGCCTCGCTCACTGCCGCGACGCACGCCACGTTGTCGCCCACGTAGCGAACCTTGTCCGTGCAGAGTGCATGCTCATCGTGGCCGATGGGCAAAATCCCGTACGTGACCGGAGCATCGTGCCCGGTAACAACCCCCACGACACCCGGCAGCGCGAGCGCTCGGCTGGTGTCGATTCGTTTGATTCGAGCGTGAGGATAAGGCGAGTGCAGGATCTTTCCGTACAGCATGCCCGGCACGGAGTAGTCGTCAGCATATTTTCCGCCGCCGGTAGTCTTGCCTGCCGCGTCCACCATCGCTATTCGTTTGCCGATGATCGAGAATTCCGTCATGGTCGACCGTTCATCTTCCCGCAGCCGCTAGGCCCTTCCGTTCGGCTTCGATCGCTGCCTTGATGGCCTCGTACATCTGCTCATATCCCGTACAGCGACAAAGATTGCTGCTCAGCGCTTGCCTTATCTCGTCGTCGGTCGGACTGGGATTGGCAGCCAGCAGCGCACTCACCGTCATCATGAAGCCCGGTGTGCAATATCCGCACTGGGATCCGCCCCAGTCTCCGTAGGCTTTCTGAATGGCGGCAAGCGACCCGTGTTCGGCGACTCCTTCCACCGTCGTAATCTCAGCGCCTTCGCAGCTCGCAGCCAACAAGGTGCACGCCAGCATGGGGGTGCCATCGATCTGAACGGTGCAGGCTCCGCAGGACGAGTCGTCGCAGCCCCGCTTCGAGCCTGTCAGGCCCAACTCGCGCCGTAACACATCCAGCAACAGCGCGTTCGGTTCCACGGCAAGTTCGTATGCCAGGCCGTTCACGCGAAGTTCAATGAGTTCCTTCTTCATGGTTCAGTAGGTGGGGACGCTCGGGTCGACGGCACGCGACCACCGGTCAATTCCTCCGCTCATCGACTGCACGTTGTCGAAACCGTTCTGTCGCAACCACTCAGTTACTTGCGCTGAGCGCACGCCCAGATGGCATACGACGACGATGTAGTCGCCCGAGTTGAATTCCGTCACGCGCGAAGGCAATTCGTTCATCGGGATATGCCCGCTGCCCTCGATGTGCGCCGTCTCGTATTCCCAATGCTCACGAATGTCCAACAATAACGGCCGCTCGCCGTCCTCGACCTTTGCCCTGAGTTCCTCGGGTGTGATCTCAAATTCCATAATCACGGCTCGATTCGTGTTCAGCGGCCTTTCCAGACCGGTTCCCGTTTTTCCATCCAGGCGGAGACTCCCTCCCGTGCATCCTCGGTTACCATCAATTCCTCGGTGTAGATCTTCTCGGAGCGCAGTAGGCCTTTGTCGAAATGCACGGCGTCCCAGGCATATATTGCCTTCTTGGCAAGCTTAAGCGCCGCCGGACTCAGACCCGACAACCGGTCCACGATCCCCTGAACGGCCTCATGCAGTTCCTCTTCATCTGCAACGGCGTCGTTCACCAGGCCGATGTGGAACGCCTCGTCGCCGTGCACTACATTCCCTGTCAAGATCATCTCCGCTGCGCGCTTCTGCCCTATCACTGGCGCAAGCGCGACGGCTGCAACCGGTGGGAAGCAGGCCAGTTGAATCTCGGGAAACTGGAATCGAGCGCCTTCCGTGCAGAACATCATGTCGCACACGAGGGCCAGTTCCGCTCCACCTCCAAGGCAGTTTCCCTGGACGGCCGCGATCGTCACCTTGGACGAATTCACGATCGAGCGCACAACCGAATGAAACTTGCCCAACATGCCAGTGACCAGGTCTGGCGTGTGAGCCTTGATGTCGACGCCCGCCGAGAAGTCCACCCCTTCGCCGCTGAACACCAGTACTGAAACCCCAGTGCGCTGTCCCACGTGCTCCATGGCGGCCACGAGTTCGTCCATCATCTGCAGATCGATGACGTTCACCGGTGGGTTATTCAACACGATCTGTGCGACAGGCTCGTTCACCACCAGCTTGAGTTTTGTGAACGACGGCTGTATTTGCGTGATTGCCATCTTTGCCTTGTCGCTATGCGGCGATATTGATTGCACTCTTTCGCGGCTCACTTATGGTCTCGAAGGGGTCGCGTGCGCCAACCTTTGGCATGATCCAGTTCTTCTCGGCTGAAATGATGTCCAGCAGCAGCTTCTTGTCATCCGCGGTGGGCAGGAACTCGTCTCGCCGCTGTTGATATTCTCTCTCTTCCATCGGCGCGCCCGTCTGAGGGTGGTACATCTGCTTTGCCCACTTCCCGATCGACCGATTGAACTTGATGTCGGGTGTGTATAGGTTCGCCAAGCCCGGCTGCAGGCAGTTGTTCAGCCTCTGTATCAGGCTCTCGACCTCATCGCGGTACAGGTTTCGATTGTAGTCGTTGATGTCGTCCAGGTCGGGCGGCGCTTCATTCTTTGGTTCGTCATACCGGCCTTTCACACCCCATACGTAGGCCCAGTGCGCCGACGACGAATGATCCGTCCCGAACAAGTCGTACGACTCCGAGATCCACTTGTTCAAATACTTCTGGATAAGCCACGCTGGGATGACGCCCGCCTTGACCACGCGAGCCAGTCCGTCGTTTCCCGTCCCCATGTGAAACGCTTCTTCGCGCAACATATAGGACATCGACCGGCCCAGCGGCGCAAACCCCGAATATTTCAACATCTGCAATTGAAACTTGCCGTCGCGATCGACGAAGTCGGTGTAGGTAAAGAAATCCATCCAGTTGTCGACATCGACGTTGAAAGCGCCCAGCAAACGCTTGTTTTCGAAGGCGCGTCGCTCAAGCATTTTCTGCGCCTCCACCTTGCCGGAATGACCGAAGTGCTCCATCAGCAGCGCGCACATCTGCCACCCGTGACGCATCTCCTCGATCTTGACACGAGTGAGCGCCTTGCGGTCCCAGTCGGTCGGGGCCGTCTCGAATAAATGCCGCTGCTGTTCGACGCTCGCGAACTCTGTGTCGCCCTGGTAGACGATCATGTTCAGCAGCGCGTCCCGGATCTGCTGGGTGGGGACCTGGCGGACGTTCTCCCACTTCTTTCGGCCCTTGTAATGGCCGAACTGGATCTCCTCTGTCTCGATTGCGCCGTAGAGTGTGTCGAACTTGAACTCCTTCACCTGGTCGCGATCCACGCCGATCTCTTTTCGCCACTCTTCGAAAAGGCCGATCCAGTCGCCGAAGGTGCCGATCTTCAACATCGAAGGCATAACTGCTCACCCCAAAGCTTAGTAATTGCCCTTCACAAATTCAGCCATACGGTCTTTACTTCCGTGTAATGTTCGATGGCCTGCATTCCAAGCTCGCGGCCAAAGCCCGATTGCTTGTAGCCTCCGAACGGCAATGCAGCGTTCATCAGACCGTAAGTGTTGATCCAGACCGTGCCGGCATTGAGCCGTCGCGAGAGTTGGTGTGCTTTCTTCACGTCGCTGGTCCAGATGGCCGCCGCCAATCCGTAGTTGCTCCTGTTCGCAAGGTCTGCGACCTCGTCAACATCGTCGAATGTCAGCGTTGCGAGCACGGGTCCGAAGATCTCTTCCTGCGCAATCTTCATGTCGTTCTTGACGCCGCCGAAAACCGTCGGCTCGATGAAAAAGCCCTTCCCGCCGTCAACTGAAACGCGATTGCCGCCCGTTACGACCTCCGCGCCCTCACGCTTACCGGTGTCGATGTAGCCGAGAACGGTCTTCATCTGCTGCTCGCTGACGATGGCGCCGAGCCTCGTTTTGGGATCCAAGGGATCGCCGGGTCGCAGCTTTTTCGCACGTTCGACCAGCTTTTCCATGAACTGATCACGCACTTTGCCC
>JAEZPW010000377.1 GCA_023441255.1 Acidobacteriota bacterium
GAGTTTACTTATGCACCACTGCCACCCCCCCGGGGGCGGCAAAATCCCCAAAATCCTACTGTTCAAAGCAGTTAAATCTGACGCGAGATCTACTCGAGATATACCCCGAATCCGATCTCAGGCCGAAAGCGCAAATCGCGACAGTTTACCGATTCGTCACGAGGTGGCGGGATATCAGGGACGCTCCACACGACACGCCGCGAGGCTCACCGCTGCTCCGTTGCGAGATGAATGTAGCAGCGAATGACCGGACGCAAACATAAGGGCCGGATAATTTACGAAATCAGAACAAGGGCATGGCCTCGCATACGAACTGCCCCACTCAAGCAACCCCGGCTTGAATGGGCCACCAGCCTCGATCGCCTCGGCCCCCTGACACTTGGGTGCTAATGCTTGTGGTCCGCTTTCAGTTCGCGCTCCGCTCGCGTCTGTTCGTCATGCCACGTCTCCCACTGCTCCCGCTCGCGTCGGACTGCGGTGGCATCGACGATGCGCGGACGCATTCTCGACACGTCGGGGCACGGTTGCGCTGCGAAAATCATCCGATGTGCGTGCTCGACAATAATGGTTCTTACTATATGCGTGTGCTCATAAGGGAACGCCCAACCTCGTGCAGGGGGACGCCTTCCAACCTGCGTATACAGAAGGTGTCTCGGACCGAGCGGTAGCATAATCTCGGTCCCCTTCCATCCCCAACCGCCCTTAAGGTTGTAGTCGTTCGGACTGTTGTAATTCAGCTTTATGACAGGGTCGTCGCTTGTCAGCCAGCACATGTCGCTGTACGGCTTCACGATGGTCCATCGATGCTCGAGCAGGACGTTCAAAGTCCTAGTGAGTAAATGTTTTAAGCTGAACAGCCAGAAACCGCGTCCCGCAACAGTCTCGACACTTAGCCTGCCCATTTCTTCTCCCGGTCTGATCTCCGTGCGTATGCGAACGGGAAGGTATTCGGAATGAGCAGGCCTTGTGGTCTGGACGGGAACGCCGCAGCGTTTAGCCTCCTCCAATTTTGCTATGGATTCGCGCGCCACTTTGTCGAGCAGCGGGGGAATCGACTTCGGCCATTCAGCCATTCTCTCCATCAGTCGCGCCGGTGTGCGAACGTCTTGTGCGGCAACAAACCGAATGAGTGTTTTCCAATGAGCGGGAGTTAGGGACTGATCGTGTGTCGCGCGATCTATCGCTTCCTCGGCCGGTCCTTCGAACTCTCGGCCAAACCAGTCTTCAATTTCGTCCGACTCTGCTCCGGAAACCATGCGCGTATAGAGGTGGGCGCGGTACGCGATTCCGCGAGGTGAGAGCGACTGCCACTCGCGTACATTAGGGTGGGCCACGAGCAGTCGATAGGCAGACACTTGCCCATTCGCGTCAGCAAAGTTCTTCAAGTAGACGCACGGAACGTAATGGTGTTCGATTCGGTGTGCCACGTTACAGGTAATGACCGTACACACCTTAGTCCGGAACAAGGCGAGACACAATTCAGTTCTTAGGCGGGTGGCCCACGGCGATCTCACCTTCTTCGCCTTCTTGACGTTCTCGCCGGCGCCCGCCGGACTCGGCCCTTTCTTGTCGGCGTACGACCGCATCATTTGTTTGCGCAGAAGGGCGTTGGCCTTGGTCTGATAACCGGGGCCGACCTTCTTGGGCCAGTCCGATTACGTCGGCGTCCAGGCGCATGGTGACGGGCTTCTTCCGGGGCGACAAAATGCAGAGATCCTTCACTCCGTTCAGGATGACGACCGGGCGGGTGGCGCACCCTTTCCGAACTCAACCCTAATAACAGCGGGTGCCGCACCCTTCCCCGCAGGAGAGGGTGCGTTCGACGCGGCCTGCAGGTCCGAATCAGAACAAACCACCAATTCCCCGGTAAAACCCCACATCTGCCAAAACCGGGCAGACGTGGGGCACCTGGCTCGTGGCGCCGACACAGAAGGTCGTTGAACACCGGACGGCCTTCCGCATCAAGACACGCCAACTCGCCGTCAAGGATCGCAGCATTGCCACGTAACGCAAGGCGTCGTTTCCAGCCGCGTGAGGCTACGCCGTATCACACCGGCGGACTGCGTTGTGCGCGGTCGTGCTAGTTGCTCCAGCGCAACGACGCTTTGGTTCGCTGTGCTCTACCGTAAACCAGAGACTCTCTTCACGGATTGCACAATGGAAGCTCGATGTACCGTCGTGGTCGCATGGAAATGGCCTTGTTCAGGCGGCGAGTGATCCACGACCCGATGTTGTCGTGTCCGACGCGTTCTGCGGCAGGTTGGTGTTCGACGAGGGGTAACGGCTTGCTATTCAGTGGTGGAGGGGTGGTTACAAAACTGGGTAAGTAAAAGGGTACGCCATTCGATGAATTCACACATCCCGGCAAAGGGTATCAGGAAACACCCTCGCATTGTTGTCGATATGTCTGTCCGCGTTTTTACCGATGCCACTGGCAATTCGCTCGCTCGTGGTCACGACATCAGCTGTGGTGGAATGTCGCTCTACACGCCGCTCGAACTCGAAGTAGGGGACGGCATCAAAGTTGCCTTTGAATTGCCGCACTCGCGCATGCGATTCGGTCTTTCCGCTGTGGTGAGGAACCGTGATGGTTTCCGATACGGTATAGAATTCGTGGAGCTTACCGGCGAAGAGTTTGGGGAATTGAAACGAGTTACGGCTCTCCTTGCGATCCTGCAAGACTGATATAAACCGCGCCTTCACTGCCCCGGCGTCATCCAAGGTAGTCTTCGTTGGACACAATGATCGCAGCCGCTCCTTCCGCTGGAGAACGTGACTGCGGCGGCTTGGCACGGCGTGTGGACTAGCAGCAAATGCCTGCCGATCCCTCTTCTATGCGGTTGCCACCGCAGCAGCTACTGTGGAGCAAAGTCGCAGTTAGTACATCTGGAACACAGACTTTGTGCAAGCACCACGTTGGGGAGGACGAAGGGCTGCGCTGTTCGTATATACCCGGAATGACGGTGAGTGTGCGTGAATTGATTCGCCGTTTGGGTGCACGGTGACGGCTACTCTGGTTGCTGTGGAGCAACGAAGACAATGCAGTTCTTCTGCTAGACTCGCCGCCGCGTGGGCATCTCGAGTTCCTGAGGACTGCCTCGGCCTCCCCCTTGGCAGCGGCGAGCAATAGCGCCGATATTCGAGCTGCCCACGTCAGCAGCTAATGCGGTGGCGCCATAACTACGACGTCCTCAGATGATCGATGCTGCTGCGCGATCTCAGCAACTCGCATCTCGTGGCGGCGCTAATCACCGAGATCGTCTTGATGTATGGTTTCTATGAGTGCATGGCCCGGTGCCCCACGTTCGGTGGCTAACGTGGAAATGCGCCGGGTGCCTTACGTTCGCGCAGCTAACGCACGTTCATGAAGATTGTGCGCGTAAGTCGTTTAACGTTCGAGGGGAGCGTCATATCGCAACAAATCTTTTGTTTTCAAGATCCCGAATATAGGGGAGGGGTCGGAGAATCCCAGTCCGTTGGCAACGCTCGGCGGCGATACGGTCTCAGAGGTGGAGTGAGGACATCATGAGAGAGATACCGCTAACCATCCCCGAAATCGGCATGATCAACAGCACCCGGTTCATCATTGGAACTGGGGTGGGAATGTTGCTTGCCGGCAAGCTGGATCGCGATGCGCGCAAAGCCGTAGGTCTGACTTTGCTCTCGGTGGGAACGTTGATTTCAATTCCTGTGGCCATGTCGTTCCTCGGTAAGCTAGCGGGTCGGCATTCCAAAACTCCGGAGATTGCAGAGAGACACGCGGCCTGAGTCCTGCTTACCCGAAGGACAACTCTGATAGCCACAACAAGTCTGATAGCGGTCCTGGCCTACTTCACCTGCACCAGCCGCGCCGACGGCGGTGTCGTCAGGAACGTTGCGACCATGTTCACCGCGAACAGCGTCACGGCCGTGAGTTCGATCACTGCCGAGACGGGAAGCCACTTCCACGCGAACTGCGCAATTCCGTGGTACGCCAGCACTTCCGAGCTGACGCGCAGGAAGCATCCCAGGCTAAGAAGCGCTAACGCCGCAGCCATCAACTTCGTGCTGTAGAGCAGGCGCATTCCGCTGAACGCCGGCAGCACGCGTTGCCCGATGGCGAAAACCATGGTCGACACGAATCCGACGGTAAGCGCGTGACGCGACGCGCCCCATATGCCGTCCGAATGCTGAGAGAATGCCGCCCACACGCCGAGCAACGCCGCCACAACCAGCCAGGCATACGCCAGTCGAACGAAGACCGGGAACGACTTGTGAACGCCCTGGATCTTTGCCGGCTGCACCGCCGGGAACGCGACCCGCACGGCCAGCAGCGACATGACGGCCGAGCAGAGCAGCAGAACGACCGCCGCGCGGAACGCGCCGAACATGGCCAGCACAACGCCCGCCGTGTTTACCGCCACCATGGCCATCAGCCCGCGATCGCAGGCCGGACGCAGCCCAAGAAAAATCGGGAGCCAGCGCGCGCTGAATCCCCACACGAACGGAACCATGAAGGCCCACGCAAGAAGCACCAGAAAACGCTGATCGAAGCTGTGCCCGAACGCCGGCGACGCCGCGTTTAGCGCGACCTGCACACAACCGACCAGATTCGCGACGAGCGTCGCGAGCAAGCCGACGCTTCCGGCGATCACCACGAAGATCCACGTCTCAAGCTTTGCAGGTTTTGATGTCGCAGGTTTCGACTCGGTCTGGGTGCTCCGTCCAAGATCGGCTTGCGCCGCGTTAGTTCCCTCCGCAGGCCGATGCGACGACACGGCCTTGAAGAAGATCGCGAACGCCAGCAGTTCCAGCCCGGCCGACGCGGGCAGCAGCCAACGCCAGTGCCATTCGTAAACGGTCGCCACCCAGCGCAGCAGGACTCCGGCCGTCCACATGGCCCAGCATCCCCAGCCCTGCCACAGCGCAAAGCCCTTCGTACGCCTCATCTTGGGGATGGAGTAGAAGCCGATGCCAAGAATGAATGTGCCGATCCATCCGAAGACTTGCGCGTGGCCGTGAGCCTGTATCCACGCCGGCGACACCGAATCCGATGCCTGCCGTGCGCTGATCGAAAGCAGGTTCCACACGCCGAGAAACGTTCCGGGCAGCAACATGAAGGCCAAGCCCGTGCCGATGTAAGTCATGAGCAGGCGCGCCAGCGCCTTCTCTCTCTGCCTCGCAGCCTGCGCCTGCGCGTCCGGAACATGGTTGGGTGCGATGGGTTGAACCAGTGCGCTCATACTCTTACGAATATGTTAGGCGACCCGCCGGACGGCGACGATGACTGATGTCACGCGAACGCAAATAGGGCGATCGGGTCATCGGGTCATCTGTGCTTGGGTAGCGCAATGTCAGTTTTCAGTTCTCAGTTGTCACAGTTGCCTGTGTGAACAAGGACGTGGGTCGGGAGACGAACTGCCCCACTCAAGCCAGAAGATGGCTTGAATGGGCCACCCGGCTTTGGCCCGCTCGTTCCGAATGCTCTTGAGGCAGAGCTGCGTTTCCGCTAACGTTACGCGCAAATCGGTACTCGCCTAGCTCGTCGAGAGCTGCTCACCGGTTCATGTTCGGCTCCACCTCATCAGCAAAGGAGGGCACGATGGCTCTTCCAGAGCAAACCGAAAATCAGGCTCTCACTAACTCACACGATTCTCCCACAACGTCATTTGGCGGCGCAGGTTCACTCGACGCGATTTTCAATCCAAGAACTATCGCAATCGTAAGTACAGGCGAGTTGCCGGAAACCGCGGGGCAGAGCGCTTTATCCACACTGATGAGGAGCGAGTTTGCAGGCCAGACGTTTGTTGTACAAGCAGGGCAATCGACAATAGGAGAGAAACCTGCGTATGCAAACCTCGGCTCCGTACCGGCCAAAATCGACCTTGCCGTAGTCGTTACCGCGCCGGAAGCAGCCCCCGATATATTGACGGAATGCGTAGAGAAGGGTGTGAAGGGAGTCATTCTGATCTCCAGCGGATTCGGCGCCTCGCGGGATGGCGCCGAGTCGGCTCAGCGTATGCGTGCCATCCTCAAGGGCAGCCGAACACGCGTGATCGGCCCGAATACCCAGGGAGTCATGAATCCGCGAATCGGCCTCAATGCTACGCCCGGCTTGCAGATGCCGATCGGTGGCACGGTCGCCTACCTGGGCGAGAGCGCAACGCTAAGCAGGTCGGTTCTGGATTGGAGTTTCAAGCACATCGTAGGCTTCAGCTACTTCGCTTCGCTCGGCACTATGCTGGATGTCAGTTGGGCCAACTTGATCGACTACTTCGGACGGGATTCGTTTACCCGTGCCATCCTGATCCAGATCGGCTCGATCGGGAACGTCCGCTCGTTTCTGTCTGCGGCACGCGAAGTCTCGCTGGACAAGCCAATCATCGCCATCAAGGTGGGACATGCTTCGGCGCGAACGCTGGCGTGGCACTCTCGCTCTGTGCCTAGCGACGATGACGTCCTGCAAGCTGCGTTGCATCGAGCCGGCGTCGTCCGGGTAGACACTCTTGAAGATCTTTTCTATACCGCCGATGCACTTTCAAAGCAGCCCCGTCCTGAAGGACCTCGCCTGATGGTTGTCAGCAATGCGGACGGTCCGGGCGTTTTGGCTGCCGACAGCATCGTTCAATGCGGAGGACAACTTGCGCAACCGTCGGCGGAAACGCGTGAGCAACTTGAGCAATTGCTAACCACCGAGAATCGTCTCGACGACGTTCTGGGCGACGGCCGTGCCGAAACTTACGCCAAGGCCGTTGAAATTTCAGCTAAAGATCCGAACTGCGATGGTGTGCTGCTGGTGACCGTACCCCGGGCCCTCTCCGATCCGCAAGAAACGGCGGAACGGTTGCTGTCACTGAGGAATAGCGGCAAGCCAATATTGATCAGCTACATCGCACAGGCCGAAACTGCGAGTGAGGATGCCGTCGCCAGGTCGTGTCTGCCGGTATTCCCATCTCCTTCGGCGGCAGCGCGCGTGTTCAACTACATGTGGCGATACAGCTATGACCTGCGAGGTCTCTACGAAACCCCGAGTCTGGATATTGATCTTGCGGAGGGCGCTCCCCGACAGGTCGTGCACAGGCTGATTGATGCTGTTCGCCAGTCTGGTCGAACATCTCTCATACAAGCCGAGTCAAACCAGATCTTGACGACCTACGGGATTGCAACAGTAGATTCGGAAATTGCTGTGATACCGGAGAAGAGCGTCTACAGGGCGAAGCTTGAGTGTCGTGTGGATGCGCAATTCGGTCCCGTGCTGCTGTTTGGCGCGGCCAGCCTCGGCACGAGGAACCATGGCCGCCTCGCGATTGGCCTGCCACCGTTGAATGCGACGCTTGCCCGCCGCATGTTGGAGCAAAGTGAATTGTACGCAGTGCTCCGCAATGAATGTGGCCCTTCTATGCCGGAGCTAGAGTCCCTGCTGGTTCGTTTCAGCCAGCTTGTCGCAGAGCAACCATGGATCAAGGAACTCGAGCTTAATCCTCTGTTGATCTCTCGCGAGCATGTGCTTGCGCTTGACGCTGGTTGCGAAGTGTACGGCCATGAAGCTAGCGAACATGACCTGACCAGACCGGCGATACGACCGTACCCAGTCCAATATGTCTCCTCATGGACCATGAAGAATGGCCAGAGCGTCACGGTTCGCCCCATCCGCGCTGAAGACGAACCTTCGATGGTCAAATTTCACGAAACGCTCACCGACCAAACTGTTTACCAGCGCTTCTTTCAGCGCTTGAAACTCAGTACCAGAACTGCGCACGACCGACTTAGCCGAGCTTGCTTTATTGACTATGATCGCGAGATAGCATTGCTGGCCGAATACCGCGATCCTGAGACGAAGCACAGGAAGATAATCGCGATTGCCACTCTGCTAAAGCTGCCTTTTGGAAACAAAGGAGAGGTGGCCGTCATGATCAGCGATGGCTATCACGGTCAAGGGCTGGGCAAAGAACTTATCGCTCGACTTGTAGAAGTCGCTCGTGATGAGGGACTTCATCGCGTGACTGCCACAACGATGATGAGCAATCAAGGGATGTGTGCAATCTTCGAAAGGCTCGGATTCCGATTGACGACAGATTATGAAGAACAACTCGTTTCCGCCGAACTGGTAATCGAGGGTTCAAGTGAAGTGAGGACAGACAGGCAGCTCTTCAAGGCTGCCTGACCCATCATCTTCCTTCAGGTGGGTGCAACGCAGAATCGGTCACAGGGTTTGTTCGATGGCCGCGACCGCGACTCTCAGAGCAGCTCTTGCCCAGGGAAACTTGCGTTTTACGAGGTCGAACTCTGTGCCGGCGTACAGGAATTCCGCGTTGCCGGTTATCAGAAATCCGGTTCCCGGGCCATGTCTGCCTTCCACTTCGCGGCTGCCTGCTGTGAGCAGGACCGTGTCTGTTCGCGACAGGTTCTTTTCCGTCCT
This sequence comes from Acidobacteriota bacterium, assembly GCA_023441255.1. Lineage (GTDB taxonomy): Bacteria > Acidobacteriota > Terriglobia > Terriglobales > Acidobacteriaceae > JAEZPW01. The sequence continues at coordinate 8,399 of JAEZPW010000377.1, forward strand.
GTGCATTCCGCCGGCAGGTATGACAAGCTGCTCGTCCGTCGCGACCTGAACGTAGCTGTTCCAGGTGTTGACGAGGTGGGGTAGTCCGTCCGGTCCCTGGGTGGCGATTGCCACGACTCCCTCGTGTTCCAGCACGCGAAGAAATTTCTCGGGTAGCATTCTGCCATTGTAACGACTGTTTCAGAATCAGCCGCAATGGGATGAAATGCAGGTCCCTCCACTCCGTCACGCTGTTGCACAGCGAGACTCCGGTCGGGATGAGGAAGTGTGGGGAATCGGGCTGCCTGAGTCATTGCGCGTCGGACCCTTCCCTGAAAATGCGCACCCGGCTTGAGCGACGTACCCGGCCTGAGCGCCTGAATCTGGGGCGGGACGGGGCACAGGGACGGGGCAGAGCCCCGTCCCCACACATTCATCGTCACCGTCCTCGCGCAGGGTGGTGAGGCTCGAGAGTGACACCTTCTGGTGACGCCAATCACGAAGCCGTGAGCGCTGGGTCATATCCTTTCCGGTTGCAGATGCTACTCTGGCCAGTCTCTGCTTGTCTGCACTACGCCGATGAGGAGGCTGAATGCTCGCCAATGTTGGCAATCTGATCGGATACATTTCCGACGATGAGTCACGGTCTCGCGCAACTGCCGCAGCATGCTTCATCCTGGCAGCTCTGCTCGAGGCGTTGAAAGACGAGGTTCTGGCACACGTACCTGTGGCAGTGCATGACATGGAGATTGTCGACTCTTTACTGGTGGGCGCCGCTGTTTCCATAGGCGTGTTGCTGCTGTTGGCGAGCGTCCGGGAGAGGCGAAAGCGGGTTCGAGCCGAGTTGCTACGCATTTCAGAGCTTAACCACGAGGTGAGGAACGCATTGCAGGTGCTCGTTGACAGCCAGTTCGATGCGAATCCCGAGCGGCGAGAGATAGTTATCGCGAGCGTGGACCGGATCAACGTGGTGCTGACGCGTCTGTTCCCGGTGGTCGGTGGAGAGCCGCAGCCCTGATGCAGCTGCCCCGGTTAACTTAGCCGAAGTGACCCACGCAGGCCGCCGCCGGGGACGGCGGCGCTACAACTCCTCAGAGCAAAAAAAGCGCCGGATCCAAAGATCCGGCGCCTGAGACTCGCTAGCTACCAACTACTGACTACCAGCTACTAGCTATTCTCTTTCCCGTTTCCAGCTCATCAGCTCGCCCAGAGTCGCGCTGGAGCCGTCGCCCGAGTGCTTGTAGCTCTCGACGTCTGCGCGGCTGGCTTCTTCCCCAACGGCGCGGATCGAGAGGCCCACTTTCTTCTCGGCGGGGTTCATCTTGATGATCTTGAACTCGTGCTCGCTGCCCGGTTCGAGCAGAACCGGCTGGCTGTTCGCGTCCATGGCTTCGGAGTTGTGGCACAGGCCCTCGACTCCATCCGCGAGTTCGACGAACGCGCCGAAGCTGGCTACGCGCAGAACCTTGCCGTGCACCACGTCGCCGATCCGGTGCTGCTGGAAGAAGGTCTCCCAGACGTCCGGTTCGAGCTGCTTGATGCCCAGCGACAGGCGGCGATTGTCCGGCTCGATGGCGAGCACCTGCGCCTTCACGCGGTCGCCCTTCTTCAGAACTTCCGAAGGATGCTTCACGCGCTTAGTCCAGCTCAGGTTGCTGACGTGCACCAGTCCGTCGATGCCGTCTTCGATCTCGATGAACGCGCCGAAGTCGGTCAGGTTGCGGACGCGGCCTTCGACGGTCGAGCCGATCGGGAACTTCTCGTGCAACGATTCCCACGGGTTCGACTGAAGCTGCTTCAGGCCCAGCGAAATGCGGCGCTCGGTCGGGTTCACGTTCAGAACCACGGCCTCGACTTCGTCGCCCACATTCACCAGCTTCGACGGGTGCTTCATGCGCTTGGACCAGGTCATCTCGCTGACGTGGACCAGGCCCTCGATGCCCTGTTCGAGCTCGATGAAGGCACCGTAGTCGGTGACGCTGATGACGCGGCCACGCACGTGCGCGCCGATCGGGTAACGCTCGCTGGCGTCGAGCCACGGGTCAGGCGTGAGCTGCTTGAAGCCCAGCGAAACGCGAGCCTTGTCCTTGTCGAACTTCAGAACCTTCACCTGGATGTGGTCGCCCACCTGCACCAGGTCACGCGGATGCGTGAGTCGGCCCCAGCTCATATCGGTGATATGGAGCAGGCCGTCGATGCCGCCGAGGTCGACGAAAGCGCCGTAGTCGGTCAGGTTCTTCACCACGCCGGTCAGCACCGCGCCCTCGGAAAGCTGCTCGAGGGTGTGGGTGCGCTTCTCGGAAACTTCTTCTTCGAGAAGCTGCTTGCGGCTGACCACGATGTTGCCGCGCTTCTTATTCAGCTTGATCACGCGGACTTCGAGTTCCTGGCCCTTCATGCCGTCCAGGTTACGGACGGGCCGCAGGTCAACCTGCGATCCGGGCAGGAAGGCGCGCGCGCCGAGGATGTCAACGGTCAGGCCACCCTTGATGCGGTCGATGACGACAGCCTTGATCGGCGTCTTCTCGTTGTACGCATGCTCGATCTCGTCCCAGGCGCGCAGGCGCTGCGCTTTCTGGTAGGAGAGCTTGGGATAGCCGTCCTCGGTCTCGCCCTTCTCGCGCATTACGTCGATTTCGTCACCGGGCTTGACCTTGATGTTGCCCTCGTGATCCTTGACTTCTTCGAGCGGGACCATGCCTTCGCTCTTGGCGCCGATGTCCACCACAACATAGTTGTTGGTGAGGGACACGACGGTGCCACGAATGACGCGGTCTTCCATGGCAGCAGCGGCTTCCTGCTGCTCGGTCTCGAAGTTCTCGAGGATGCTGGCGAAGTCTTCCATCTTCGGTGCGGCTTCGGGAGCGGCTTCAGCTTCGGCCTTGGGTGCGGCTTCGGCTTCAACCTTCGGTGAGACTTCGGCTTCAACTTTGGGCGCGATTTCGGTTGGGGTTGTGGTTTCGGGGGCGGTCTCAGGCTGCTGTTCGGCAGCGGCTGCGACTTCCGTCCCAGGCGTTTCGTTATAGGTTTCGGTAGGCGTAGCGGTTCCTCTTAAATTTAATTCGGAATGAAATTCAGAACTTGTTGGGGCAGTCTGCGGCGGCTGCTGCTCGGGCGCATGACCCCGGTCTGACCCGTGGTCGTGGTTCTCCGGCGCGCTCTGCTCGGAAATGGACTGCTGCTCGTTGTAGGACGGAGTTTCTTCGTTGCGGACGGCGTTGTTATCGTTATCGAACAAAACCATTAGCTCACACCCATTCCACCAATTCGGTGTTATGGGGACCACGTATTTTCGGATACGGACTGCTGGCGTGGGTCGTTAAAGGAGATTATGGACTATCCAGCGGTCGGCTCTCTCCGGACGTGAACTCCCATCCGAGACAGTCTGACTATAACAACCGCTCCATGGGGTGTCAAACATCAGCGGCACAATTTTCGGCTTGACATTCATGTGGCGTTTACGGCGGGAAATGCAATCGAGATGTCGCCTCTGATGCCACTCGAAGCAGCAATGAAACAACCAGATTCATCCTGAGCGCAGCGAAGGATCTATGCATTTTGTGGGCAGTGGCCAGCGCTTCATCCGCACCACGCAAGTAGGCAGCGACGTTCCACCTTCGGAACAAAAAGCGCGGCAGCAGCATCCGGAGAAGAGGGTAGCGATATGCTTCCGCATCATGCATCGCGAGTACTTCTACGTCTACATCATGTCGAACCGGTCCAGGACGCTTTACACCGGTTACACCAACAATCTTCAGAAACGCGTCTGGCAGCACAAGAACCACATTTACGAAGGTTTCACTGACCGTTATCAGTGCGACCATCTCGTGTATTACGAGCAACTGAGTACGCCCGAAGGCGGAATCAACCGCGAGAAGCAGATCAAGGGATGGAAGCGGGTGCGGAAGGTCGCATTGATTGTCGCTCAGAATCCGACATGGCGCGACCTGAGCGACGACTGGGGAAAGCCTGCGCAGATGAGATGGTGCGCAGCAAAATGCATAGATCCTTCGCTTCGCTCAGGATGAATGCTGTTGTGCGATGCGCAGTCGTGGAAGGCACAAGTCCCCAAAACACGAAAGGCGCAGCACTCGGCCGCGCCCTTCTAGTCGTTAACGACTGCCGGATGTTGATAGATGATGCGTTACATCTGCGATCACCCGATCTGAGATCTGCGATCCAGCACCATCCATCTACCATCCGACATCATCCATCCAGCGTTATTCTTCCTCTTCCGTCTCTTCTCCGCGCTCGGCCTTGGCGGCGGCAATGACCTTTTCCGCCTGCTGTGCCGGGACGAAGTCGTAGTGGTCCATTTCCATCGAGAACGAGCCGCGGCCCTGCGTCATCGACGTCAGGTCCACGCCATAGGTCAGCATCTCGGCCATGGGCACTTCGGCGTGAACGATCGTGTTCCCGCCCTTGTTGTCCATGCCCTGAATGCGTCCGCGACGCGAGTTCAGGTCGCCCATGATGGCGCCGGCGAACTCGTCGGGAATCGTGATCTCGACCTTCATGACCGGTTCGAGCAGCGCGGGCTTGGCCTGCTCCATGGCCTTCTTGAAGGCGATGCGACCGGCGGTCTTGAACGACAGTTCGTTGGAGTCTACATCGTGGTACGAGCCATCGTAGAGGATGACCTTGAAGTCCACCACCGGGAAGCCGGCCAGGTATCCGCGAGCGGCGGCTTCCAGGATGCCCTTTTCCACGGCCGGAATGAAGTTCTTCGGGATGGCGCCGCCGAAGATGTCGTTCACGAACTCGAACTTGCCGCCACGCTGCAGCGGTTCCATCTTGATCTTGCAATCGCCGAACTGGCCGTGGCCGCCCGACTGCTTCTTGTGGCGCCCCTGCACGTCGGCCTTGCCGCGAATGGTTTCGCGATATGGAACCTTCGGGGCCTTCAAGTTCACTTCCGTGTGATACCGCTTCTTCAGGCGGCTGACGACGACCTCAATGTGCTGCTGTCCGGTGCCGGCGATGAGGAAGTCCTTGGTCTGCTCGTCGCGGAAGAAGCGCAGCATCGCATCTTCTTCCAGCAGCTTGTGGACGCCCGCGCCCAGTTTGTCTTCGTCGGCGCGCGACTTCGGCTCGATCGCGTAGGTGATCGCCGGTTCCGGCAACTCGACCAGCGGGTACTGAATCGGCGCAGCCTTATCGCCCAGCGTGTCGCCCGTGAGCGTCTCTTTCAGCTTGGCCACGGCTCCGATATCGCCCGCGTGAAGTTCGTTCACCGGAACGGCCGTCTTGCCCTGCATGATCGAGAGGTGTGCGAACTTCTCCTGCACATTCTTATTGAAGTTCTGCACGGTGGCGTCGTTCTTCACCACGCCGCTGTAAACCTTGAAGTAGCTGATGCGGCCGGAGAACGGGTCACTGACGGTCTTGAAAACGTAAAGCGAAAGCGGTTCGCTGTCGCTGACCTTGCGCGTGGTCGGCTGTCCGTCACCTTCCTTCACCTGCGCCGCGACCGGCTTGCGGTCCAGCGGAGAAGGCAGGTAGTCGACGATGAAGTCCATTACGCGGTCCGCGCCGATGTTGCCCAGGCCGGATGCGACTAGCAGCGGCATGATGCGGCGCTCGCGAATGGCGTCGCGCAATCCGCTCTGCATCTGTTCGTCGGTCAGGGAGCCGTTCTCGAAGAACTGCTCCATCAGGGCGTCGTTGCCCTCGGCCACCATCTCGACCAGCGCATCGTGCGCTTCTTTCGCCTTTGCTTCGAGGTCGCCGGGGATGGCGGTCTCAGTACCCTTGCCGCTGCCGCCCATCTCGTAGGTGTAGGCCTTCATCTTGACGAGATCGACCACGCCCTTGAAGCTTTTTTCGCTGCCGATCGGGAGCTGCACCGGCACCACTTGCCGCCCGAACGCCTCGTGCACGGAGCCGATCACGCGCTCCAGGTCGGCACGTTCGCGGTCCATGCGGGCGGCCACCACGATGCGGGGAAGCTCGAATTCATCCGCGTACTGCCATACCTTCTGGGTCACCACTTCGACGCCGGCCACGCCGTCGACGACGACCATGGCGGCTTCGGCGGCAGGTAGAGCCGTCTTGGCGTCGTGCACGAACATGTTGAACCCGGGCGTGTCCAGGATGTTGATCTTGGACTTGTTCCACTCGGCATAGGCCAGCGCAGTCGTGATCGACATCGAGCGGCTGACTTCTTCTTCGTCGTAATCGGTGACGGTCGAGCCATCGTCCACCCGGCCCAACCTGTTTGTGGAACCGGCAGTGAAGAGCATGGCGGAGACGAGAGACGTCTTTCCGGCATCGGCATGGCCCATGACGGCCACGTTCCGGATGTTCGCGCCTTCGTAGGTTTTCACGAATGACTCCTTTGAGCCGACCGCCCTTGCAAGGCAATCGTCCCCTCAGGCGCGACCGAGCGCCTGACGGCGACT
>JAEZPW010000379.1 GCA_023441255.1 Acidobacteriota bacterium
ATACTTCGACTTGCCGTCCGGATTCTGCACCGCCATGTCCACTTCGTTGAAAATTCCAAGATCGTAAAGCCGCCTCTGCGTATCCAGCATGCCGATCTGGCTGATCGGGTCCCCAGGCTTGATCTGCATCTCCCGATTGACGACGTACGGACGCGTGTATTGCAGTCCCGAAAACAGCACCTTGTCCACGAATACCTGGTCGCCCTCTTTTACCGAGAAGGTCACATCCACAAGGTTCGGATTACCCGCAGTCGGGCGGTAACTGCTTTCAAATTCAGCATTCGGAAAACCGTGATTGTAGTAGTAGTTCACCACCGAATCGCGGTCGCTCGCCAGGTTGAATTCCGAGAACGGCTGGCCCGGAATCGTGGATAGCAAGGCTTCCAACTCTTCTGTATGCAGATTTTTGTTGCCCACGATCTGCATGGAATGAACGCGGCTTTGCGGTCCCTCAACGACAGTCACCACCACTACCAGGTCGCTCTTCTGGCCCCGGTAGTTGTCTTTCGCCTCGGCCTTCACGACCACGTTCTGGAATCCATTCGCCTTGTACAGGTTTTCGATGGACTCGACATCCCTGTTCAACTGCGTCTGGCTGAACGTCCCATGCATCAGGAAGCCCGCCGCCACATGAACCCCCATCCTTTCGCGGATGGTCTCGTCGTCGAAGTACTTGTTGCCGTCCACATTTATTACGGCTAACTTGTGCACAACGCCCCGGTTGACTTTGTACAGTACGGTCAGCCGGTCGGTCGCCCGGTCATAAACCTTCTCGAAGCTCACTTCTGCATCGAAATAGCCCTGCGTCTGCAGGTAATCACGTAAGTTTCGGCGCCCTTCGTTCAGCAGGTCATCATCGACGGCCCCTTCTTCGTAAACCGGAACGTGCCGCTTCAACACGCTGCCGCTAAGCTTCGCGCCCTCGACCTTCACCTCAACCAGCGGTCCTCGCTCGATGCTGAGCGTATAGTCAAGCCGGTTGTCCTGCGGGTGATAAGTCCGGTTGATGATCGATACCTGCGCTTCCAACCGGTCCTGCTTCTGGTATCTCTTTCGTAACCGCTGCAGTGCCCGGGTGACACGCTGTGCGCTGACCTCGTCGCCCGGATTCATGCGGGCGATATCCTGCACTTGCCCCAATGACAAACCCGGCCTGCCCTGCACCGCCACCTTCCCTATTAGGGCCGGCTCGTGCGGCACGATCGTGAAGTTGATGTAAACCTGTTGCCTGTCCTGCTTGTAGTCTTCGGAATGCTGTATCTCGGCCCGGTAATACCCGTTATCAGCCATCACCGTCTTGATGTTCGCGACCGCGCGCTCCAGTTTCTCGCGCGTGAAAACCTCACCAAGTTGCAGTTTCGTGGCGTTCACCAGCTGTGACCGCGTAGGCCTGCGTGGCTGGCCCACTACGGACACCACGCCGATGAAATAGTTCTCGCTGGCGATGAAAACCAGCTGCACCTCGTCTTGTGTCGTGCGGTCGGCCTCCACTCGGATGTCCGAAAACTTTCCCGTGTCGTAGAGCGCCTGGATGCTTCGCCTGATCTTGGACTTGTCCAGCGGCTGCCCGTTCTGCTGCGCCACCAGCGCCTGCAGATGCTGCATCACCCGCTCGTCCTGCGAGAACCCCCTGAAGTCGATTCCTGCAACCCGCAAGCCTTCGAACCGGTTTACCGCCCCGAGGGACACCAGTGCGGGTGACTGGTCGGCATCCGCGGCGTTTGACCTGGTCGCCGCTGAGACCTGAACAACCGAACGCTGCCCTTCAGTCGGGACTTGCGCCTGCGCAGCCATCGCCACGGCTATCAACGCCGGCAGTAGCGCCCAAACTGTTCTCCGACGCAGCAAATTCCCTCGCTTTCGCAATCGGCCAGACGTCTTTCCGAGTCTCACAGCATCGAAACCGAACGGCTTAACGTAGTTGCGCCATCATGCAAACTTGTCCGAGGCGCACCCGGCGTTCAACACCGGGCGTATCGTCGCTGCAGGAGCACTGGCACATATGATAAACGTTAATGTCACAAGTTCAGACACGTCATGGTAACTAGAGAAGAACGTTATTCGCGACAGATTTTGTTCCGCGAAATCGGCCCCGAAGGACAGTCCCGGCTTGGACAGTCAAAGGTCGCGATTGTAGGTTGTGGCGCTACCGGTTCCGCGCTCGCCTCTTTGCTGGCTCGGGCCGGCGTCGGCTATCTTCGCCTCATCGACCGCGATTACGTCGAGCCCAGCAACCTTCAGCGCCAGGTACTTTTTGACGAGCAGGATGCCGAACAGTCCTTGCCCAAGGCCGTTGCCGCCGCCAACAAGATCAGGGCCTTCAACTCCGAAGTATCGATCGAACCCGTAGTCGCAGACCTCACGCCCGACAACATCGAGTCCCTTCTGGACGGCGTTCAACTCGTGCTCGATGGCACCGATAACTTTGAAACCCGCTACCTCATCAACGACTTCTGCACAAAAACTTCTCTGCCCTGGATTTATACGGCCGCGGTCGGCAGCTATTGCGTGGCCATGAATGTCATTCCGGGAGAAACCGCCTGCCTCACCTGTGTCTTCCCCGAACCGCCCACCGGCACCGTCGAAACCTGTGACACGAGTGGCATCCTTAACTCAGCCGTAAACGCGATTGCCTCCATATCGGCCACTGAAGCACTGAAGTTCCTCGTCGGAGCCAGGCATCGCCTCCGCCGCACCCTGCTTTCCATGGACGTGTGGTGGAACGACCGCGCCGAAATTTCGTCCTCATCTCCCAGGCCTGACTGCCCCTGCTGCGGACAACGCGAGTTTCCGTACCTTGCCGGCGAACGCCGGCCCCACATTACTCTTTGCGGCCGAAACTCCGTGCAGATCCACGAGCGTGCACGCCCCATCGACTTCCACCAGATGAGCGAACGCCTGCGTCCGCATGGAACTGTCCGCCACAACGAATACGTCCTGAAGTTCTGGTGCGAACCGTTCGAACTAACCCTCTTCCCCGACGGACGCGCCATCATCAAGGGCACCACCGACACCGGCGTCGCCCGCAGCCTCTACGCCCGTTTTATCGGCAGTTAACCGAACTTGTAAGATTGTCATTCAGAGCCAAGCGAGGAACCCCTACGTCCACCACGAATGCCACACAGGGCGACTCCTAACTGCCGCCCCAGCGACGATGTTGCCTGCCGGTGTAGGCGCTCTCCCGCTATTCGCTTTACATCCATTCTGATAATCTGAACGTTCGCACAGCAGGTCTCGCGCGCTTCCTGCTGAATCTGCCTCAAGGTCACTCACATGACAGACGCGTCTGCACCCGTGACTTCGCAACCTGGCGCAATCGCCCGCCCTGAACCTTCCGCCGCATATCGCTGGCTGGTGCTGTTCTTCATCAGCCTCACCATGTTCGGGAACTACTATCTCTACGACAGCATCGCCCCTGTCGCCGATCTGCTGAAGTCGCAGCTGGGATTCAGCGATCAAATGATCGGTCGCCTGTACTCCATGTACAGCTACTCGGCTTTCGCGCTGCTGCTCGTCGGCGGGATCATCATCGATCGGGTCGGAACCAAGAAAGCCGTCATGATGTTCGGCGCGCTCTGCACAGTCGCGGGAATTCTGACGGCGGTGTCCCCGAATCCTCACGTCATGTACGTGGGACGATTCATCCTCGGCTTCGGTGCGGAATCGCTCATTGCCGCCGTCACCACGGCGTTGGCCAAGTGGTTCAAGGGAAAAGAAATCGGACTGGCGTTCGGAGTCAATCTGACCATCGCACGGCTTGGCTCCCTCGGCACCGATTACTCTCCCACCTTGTTCGGGCGCTGGTATAACAACTGGCACGATCCGCTGTGGATTGCGGCGATGATCGGTGGCCTCTGTACCGGCGGCGCCATCGTGTACTGGATACTGGAAGCCAAGGCCGAGCGGAACTTCGCGATCGGCAAAGGCGGCACGACCGACAAACTCGTTCTCAAAGACCTGCTGACCTTCGACACCTCGTTCTGGTACATCACGGGGCTGTGCCTGACGTTTTACGCCGCTGTGTTCCCTTTCCGCGCCTTCGCTATCAAGTTCTTCCAGGAAGGCTACGGCATGCCGCGTGACGAGGCTGGCCGCCTCAACGGGTTCCTGCCCCTGGCGGCGATGATCGCCACGCCACTGTTCGGCCTACTGATCGACAAGGTCGGCAAACGCGCTCTCTTCATGGCGATCGGCTCCCTCATCATCGTGCCGGCCTATCTGCTCATGATGCCTTCACTGCGCGTTACTCCTTACGTATCGATGACCTTGATCGGCATCGCATTTTCACTGATCCCGGCAGTGATGTGGCCGTCCGTGGCATATCTGGTGGATGAAAGTAAACTGGGAACGGCGTATGCACTGATGGCACTCATTCAGCAGCTTGGAGTGGCCGTTATCGCAGAGGGCATGGGATGGTTGAACGACCACTTCGGCGCCAGCGCCGCGAATCCCTCAGGCTATAACGGGATGCTCTACCTGGTATCGACGCTGGGCATTCTAGGTCTGTTCTTCTCGTTTATGCTGTGGCGGACCGAACATGGCCCACGCGGACACGGACTCGACAGCATCACCACAAAGACAGGCGCCTAGTCACGCGAGCTAGCTGGATATGTCAGCCCCGAAGGGGCGTCAAGGTATATAGCCGGGGGCGTTAGTCCCAGGTGGAAAATGGAAATCGTCCCGAGTCCCGGAGGGACGACACAAGCTTTTGCAACAGCGTCTAAATCCGGGGCAGTGCAGAGGTTCCTCAAGTGCCGGAGACACCGCCGAAAGCGCCTCGCGCATACTCCGTCAAGCACTTCTCGCGCACAATTTAGATATACCGCCACTCGCCCCGCAACACTGCCTACTTGTTATCGATAATCTTCACATC
>JAEZPW010000413.1 GCA_023441255.1 Acidobacteriota bacterium
CTGCCACACCGATGGCAATCTGGGCCGGAGTGTCGTGGCCGGGGAACGTGACGACGCTGGCTACTCTTCGCAGTTTTTCGGCTGCGAGCACCGCGTTCTGGCCAGGCGTGTCGCCGAGGACAACCGCGATAGTGCTCGGGCCGTAACGAAATGCGACGTCGTGCTGACGCACATGGGAGCAGACCAACTGGGCGATGTGACGCATGAAGTTTTCCAGCGCACTGTCACCGAAACGGGCGCCTGCGGCGATGTTGGAAAGGTGCATAAGCATGACGCTGACGGGCGAACGCTGCTCCAGACTTCGCGCGACCTCCGCAATCAGAACGTCCATATAAGACGAGCGCTTCACCAGTCCGGAAACGCTTTCCGTAACAGCCAAGTCCTTGATGAGCCGTCGCAGTCGAACGTTGTTGAGCGCCAGCATCACCTGCTCGGAACCGGTCACGAGAGCCGTCGTATCGCGGGTCGACCATTCTCGCGTAGCGCCTTCGTCAGCGAGGATAAGCATGCCGGCGTGTTCTTCTCCATCCAGCAGCGGCATGCCCATGAGCGAGTGAATGCCCATAGCGGAAAGCGGCTTGCGGAGCGGCCGCAGGACAGGTTTCGTCTTCTTCCCGCCCGATATTTCAAGGGTGCCGTGCGCCACTGCAAGCGGCTGAAGAAGGCCCACAAGCTTTACGATCGAGCGTATATCGGACTGCGATAAACCAGGCGCACAGTATTCGAGAGCGATGGAAGGGGGTTTGCCTGGAGTGCAGAGCACAGCCATGCACCGGCTCACTCCGCAGTATCGCCCAAGTTCATTGACGGCGGCCAACAACACCGATTTGACGGAGTTTTGCCGGTACAGAGTGCGGGTGATCGTGCCCAGTCGACCCAGGTCATCCTCGCCATTGAAAGCCGCAGAGGCTGACGAGGCCGTTGGTTCATCTTCCGGGACAGCGGTCTCAGCCGCACGTATCAGCAACATGCCGGCCGCCGCAAAGATGTCGCGAGCTTCACGGCTGGTCTGTTCCACGCCCGGAAACAGCTGTTGCGCACGGCGAAGCTTCTCACGCGCTTTCTCGTCCATGGAATAGCGCAGGTAGATCTGGGCCTGCGCCAGCAGGTCCTGCAGCACGTTGCCTTCCGTCGTCGTATTTTCGGCAGGAGCCGGCGTGCTCACGCCTACATTCAGACGCTCAGCGATCGCGTTGAAGGTCTTCGTGCCAACCTTACCTCGAAGGAGTTCAAGGCGATCGCGGTGTCCCGGATCGTAGGCATCCACTTCCGCGGCACGCTCCAGGCAATCTGCCGCGCGCACAAAGTTTCCGGAGGCAAAGTAAAGGTCAAAGAGCTTCTGCAGGGTGGCGCAGTAGTCGCTCTCCCGATTAGTGCTGTTGAAAACCTGGGCGCTGTACTCAAGAAACTGAAGGTCTTCCGGGCAGCGCTCGAACAAAGATTTCATTGCTGCTACGAACTCTCGCCTTCGACCGGCCTTAAACTCTCGTGCCTGCAACTTTTCAAGCCACGAGACTGCTGTATCTGCCTTGCCTGATCGGACGAGGGATGCCGCGGCTTGCACGATTTCGTCACTCGAACACTCGGAGCGCTCAAGCGCCTGCCACAAAAATGGTATTGCTTCGGAGTAGCGACCGCTATGGGCGAGCGCCCGGGCATAGGTGAGACGGGCCGCCGGATCGACTTTGCCCGAATCGACGAAGGGTTGCAGGGTAATAGCTGCTTTGTCTCCGTCGCCACGCGCCAGCAGCAGTGCAGCGTGAGCCGCCGCGCTTTCCGGATGCTCAGGCTGAAGTTTGTAAGCTTGTTCGAAGAAAACGAACTTTGCGTGCTCGTCCGTCTCTATCTGTCCCGCGCGCAGGTATGAGTCAGAGGCAATATCGTTCTGCTGCAAGTCTGCCGCGAGGTCGCCAACTTTGCGGAGATTCTCGACGGTCGGTTGTAGCGCAACGATGCCACTGAGCGCCGTGAGAGCATCTTGTTTGCGGCCTTTGGCCACAAAAGCCTGAAACGCGGTCTGGTAGCCTTTCAGCGCGTCGCCGGGGTTCTTGGCAAGTTCCTGGGCGAAAATCAGGCTGCGTTCACCCGAGGGGCGGGATATGCGAGCGAGTTTCCTGTAAGTAACGGCGGCCTTCGCTTTGTCACCGCCCTCACACTGCCGGTCGAACAATGACCCGAGCAGGACGGCCGCCTCTGCGTTACGTCCGAGAGAAACCTGGATGTCCGCCGCGGTGTGGCAGACCATCTCGTTGCCCGGATCGCTATCGAGGACAGCAAGGAACTCCTCAAGCGCGCTTTCCGGCCTGCCTCGCTGGAGCCATTTCTCGGCTTTTTCGATACGCTTCAGGTTTTCGGACATGGTTTCGGCCAAAGGAATTCTGACCCGGCCTGGACGAGCACGCGCCGGGATCCAGTTCACATTCTAAGCAGGCCGATAACGTGCAGCAACGAATCTCCTCGTCTGTACCGGACTCGAACGGACATGTCCGGTACATCGCGATGTCCGTCAGCACCACAGGGCTGACGCATCGGGAGTGGCACTTGACATTCGCCTTTTATTCGCTCAGACTGCGACTGCTATGGCTATCACCAGGCGACAGAAGGAAGTGTACGATTTCGTGGCCGACTTCGTTCAGCAACACGGGTACTCGCCTTCGTTCGAAGAGATTGGCCAGGGACTAGGCCTCAACTCGCTTGCGACCGTGCACAAGCACATCAGCAACCTGGAAAAAAAAGGCCTGGTGAAGCGAGACTACAACCGAAGCCGCTCCATCGATCTGGTGCCGATGCGGGGCCGCGCAAAGCAGGGAGGCACGGTTGTGTTTCCTCTGCTTGGACGAATCGCGGCGGGGCGACCAATCGAGTCGTTCGAAAACCCGGAAACGATCTCGCTTGCCGACTTCACCCGGGCGAAGGATGTCTTCGTTCTCGAAGTCAGGGGCGACTCGATGCAGGATGAGCACATCGTAGATGGCGACTATGTGATGGTTGAGAAAGCCGCGACCGCTCACGATGGCGACATAGTGGTCGCCCTCGTTAACGGCTCGGACACCACCTTGAAGAGGTTCTACAAAGAAGGTGAAAAGGTTCGACTGCAGCCCTCAAACAGGACCATGAAGCCGATCATGGTGCCGGCCGAACAAGTGCAGATCCAGGGAAGAGTCATCGGCGTTTTGCGGAAGTACTGAACTACTAAGGTGTCAAAACATCAGGCGTATCTGCGGTTTCCAAAACGTTTTTGCTACGGCTCGCGCCTTAGTGCAGAAAAAACGCAATCCTGTTACTCTCATTACAAGATTGCTATAAGCGTAAAGCCTCCGAGTGGGTACGCCGGAGAGGCATTTTCCCATCGCGCTCACGCGCTAATTCAGGTCTAGTCACGGAGTCCAATCAAATCATCATGCGGCCAGGATTGAATCTGCCCAAGGTTGCATACTTTTCCATGGAGATCGCGCTTGATCCGGCTATGCCGACCTATAGCGGCGGTCTGGGAGTGCTGGCGGGGGACACTTTGCGTTCCGCTGCCGATCTCGGTGTGCCGATAACCGGCGTAACGCTGCTGCACCGCAAAGGCTATTTCCGGCAGCATCTGGATGGTTCAGGAAACCAGACCGAAGAACCGCAGGCGTGGAGTCCGGAGGCCGTGCTCGAGTCCGTTCCGGGTCTGGCGTCTGTCCTGATCGAAGGTCGCACGGTAAAGGTTCGCGCGTGGCGCTTTATCGTTAAGGGCGTGGGCGGCTGGGAAGTACCGGTGTACCTCCTCGATACCGACCTGCCCGAGAACAGTCCCTGGGACCGGACGCTGACTGATTATCTTTACGGCGGCGACGAACATTACAGACTTTGCCAGGAAGCAGTCCTAGGACTGGGCGGGGTCGATTTCCTGCGTACGCTTGAAGAGGACGAGCAGGTCCAGGCGTACCACATGAATGAGGGCCATTCAGCTCTGCTTTCTGTGGCTCTGCTCGAGGACCGGTTGGAGCGCCGTTCGCGAACGCACCTAGAAGATGGCGACGTCGAGTCGGTGAGGAAGAAGTGCATTTTCACAACGCACACTCCCGTACCCGCAGGTCACGACCAGTTCCCGCACGGGTTGGCCGCGCAGGTGCTTGGACCGCGCGTAGTTGAACTGCTGCAGGAAGCCGGAATCTGGGTGGATGGCGTGCTTAATATGACCCGCCTCGCACTCCATTTCTCCCGGTACATCAATGGGGTTGCCATGCGGCACGGCGAAGTATCGCGTGGCATGTTCCCTCGTTACCCGATAAGTGCGATCACGAACGGCGTCCACGCGGCAACATGGACGGCGGAGCCGTTTTGCGACCTCTACGACAAGCACATCGCGGGGTGGCGTGAAGATAACAACTATCTTCGCTACGCGATCGGCATCCCGTTCGAGGAAATTCGTCGTGCTCATGCCAAGTGCAAAGAACGATTGCTTGAGGCAGTGAAGCTGCAGACCGGCGTAGCACTGGATCCCAGCCTAATGACCATCGGCTTCGCCAGGCGCGCAAGCACTTATAAGCGGGCCGACCTACTGTTCCAGAATCCGGAGCGGCTGAAGTGGATCGCCGATAATGTGGGTCCGATTCAGGTGATCTACGGCGGAAAAGCCCACCCCCGCGATGAAGGCGGGAAGGCGCTTATACGGCGCGTTTTCGATGCTGCGCGAATCATGAGCGGCGGCATCAGGGTGGTATACGTCGAGAACTACGACATGAACTGGGGCAAGCTGCTGACCAGCGGCGTAGATATCTGGCTCAACACGCCGATGCGACCGCAGGAAGCCTCTGGAACCAGCGGAATGAAGGCGGCGCTGAACGGCGTGCCGAGTTTCAGCGTGGTGGACGGCTGGTGGCTGGAGGGACACATTGAAGGAGTCACCGGCTGGTCCATCGGAAACGGCGACGCGACTGAGAACGCGGCCAGCGAGGTTGCGAGCATGTATGACAAGCTCGAACGCACGATTCTGCCGATGTTCTATGGACGTCCGTTCGCGTTCGCCAAGGTGATGAGATCGGCGATCGCCCTGAATGGAGCCTTTTTCAACACCCAACGAATGGTGCTGCAATACATCGCGAACGCTTATATGCAGCGGGCTGCGAGTATTGCCCGAGGCGCAAGCGCCGTGGAAATCGGCGCGAAATAGGCGCAAACAACGTTAAAGCCCAGCGGACCACCGCTGGGCTTTTCTTCTTTTACCCGGAAATCCGAGATTTCTACAGCGCGCGATCAAGCGCCTTCTGGATGTTCTCCTTGGGAACGTAGCCTACGATCTGCTCCTGCACCTGGCCACCCTTGAAGATCAACAAAGTCGGAATGCCTCGCACGCCGTAGCGCTGCGGGGTAGAGACATTCTTGTCCACATCCATCTTCGCAACTTTTACCTTGCCGTTATACTGCGACGCAAGTTCATCAACGATCGGCGCAAGCGCCCTGCACGGGCCGCACCAGGAAGCCCAGAAGTCGATCATCACTGGCTCGTCCGACTTCAAGACCATCTGGTCAAATGTCGCGTCTGTCACCTCAAAAACCGAGTTGCTTGCCATCATTCCTCCAGAATCTGACGTACACGCAATGCCAATGGCTCGACATCTGCGGGCCTGCGCTACATGCTCCAAATGTTCGATTCACGCAGGGTCTTAATCCTATCACCTGATTGGATGCTGCAGTCCCCTTTCGGTTGCGGAGTTGCGGATCACGCTCCGAATGGGACGCCGAACACAAAAAAGGCGCCCTCGGCACACTGGCCAGGGCGCCACGGCAGCCCTCCCCCGGAACTGCCTTTGAACAGTGTCAATTCTATTCAGCTCTGGACCGGCGCGAAAGTCACGGAGGTAATGTGCCGGGCCACTAACGTAATTGGTGAATCGCGTTAGGTGGAAGATGCCAGGACCGGCGCAGCCGCTCGTATTCCGAGACCGGGAGCGCGACCAGCACAGGATTAGCCGAAGCATCGAGCCAGCGCAGCACTTCTTCAAGGTCGCTCTGCTGCATCGCCGTACAACCCGCCGTCGTGCTCGCGGGGCCATCCCAAATGTGCATGAAAATACAGGAGCCGCCTCCGGAGGTTCTGTGCGCATTCTGGTTGACCATGATTCCCCACCGATACTCCGGGATCTGACGCATCTTTTCAGAGCTATTCCAGCCAACAGGTTGTTGTGTGGGGACACGATCGACTACGGAGTTGTAGTACTTCGAGTTCGCATCATCGACGCATTCGGTTGCAGCAGTGAGCGGAACGTATGGGAGCTTTAGCCAGTCGGGTTTATCTGAGTCATATCCGAAAGCAGCGCCTATAGTGAAGGCTCCCGCAGGTGAGCGCCCGTCTCCTTCGCGTTTTGCGGGACCGGGCGTTAACTCGCTTTGCAGACCGGATCCCCACCCCAAACCACTCCGGCCAATCACGACAGGAATCGGCAAACCAACGCGATCCCAACTGCCGTCAGTGTGTCTGTCGTAGCGTTGAAGTGAACCGGTCGTGGCGGTCCAGTTCGCAGTGGTGACTACCAGCAACTGGCGAGCGTTTCCAAGCGGAGACCCAGCCCTGGCTGCCAACGGTGTCAACAACACGCCGAAAAGCGCCACGCCGGCACAGACGGCCGCGATACTTGTGCGGCGCCGCCACGCTTCGGGCAAGCAGTCAGTTGACACTAGCGAGTGCCGTCGCCGTATCACGGCGCATATGGCCGACTTCGTGTGCAAGTATTTCCACAACCTCGAAACACAGCGCCGGCTGGGCGCGCAACAGATTCAATACTTCGTCGCGGCTGACGAAGACCAACTGACTCGCTTCCAGCACCAGGGCTGTAAGGCTGTAAGAGTTCCCCGTCATCGTAGCCGGCAATCCCAGAACGCTGCCCGGTGCCGCAATTCGATCGGATACAGCACCCTTCTCGATGAGCGACAGGCGGACCTTTCCGCCCTTGACCACATAAACTCCCTTTGCTATGTCGCCCTGGCGGAAAAGAACGCTGCCCTTTTCGCAGCTCTCAACTTTGCCCGCCGACTCCAGGGCTTCACACAAGGCTTCGGAAGCGCCAAACGGACCCAATGAAATTGTCACAGCCATCTCTCCAAAAACTCTAATGTTTCAGAAGTATCGCGAAATCCCGACCGGTGCTGTGACACCCGTCACCGCGTCACACGAGGCCCGTACTCTGACCCGAGCGGACCACCGCAAGGTCCGGGGCTGCTCTCTCGCGGCAGCGGGGGCAGGAGAGAAGGGACAGGATGTCGCCGGAGAGGGACAAAATACGGTAACGGAGTCCCGGCTCGGCAGTCTAAGAGCACACGCGGCGTGCTCGTACTACTTACCTTGCCGCCGGCGAATCTCATGCGCTCTTTTGTCTTCAAACGCTGGGCGCTCATCCTGTTCGCGTGGGCAGTCTTCTCCGCGATCCAAACCACCTTTGTGTTCAACGTCCGGCGATTGTTCGGTAAACCTGTGCCCTGGCTCCACATCGCGCGAATGTCATTCACCCAGTATTTCTTCATCTGGGGGCTCCTGATCACTCCGCTGGCGGTTTGGCTTTGCAGCCGCTTCCCCATTGAGCGGGCAAATTGGCGGCGCAGGGCAATGCTTCACCTTGGAGCAAGTGCTTGCGTGGCGGCAATGATATCGCTGCTACGCCTCCCGTTTCACCACTTCGTTTATCCCTCCTCAGACGAGCGGGCGGGATGGATGTTGTTTCGAAGCTACTTCTTCTCGAACGGCTTCGACGACATTGTCATGTACTGGTTCGTTACGTTCATCTGTTTAACCTGGATGTACTACACGCGTTACAAGGACCGCGAACTGCGAACATCGCAGCTTGAGGCGATGCTGACGCGTTCGCAGCTGCAATTGCTGAAAATGCAGCTGCACCCACACTTTCTTTTCAACACGCTTCACTCTATTTCGGAACTCATGCACCAGGACCTTGCCGCTGCCGACCACATGATCTCTCGGCTCAGTGACCTGCTCCGGGTAACGCTCGAGAGCAACGGCCTGCAGGAAGTGCCGTTGCGCAAGGAACTTGAGTTCCTCGACGGCTACGTTGGAATCGAACAGGTCCGCTTTGGCGACCGCCTGAGACTAACGTACGAAATTTCACCCGAAACCCTTGACGCGCAGGTGCCAACGATGATGTTGCAGCCTCTCCTGGAGAACGCAATCCGTCACGGGGTGGCGCCCTATTCGGGGACCGGTCTTGTCGAACTGCGGTCGCAGCTGTGCGGTCGCACGTTGCGCCTTTTGCTCCGAAATACCGCGCCTAGAAACGGAGAAGAAGGCGAAGCTGCAGGTTTCGGAATAGGGTTGAAAAACACCCGTGAACGCCTCTCACAGCTGTACGGAAATGCACACGCCTTTGACTTCCGGTCCCGCGACGGGGTGGCGGAGGTTGAGATCACGCTTCCTTTTTCGTCCGAGCCTCGCTTCGGTCCGGGCAGCCTGCTAACCGAAAGCAATGAGCCGCGTCGAATCCTTCAACAGGTGGGGCCATGATCAGAACGCTGATAGCAGACGATGAACTCCTGGCACGGCAACGAATCGAACGAATGCTGGCGGATGAAGCTGATATTCAGATCGTTGCGGAAGCAGCAGATGGTTACGAGGCAGTCTCGGCCACTAGGCAGTACAAGCCTGATCTGTTGTTCCTGGACATAGAAATGCCGGAACTCGATGGCTTCAGCGTACTGCGCCTGCTTGAAACTGATACGGCCCCAGTCACGATTTTCACCACTGCCTATGACCACTATGCACTCCAGGCGTTTGAGGCCAACGCGCTCGACTACCTACTGAAGCCCTTCGACGAGGTCCGGTTCCGGCGCGCGTTGCAGCGAGCGAGGTCACAATTGCGGCAAGGAAGCAGTAATCCCACGACGCGACTAGTCGCCAGCCTGAATGGCCGAGGCGAGCGCACGCAAGAGAGGCTTGTTATCAAGTCGGGAGGACGGGTGGTGTTTCTCGATCTCCACGAGGTGGATTGGGTGGAGG
>JAEZPW010000020.1 GCA_023441255.1 Acidobacteriota bacterium
AGACTGCCTGGAGCTTGGTGAGCGCCGTCGATAAGTACATTGTCGAAAACGAACCGTGGGCGCTGGCAGACAAGC
This sequence comes from Acidobacteriota bacterium, assembly GCA_023441255.1. Classification (GTDB taxonomy): domain Bacteria; phylum Acidobacteriota; class Terriglobia; order Terriglobales; family Acidobacteriaceae; genus JAEZPW01. The sequence continues at coordinate 76 of JAEZPW010000020.1, forward strand.
AGGACGACGAAAGCCGCTCCCGCCTGGCTACGGTGCTCTATACGACCGCCGAGGCTTTGCGGATCGTGACCGCTCTTGCCCATCCCGTACTGCCCGATTCCACCGCGAAGATCTGGTCACAGCTCGGGCTCGGCGAAATCAAGAAGTTCCCCCTGGAAAGCCTGAAATGGGGCCAACTGCAGGTTGGAACCAAACTCGGGAAAGTCGAACCGGTCTTTCCTCGCGCAGACAAAAGCACAGTGGAGAAAATGCAGGCAGTGGAACAGCAGCGCAACGGCGCCGCCGCACAACCCGCAACAGAAAAGAGCGCGGCCACGGCCGTCGCAAATCCCGGCCAGAAAGCGTCAGCCGTTGCTGGTGCTGCCGAGGCGTCCACGTCCAGGTTGCCCGCCGGAGTTGGGGCTGAAGCTGGTCAGCCGGCCACACAGTCCGCCGCAGCCCCCACCGAAGCCGCCGCCGGCACTACGCCAACTCTGCCGCCGGGTGTTCCTGCTCCTTCGACGGAGGTCATCACCATCGATGACTTCGCGAAGATCGACCTCCGCGTCGCCCAAGTCAAGTTCGCCGAGAAGGTGAAGGGCGCTGACAAATTGCTTCGTCTTGAAGTCGACCTTGGCTACGAGACACGCCAGATCGTCGCCGGTATAGCTTTGGCCTATTCCCCGGAACAGCTCATTGGTCGCAAGATCGTCATCATTGCCAACCTGGCTCCGCGCAAACTTCGCGGACTGGAGTCGAAAGGCATGCTCCTGGCGGCCTCGTTGCAGGACGGCGCGCCCGTACTGGCCAGCTTCCTCGAAGATGTTCCGCCGGGGGCGAAGCTGAAGTAAATGCAGTTTCGAGTTTCTGGTTTCTAGTTCCCCGTTGTGCCCCGAGAGCCGCCAACTAGAGACCAGAAACAAGAAACCAGAAACTATGTTCACTGATTCCCACTGTCATCTCGAAGGACCCAAGTACGAAGCCGACCGGGCCGACGTGATCGCACGCGCCTGCGAGTCAGGCGTGGGGTATCTCCTCGCGATTGGAAACGGCAATCGTCCCGAAGAGGCTGATTGCGCGATCCGTCTGGCCGAAACCTACAGCGCCGACCTCTCGACCAGCGATGCGCCTCAGCGCACGCCTATCGTTTACGCCAGCGTAGGTGTTCACCCGCACGAAGCAAAACTCGCGACCGACAGCAACCTGGGCCAACTCGAGCAGTGGGCGCGGCACTCGCGCGTAATTGCCTGGGGCGAGATCGGTCTCGACTATTGGTACGATCTTTCACCGCGGGAGATCCAAAGACGTGTGTTTCTCGCGCAACTCGAAATGGCTCGCGCGGCCAAGAAGCCGCTCATTATTCACTGCCGCTCTTCGAAAGATTCCTGGGACGCCTGGGACGAGTGCCTGCAGCTTCTCGCAGAGCACTGGGCTTCCAGCGGACTTGGTGGCATTATGCACTGCTTCAGCGGCAGCATGTTGCACGCGAAAAAAGCCCTGTCTCTCGGATTCCTGCTCTCTTTTGCCGGAAACATCACCTTCCCGAAGGCAGACGACATTCGCCAGGCTGCGACCGACGCGCCTCTCGACCAGGTCCTCATCGAGACCGACTCGCCCTATCTCGCTCCTGTTCCCTATCGTGGTCGGCGAAACGAACCGGCATACGTGAAGCAAGTGGCGCGACAGATTGGCGACCTTCGCAAGCTGCACACTGACGAAATCGGCGCTCAAACCACGCAAAACTTCCTGCGTTTCTTTGATCTTCATTCCACTCACCCCGGAACCACTTAGTTCGCGCTAGTCCAAAGCCTTAGTTCGCATTTACACTATTTCCTTATGGCTGAGAACTCTTTCGACGTGGTCAGCAAGTTGGACTTGCAGGAGGTCTCCAACGCCATTCAGATGGCGTTGAAAGAAATTCACACTCGATTTGACCTTAAGGACACGAAGTCTGACATCACACTGGAGGGTAAGGACGCCATCGTCCTTTCGACGGCAGACGAGTTCAAGCTGAAAGCTGTCAATGACATTCTTCAGGGCAAACTTGTGAAACGCGGCGTGCCACTCAAGAATCTCGTTTACGAGAAGATCGAATCTGCAGCCGGTTCGACAGTCCGCCAGCGAGTGAAGCTTCAGCAGGGCATCGACATTGATAAGGCTCGTGAGATCGTAAAGCTGGTCAAGAACACGAAAAAGAAGGTTCAGGCTTCCATTCAGGGCGATTTCGTGCGTATTGCAGGCAAAGACAGGGACACGCTTCAGGAGATCATCGCCCTTTTACGACAGCAGGATTTGGGTCTCGAACTTCAATTCACCAACTATCGATCGAGCTAGTGCCGAGCGGTTCAACGGCGGCCAGGGGAAACTTGAACAGCCCAGCAACAGCGAACGGAAAAGAGATATTCGAACTGCTGCGCGATGACCTTTTGGCCATCGAAGAACAGTTCGGACTGGACACCGTCTCCAATGTCCAGGCCATAACCGAGATCGGCGAATACCTCCGTGGCGGTGGCGGAAAGCGCATTCGCCCGGCGCTTCTTCTTCTCGCCGCCAAGCTCTTCCCTGCCAACCGTGCCAGCAGCATAAGCCTCGGCACTGTGGTCGAGATCATCCATACCGCCACGCTGGTTCACGATGACATCATCGACGAGGCGGACACGCGCCGGGGGCGCCCCGCCGCCAATACGCAATGGGGCAATTCCAAGTGCGTGCTGGCGGGCGACTGGCTTTACATGCAGGCCTTTAAGGTGGCTTTGCAGGAACGCAACTTCCGGGTCCTCGACGTTCTGATCGCCCTCACCCAGACCATGGTGGAAGGTGAACTCCTGCAGATGGAGCGCCTGGGAAAACTGGTCAGCGAAGAGGAATATCTCGACCTGATCTATCGCAAGACGGCGTGCCTCTTCTCCGTCTGCACCCGACTGGGATCCATCCTCGGACGCGCCAACGAACAGCAGGAGAACGCGCTCGCAGAATACGGCCGCAATCTGGGCCTGGCATTTCAGATTGTGGACGATGTTCTCGACCTTACCGCTTCGGAAGAAGTCCTCGGTAAGCCTGTTGCAAGCGACCTCCGTGAGGGCAAGGTCACGATGGCCGTTATTCACGCCCTGCAGCGTTGCTCACCGGCGGAGAGGAAGCTGATCGAGACCGTGCTTAGCGAACGCGGTTTCGCTACGGTTAGCCATGATGAGGTCATGGCTGTTCTCAATCGTCACGACTCGCTTGAAGCAGCTATGGCGCGGGCGGCGGAGTATGCGCACACGGCCATCAGCTCCATTTGCAGCTTCCCCGATTCAGAGATAAAGCGGGCTCTGCTCTGGGTTCCCGAATTTGTCGTGCAACGTAACTCCTGATCGCTTCAGCTTCGAACAGCGACACCCAGCATCTCGAAATGACCTCCACGCAGCAGCGGGCCCGAGCCGATGAAGGCCCGCGCCGGCAGGTCTGCGCCGAACCGCACACGGTATGCCGCGTTAAAACGATCAAAAAGGGACAGATCAGGACAGAACACAGTGACAGTAACCAGGTCCTGCCAGCTCATGTCGGCAGCCGCGAGAACGCGCCCGAAACCGTCGAGCAATCGGCCCAGTTCGTCATCGAGATCCGCCGGGACATACCCGGTGGCGGGATCTATTCCAATGCGTCCGGAGATGTACAGCGTGTTCCCCACCAGGACAGCGTCGCTGAAGGGTAGCTTCGGGTTGTCAGGAAGCACAATGTAGCGTCGATTCGACATGTCGCCTCACCTTGGCGTAGCGCCAGCACAGCGGTCAATGCCAGTTCTTGATCTTCGGCCAGATCTCGGTTATCGGCTGCTTGATGCCGCGGCAGTGATACACAGTGAAGTGTTCGTATGGCATTGAATACGGGTGGTAAACGCTGCGGACAGGTTCAATGCTGCTCCAGAAGGGCTCAAGTTCCTCGCGCCTCGCCCCCATCACCAGGACGCTCTCGCCCGTGTAGTCGCGCGGTCCCCAGTACCAGTAATTCTGGTGATTACCGATGGCGCGCGGCAATCCATACTTCTTGCCAAAGAGGTCGATCGCACCTGCCTGCCCAAAGTTGCCGCCAAAGATGGCGGTTCTTGCGCGCTCATCCGTAGGCAATGCCTTGTACGCATTTGCCACGACCTCGGTCATCTCCTCCCACCCGAACATATCGGCGTAAAACTGCGGCAATGGGCCCATCTTATGGTTCTCTATCTTCGGCATACCCATGTGCAGCCGCTCGGTGTACGCGATATAAGTCTGGGGCGAAAGTATCGGCAGAGCCAGAGGAGCGCCGATCGCCCCCATGGCGACGATCACTACCGCATATGCCGGTTTCAGCCATGACAGTATTGGCCGCGCCAGCCAGGACTCGAGTGCCACACCGCCGGCGGCTAACAACATTGGATAGGCGGGCAGCATATAGTACGTCCGACCATCCATCAGCAGCATGCAGGCGAGAATCACCAGATACGTAGTTGCAAGCGCTCGGAACGGCCGGCCCTTACGAACAAACAACAGCCACGCCAATCCCGCGACCC
>JAEZPW010000065.1 GCA_023441255.1 Acidobacteriota bacterium
CCGGGTCTCTTACCCGGCGTGAACCGGACTTAAGACGTACGAAGATTCAGAGCTGAAGCGCAGAGCTTCAACTGAGAGCAAAAGAAGAATGGCGAGAACATCACACGTAGCCAAGGCGAACAAGAAGCCCAAGTTTTCCACGCGCCAGCACAACCGCTGCAAGATCTGCGGACGGCCCCGCGGCTATCTGCGCAAATTCGGCATTTGCCGTCTTTGCTTCCGCGGCCTGGCTCTGCGTGGCGAGATTCCGGGCGTCAGTAAGTCGTCCTGGTAGAGAAGCGGTCGTTGGTCGTTGGTCGTTGGTCGTTTCGCGCTACCCCGAGCGGAGCGCTTGATCGATGAACCTGGCGACTAAGGACTAACGACTAACGACAGTTTTTAGCGTTGCCGCAGGTTCTTCTCCACTGAGAAGCGAACGGGCAACAAGGAGAGTGGAAGAATGAGTTTGACCGATCCGGTCGCAGATTTCCTGACCCGCGTACGGAACGCCATCTCGGCGCGTCACCAGAAGGTGGACGTGCCCGCCTCAAAATTGAAGGCCGAGATCGCCCGCATCCTCAAGGAGGAAGGCTATATCTCCAACTTCAAACTGACTGAGGAAGAAGGCCATAAAGTCCTGCGCCTTTACCTGAAGTACGGTACGAACAACGAGGCGGCGATCAGTTCGCTGCAGCGTGTTTCGCGCCCCGGATGCCGCGTGTATGTCGGCCGTAATGACATCCCACGTGTCATGGGCGGTCTGGGTGTCAACATCCTGACCACCCCCAAGGGCGTGATGACCGGAAAGCAGGCGCGCAAGGAAGGCGTCGGCGGCGAGATTCTTTGCGAGATCAGCTAGTGAAGCAGTCCTTAGTCGTTAGTTGTTGGTCTTTAGCACGGAATCGGTGCTGCCAGCGACAATCAGGTTCCTGAGAACAGAACCTAACGACCAAGGACCAACGACCAAGGACTGGTTTTTTCAGGCCGGAAGCCGGCGTTTAGCCGGGTGCAGACGGCCAAGAGTGAACAACATGTCGAGAATCGGTAAAAAACCAATTCCCGTTCCGAGCGGGGTAAAAATCAACATCAGCGGCAATGTTGTGTCGGTGCAGGGTCCCAAGGGCAAGCTGGACACGACCGTTCCAGCAGGTATTAAGGTCGAGCAGCAGGACGGCCACCTAGTCGCACTTCGTGAAAACGATCAGCAGGCGGCTTTGCATGGTCTGACCCGCGCTCTGGTGAACAATGCCGTCGAAGGCGTCACGAAGGGTTGGACGCGCGAACTTGAGATCGTCGGCATCGGCTACCGCGCGGAAATGAAGGGTAAGGGGATCGTGGTGTTCAGCCTGGGTTATTCGCACCCCATCGAGTATCCGCTGCCCACGGGCGTCGACTGCGCCATCGACCCAAAACAGACGCGCCTGACCCTGACCGGCATTGACCGCCAGAAGGTCGGTCAGGTTGCCGCTGAAATGCGCGCGTTGCGTCCGCCCGACCCGTACAAGAACAAGGGCGTGCGTTACGCCGGCGAGAAGCTGAAGAAGAAGGTCGGCAAGACCGGCGCGAAATAGTAAGTGCGTCGTTGGTCGTTAGTCGATGGTCGTCGCGCAGTAGTGGTAAGCGCGCAATGGAGATCAAGACCTACTACCAAGGATCGACGACTAAGGACGGTTTTTACGGCGTGACGGCGTAGAGTCGCGGCGCTACCCGGCAAAGAACCCCGGGAGAGGAAAACGAAATGTACAACCAGCAATCAAAAGACGAGATTCGGCAGCGGGTACACACCCGTATCCGCAAGAAGATGCAGGGCACGGCGGAGCGCCCGAGACTGAGTGTTTATCGCTCGCTCAACAACATCTCCGCGCAGCTCATCGACGACCACAACGGCGTTACGCTGGCTGCGGCCACCACGTTGGAAGGCCGCAAGCAGGGCAAGAAGCAGGGTGGCAACGTGGCAGCGGCGAAAGAAGTCGGCAAGACGATCGCCCAGCGCGCCAAGGAGAAGGGCATCACGAAGGTGGTCTTCGATCGAGGCGGATACCTTTATCACGGGCGCATCAAGGCCCTGGCGGAAGCGGCCCGCGAAGCTGGGCTGCAGTTCTAAGTTTCGAGATTTTACGAATCGAGAGTGCAATGGCGACGACGAAAAGAAAGCTCGATGCCGGTAACTACCAGCTTAAGGACCAGGTAGTCGCGATCAACCGCGTCACGAAGGTCGTGAAGGGTGGCAAGAACCTCTCTTTCGCCGCTCTGGTCGTGGTCGGCGACCCGGCTTCCGCGGGGGTAGGCTATGGCTCCGGCAAGGCAAAAGAAGTCCCGCAGGCGATCCGCAAGGGCATCGAGGCGGCCAAGAAGAACCTCGTCCAGGTGAACCTCACCCAGACTACGATTCCGCACACCGTGCTTGGACGCTTCGGCTCCGGCATGGTGCTGCTCAAGCCGGCCCCCGAAGGCACCGGCGTGATCGCGGGCGGCGCCGTGCGCGCCGTCATGACATCGGCGGGCGTGCAGAACGTGCTGACCAAGTCAATCGGCACCACCAACCCGCATAACGTGGTCAAGGCCACCTTCGACGCGCTGAAAAAACTTCGCGACAAGGCAGAAGTTGCTGCAACTCGCGGCAAAGCTGTGGAGGAACTGTAATACAATGGCAGAGAACACTTCCAAAGGCATGATTCGTTTGAAGTGGGTGCGCTCGGCCATTGCCGCGCCGGAGAAGCACAAGCTTGTCGTTAAGGGCTTGGGCTTTACCCGCCTCAATCAGGTGATCGAGCGTGAGGATTCGCCCTCGATCCGCGGCATGGTGAAGAAAGTGCCGCACCTGGTGAAGATCGTAGAGTAACAGCGCTCTGAGCCGTGAGCTGTGAGCCATGGGCAAAGTAATTGTTCCCACAGCTCAAGGCCCAAAGCTCAGAGCCAAATAACCGAGTCGGCTTGAAGCCAACAGCCGGCGCCCAAACGACCACTCGCAGGTGAGTGGCTGTAGGAATGGAATAGGAAATGAATCTTTCAAGCATTCGACGTCCGAAGAAGGCCAACGAGAAGCCCAAGCGCATTGGTCGCGGCATGGGCTCCGGCATGGGCAAGACCTCCACTCGCGGTCACAAGGGCCAGGGATCCCGCAGCGGTTCCAGCATGATGCGCGGTTTCGAAGGCGGCCAGATGCCGCTGCACCGCCGCATGCCGAAGCGTGGCTTCTTCAACATCTTCCGCACCGAGTACACGGTCGTGAACCTGAACAGTCTCGCTACACTCGATGAGACCACGGTGAATCCGGAAGTTCTGCGCAAGAGCGGGCTGGTCAGCGACAAGCGCGCGCTGGTCAAAATTCTCGGCGATGGCGAGTTGAACAAGGCAATCACCGTTCACGCACACAAGTTTTCTAAGTCGGCTCAGGAAAAGATCGAGAAGGCCGGCGGCAAGGCTGAGATCATTAAGCTGCACACGCAACCTCAGCACACGCAAACTAAGAAGAGCAAGAAGTAAGAGTAGTTCGCACGAAAGGCAGTAAAGAGGTTCTCGAGTCCTTATATGGTTGAAAAGCTGGCCAACATTTTCCGCATACCGGACCTGCGCAAGCGCATTCTCTTCACGCTTGGGTTGCTAGCCGTATACCGTCTGGGCGGTCATATCCCGACCCCGGGCATCAACGCCGACCTGTTGCAACAGTTCTTCCAGCAGAACCAGGGCACGTTCCTGGGATTCGTTGACCTGTTCAGCGGTGGCCAGTTGCGCCGACTCACCATTTTTGCCCTGGGCATCATGCCCTACATCACGGCCTCCATTATTCTTCAGCTGCTGACGGTCGTTTACGAGCCGCTCGCCAAGCTGCAGAAGGAAGGCGAACTGGGGCGCAAGAAGATCACCCAGTGGACTCGTTACCTGACCGTCATCCTGAGCGCGGTGCAGTCGTTCGGCATCGCCATCACCCTGCAGCGCTCTACGGAATCAGGCGGTGTGGCATTCGTCAACCACCCGGGTCCGGGCTTCATCCTGATGACGATGTTGACCTTGACCACAGGTTCGGCGTTCATCATGTGGCTGGGTGAACAGATCACCGAGCGCGGCGTAGGGAACGGCATGTCGCTCCTGATCTTTGCCGGCATCGTCGTCGGACTGCCGCGCGGTGTTATGGATCTTGTCGACAAGGCACGCACGGCCGCCTGGGGCGCGTTTACCGTCCCCGCCATGGTGATCCTTGTCGCGGTGATGGTGCTGGTGGTCGCGTTCATTGTCTACGTCGAGCGAAGCGAACGGCGAATACCCGTGCAGTACGCGAAACGTGTGGTCGGCCGCAAAATCATGGGTGGACAGAGCACGCACCTGCCGCTGCGCGTCAACTCCGGCGGTGTGATGCCCGTCATCTTTGCGTCTTCTGTGCTGACGCTGCCGCAGACCGCAGGATTCATGCTCCAGAACAATCGGTTCTTCAAGCCGATGCTGGACGCCCTCAAGTGGGGCGAACCGCTTTACACGTTCCTGTACGCGGTTGGCATCATCTTCTTCGCCTACTTCTACGTCTCGATTGTCTTCAACCCCAACGAGGTTGCGGACAACATGCGGAAGTATGGCGGCTTTATCCCGGGCATTCGCCCGGGTAAGCGCACGGCCGATCACATAAACGAGATTCTGACGCGTATCACGCTGGTAGGCGCGCTCTATCTGATCATCATCAGTTTCATCCCCGAATGGATGATTACCGGTATCCACCTCAACCACCTGCCTGGCGCTGTCGGAGCATTCTTCGAACGCCTGCCAACGTGGGTGACCAGTGGTCTCAACGTGACGTTCTACTTCGGCGGTACATCACTGCTGATCGTCGTAGGCGTCGCCATGGACACTGTCCAGCAGGTCGAGGCACAGCTGATTATGCGCCACTACGAAGGCTTCACTCCCCGTAGCGGACGCATTCGCGGCCGCCGCAGCTGGTCGTAACGGATGACGTTGTGAGCGCCGGGTCTCTGACCCGGCGTGCGCTCGTAGAGACGGCAGAGATTTTGAACACGCCCCGTAGAGGCGGAAGAAGAAAGAACAATGGAAGCACAGGCAGTGGCGAATCCTAAAACCCGTGCAATCGGCCCGCTGATTTTGCTGGGACCTCCGGGCGCCGGCAAGGGAACCCAGGCCAAGAAAATCGCCGAGACCTACGGTATACCGCAGATTTCGACCGGCGATATCCTGCGCGCTAACGTCGCTGCCGGTACCGAGCTGGGCAAGAAGGCAAAGGCCATCATGGAGTCCGGGGAACTGGTTCCGGACGCCCTGGTTTGCGACATGGTCGCGGCCCGGCTGGTCGAATCGGATTGCGCCCGCGGTTTCATCTTGGACGGATTTCCGCGCACCGTTTCCCAGGCCGAGTGGCTTGACGGATATCTTTCCGGTAAGCTCTTTGAAAATCAGCACTGTTCCAAGCTGCCGCCGATTGTGATTGAATACGCGGTCGACTATAATAGTCTGCTGCGACGGCTCACCGGACGACGTTCTTGTCCCACCTGCGGGCGGATTTACAACGTGTATTTCCAGCCTCCCCGCGTTGCCGATACTTGCGATGTGGACGGCTCCAAGCTGGTCCTGCGGAAGGATGACGACGAAAAGGTGGTATCCGAGCGTTTGAAAGAGTACGAACGCAAGACGCTGCCCCTTACCGAGTATTACAAGGCGAAGGGGCGTTTGCGCGTCATCGATGGCGACCGTGATGTGGACGCCGTCACGAATGACACGCTGGAAATGCTAGAACATGGCGATCGTCTGTAAGTCCCCGGCCGAAATCGAGAAGATGCGCCGGTCCGGGCACATCGTACGGCAGGTGCTTGACTCGCTTCGGGACATGGTTCAGCCCGGCATGACTACCATGGACTTGGAGCGTGCAGCGGACAAGATGATCCGCGATTCGGGTGCAAAGCCGGCGTTCAAAGGGTATTACGATTATCCATGTGTGCTGTGTACGTCAGTGAACCAGGAGATTGTCCACGGTATCCCGTCAGAAAAGCGGGTACTTAAGGGCGGGGATATCGTATCAATTGATTGCGGCGTGATTCTCGACGGCTACTACGGAGATTCCGCGGTGACCGTTCCTGTCGGGCAGGGAATATCACCCGAACTTGGCAGGTTGCTCAAGGTGACCGAAGAGTCGCTTTACAGGGGCATCGACGCGGCTAGACTCGGCAACACGATCGGTGACGTCGGTTCTGCCGTTCAGCAGTGGGTGGAAGCAGCTGGATTCAGCGTGGTACGTGAATTTGTAGGCCACGGTATCGGAACGCGCTTGCACGAAGAGCCACAAGTACCGAATTACGGTACATCGGGCCACGGCCCAAAGCTGCGCGAAGGAATGGTGATTGCGATTGAGCCCATGGTGAACGCCGGCAAAGCTGATGCCATGCTGCTGGAAGACAAATGGACCGCCGTTACGCAGGACGGCAGCTATAGCGCGCATTTTGAGCATTGCGTAGCCGTGACCGCGGAAGGTCCGGTGATTTTGACGCAGTAGCAACAGGTTCTCAGTTGTCAGTCCGAAGTGAAATCGAGATTGAGCCGCAACCGGGAACGAGGTTCAGGATGTCAGGGCAGTTTTAGAGAGAACTGTTAAGTGAAAACTGACAGCCTTTGTACACAAGGAGTGCATGAGCAAGGAAGACGCGATTGAAGTAATGGCAGTCGTTGAAGAACCACTGCCGAATGCGATGTTCAGGGTCAAGCTGGAGAATGGCCATGAAGTCCTGGCCCACGTTTCCGGCAAGATGCGCAAGAACTTCATCCGTATCCTTCCCGGCGATCGGGTCGCGGTGGAACTATCGCCTTACGACCTGAACCGCGGCCGGATCGTGTACAGATACAAGTGACGGCGGTTTGCGGGCGTTCGAGCGCGCAGCCGTCATCCTGAGCGCCTTGGCGCGAAGGATCTCGCGGGTAGCGCCGCGATATTTGCGGGCTGACCGCTCGCTGAGACTGAAAGCTGGGAACTGAGGATCATGAAAGTACGGGCATCTGTAAAGAAGATTTGTGACAAGTGCAAGGTCATCCGCCGCCGCGGGGTGGTGCGTGTGATCTGCGAAAATGCGAAGCATAAGCAGCGTCAGGGATAAGAGCAGTCGTTAGTTGTTAGTCGTTGGTCGTTCGCGCAGTACTTTCGCGATGAGCGGTTTTCCAACGGCCAAGGACCAACGACCAAGGACTAGGGGTGTAATAAATGGCACGTATTGCAGGCGTAGATCTGCCGCGCAACAAACACACGAGGATTGCGCTGACCTACATCTACGGTATCGGTCACCCGCGCGCCGCAACCATTCTGGCCTCGGCCAATGTGGACGGCGAAAAGAAGGTGCAGGACCTGAGCGAAGACGAAGTTAATCGCATTCGTCAGGTCATCGAGTCGGAAGGCCTGGTCGAAGGCGACCTGCGCAAAGACATCTCGATGCACATCAAGCGGCTGATCGAAATCGGCTCGTACCGTGGGTATCGTCATCGTCGCAACCTGCCGGTTCGTGGGCAGCGCACCCACACGAACGCTCGTACCCGTAAGGGTC
>JAEZPW010000075.1 GCA_023441255.1 Acidobacteriota bacterium
GGGCGGGGCCCCCCCCCCCCCCGCGCCGGGGCGGACCCCGGGCGCTACACGAGCGCGGCTCTAGCCCAGCAGTTTAGCCACATCCTTTGCGAAGTAGGTCAGAATGATCTCGGCTCCCGCGCGTTGAATCGACGTCAGCGATTCCAGCATGACGCGCTCGCGGTCGATCCAGCCATTGCGGGCAGCAGCCTCGATCATGGCGTACTCGCCGGAAACCTGATAGGCGGCCAGAGGCAGGTCGAATCGCTGACGCGCTTCGTGGATGACGTCGAGGTAGGGCAGTGCCGGCTTGACCATGATCATGTCGGCTCCCTCGGCGATGTCGAGTTCAATCTCGCGCATGGCCTCTCGCATGTTGGCCGGATCCATCTGGTAGGAGCGGCGGTCGCCAAACGCGGGCGCTGAGTCCGCAGCCTCGCGGAACGGGCCATAGAAGCCGCTGGCGAACTTGGCGGCGTAACTCATGATGGGCACATTGATGAAGCCCGCATCATCAAGCGCGTCGCGTATCGCTTCGACACGGCCATCCATCATGTCTGATGGGGCGATGATGTCCATGCCGGCGCGAGCCTGTGAAACCGCTGTCTTGGCCAGGATATCCAGCGTGGCGTCGTTGACGATTTCATATTCCGTTGCGACAGCCGTTGCCGCCGCCATGGCCTCCCCAAGCTTCGCGCGCTCGGTCACAACCACTTTCGGCGTTCCCGGCTGCGCCACCGGCTTGATGATGCCGCAGTGTCCGTGCGACATGTATTCGCACAGGCAGACGTCGCCCACCACCATCAGGCCCGGGACTTCGCGCTTGATAGCCCTCGTTGCCTGCTGCACGATGCCATCGTCGATCCACGCCCCCGTAGCCTTTTCATCCTTCGTTTCGGGCAAACCGAACAGGATGACCGCCGGAATGCCGAGCGACTTCACTTCGCGCGCTTCCTTTACGGCCTCGTCCACGCTCAGGTTGTAAACCCCGGGCATGGAGCGCACTTCCTTGCGCACGCCCTCGCCGGGGCACACAAATAGCGGGTAAATGAAGCCTGCGGGGGTAAGCCGGGTTTCGCGAACGAAGGAGCGCATCGCCTCGCTCTGGCGCAGGCGACGAAGACGCGTGACGGGGTAATTCATCAGTCAGCCTCGTGTGGAACTCCTTAAATTCTAACAAATTGAGAGCTGGAGAGTTGTCAAGCGTTCATCTAGACCGGGAGTTAGCTGCTGCGGATTAAGGTTGCGATTCGAATGGCGAAGGGTGCGATCGGGCAGGACGGACCGGACACGAAAAAGGGAGCGCGACCTGAATGCGCTCCCCCCAGTATTTGCGATTCGTGACTGCTATTCCATGATGCCGAACGTGTAGATCTTTCCGCCGCTCGCCATGCTCTGGCTGTTCACACCGGGCGGAAGGAAACCGTATTCACCCTTCCCGATGTTCTCGATCTTCACTTTGAATGTGCGCGATGCGACCTTATCGAACTTGAAGTCGACCGCGTTTTTGTCGGCGCCGCCGCTCATGTGAATGATGCCGCCAGTAATTGCGCGGAACTCGCGACGATCGCTCTTCGCGTCCAGTTTCAGCAGCTGGTATTCGGCGACGGACGTCCCTTCCGGGGTCTTGATGATGAACTCAACCGGAGGCGTGGTCTGAAGCGGGCTCTTGCCCTCGCGAATGGAGCCGTTCACGTGTCCCTTCGTCAGGCCGCCGGTGGCCATGCTTTTGAGCACGCCGCCGCTCCGCCAGTTCACGATTTCAGGCGTCACTTCCACAAGTTTGCCCTTCACGTAGGCGTAAACGCCGACCTCTTCAGGCCATTCGCTCGCCAGACTGGCAGCAGTTGTCGCAACCGCCCCAGCCTTCGGGTTGACCACTACCTTGATAACCGCATCGGATACCTTCGCGGCTTTCAGAGCCTTCAGCCCGTCCAGACTCGTGTCAAAGGACGTAGCTTCGGCAGTCCGAATCTTTTCGATGACGACGTCATCACCAAGCCCAAATCCAACCATGTCGATCACGTCCTGATTCGTCATGGCCTTGTGCTGCGCAAAAGCCGGGCCTGCACACATCATGCAGATGCAAACAACTGCGACTAACACAACTCTCCTCATGGTTCTCCCCCTATATTTGTGCTTGCTGCTCGCAATAACTGCTTGAAGTCGGTCACGGCAATTTACCATCCAGAGTTCCTGCTGAAAAGAGTCAACGCATGACTTGGGTAACTGACGCAACTCATCACGAATTCCCGTGTTCACCAAACTGGGAGTTCGGGGGAGGGCATTATGCGCATTACTATCTGCGTGGTTCTGGTTGTCCTCTGTGTGGTTTCGGTAGGCGCGGCGCAGAACCCGCGCATTTACGTCACAGACAGCAAGTCGTGGGAAGTCGGCGGCGGTTTCGGCGGCACCGACGACGCGTTCGGGGGAGCTTCCGGTGGTGGCGCGCGCCCGCAGACCGCCGAGATCATCAAGACCTTCGGTCAGCGCTGTCCGCAGGTCACGGTCAATAACATCCCCTCAAGAGCCGATTATGTGGTGCTGCTCGACCATGAGGGCGGCAAGAGCCTGGTATTGCGCGACAACAAGATCGCCGTCTTCAATCACGATGGCGACAGCATTCTGAGCCGCTCCACCCGGCTGCTGGGCAATGCCGTCCAGGACGCCTGCGGCGCTATCATTAAGGACTGGAACGCTAACGGCCACAAATATCGCTCGGCTGCGCGCAACCGTGAAGCCGGCGAATCGCCCAACGGAAATCTTCCGAAGCCTCGTGGCGGCGCCGCCGTTCGCCCGCCTGAGATGGGAGGACGCGTCACCATCGCCTCGAATCCGGTCGGCGCCGAAATCGAGATTGACGGCAAATTCGTGGGCAGCACGCCTTCCGTCCTGCAGCTGGAACCCGGCGAACACATGATTGCCATCAAGAAGGCCGGCTTCAAAGACTGGCAGCGCACCATGACCGTCACAGCCGGCGAGATTAGCGTCTCACCCGAGCTGCAAAAAGCGGAATAAGAATCGGGTCCTCTCGCCATCTCGCCATCGGGTCATCGCACAGGATATGTATTCATCCTGAACGGAGCGCCGCAGGCGCGAAGTGAAGGATCTATGCATTTCGCATGCAGCATCGATAATGCGTGCAAAATGCATAGATCCTTCGCTTCGCTCAGGATGAATGCGTTATTGATGAGAAATGACCCGATGGCGAGATGGCCCGATTCTTTAGAACTCGTTCTTGTAAACCACCCCGTCCTTCATCACGAACTTCACCTGCTGCAGCTGCTTGACGTCCGTCAGCGGATCTCCTGCGACGGCTATGATGTCGGCGTACGCGCCGGGCGCGATCACGCCGATTTCACCCTGCGCTTTCAGCATCTCGGCCGGGTTCACGGTCGCCGTGCGGATGGCGTCCATCGGCGACATCCCCAGCTCCACCATGCGCGGGAATTCCTGCGCGATCGAATCGGTCCACCGGAACGCGCCCACGTCCGTGCCGAAGACGATGCGAATGCCCGCCTTGTACGCCTTCTTGAACGAGACTTCGTGCAGCTTCACCCGCGCGAGGTCGCGCTGTCCGGCCGAGGTGTTGGCCGGTGCGTTCCAGTAGTAGTAGGCCGTGAGCGTGGGGCAGTACCAGGTTCCCTGTCGCTTCATTTGCGCGATGGCGTTGTCGTCGAGGTCGAGACCATGCTCGATCGAGTCGCACCCGCCATCCAGCCCGCGATGCAGTCCTTCGCCGCCATAAGCATGGCACGCGACCATTTTCCCCCGCGAGTGCGCTTCGTGGGCGATAGCTTTAAGTTCTTCCACTGTGAGCGTCGGATCGGATATCAGCGCGCCCTTCTTGTCCACGTGCGAGCGGTAGGTCATATAGACCTTCAGGAAGTCGACCCCTTTGGCCAGCATGTCGCGGGCGACTTTCCTTCCCTGCACCGGACCGTCGAAGAGCGTCACGCCCTTGGGCAGCATGTCATCCACGTCCGGCGAGAAGTCTGCGATGCCATAGCCGCCCGTGGTCGAAATGGCCGTTCCCGAGGTCCACATGCGCGGCCCCGGTATGTAGCCCAGGTTGATCGACTCCTTGATGCCCACGTCGCCGTAACCCGCGCCCTCCGTTCCCATGTCACGGATGGTAGTGAAGCCCTGCAGCAGGCCGTCCTTCGCCGCAACGCCCGCGCGCACCGCCCGCATGGAAAGGGGCTGATAAAGAAGATTGCCGTTCCATCCGCCCTCGGCCGGATCTTCGCCCTGCAGGAAAATGTGCGTGTGTGACTCGATCATGCCGGGCAGCACCGTCGCGCGCGAGAGGTCGATTACCTTCGCGCCAGCAGGGACCGCCCCGCCTCCGACGCTTTCGATCCTGTTGCCACGCACGACGATCGTTTGGTTGTGCAGCGGAGCGTTCTCGCGTGGATCGACAAGCGTACCCGCCTTAATCACCCAAACCTGCGCCGCCGGTTTCGGCGCAGGCATAGGACGACCCTGAACCGGGTTATCCTGCGCAACAACAACACTCACCAACGCGAACAAAAACAGTACCGCAGTCAGTTGTCTCATGCGAAAGCCCCGATAAATTGCAGATTTCAGATTGTTGATTTCA
Organism: Acidobacteriota bacterium; assembly: GCA_023441255.1. Classification (GTDB taxonomy): domain Bacteria; phylum Acidobacteriota; class Terriglobia; order Terriglobales; family Acidobacteriaceae; genus JAEZPW01. The sequence goes on from JAEZPW010000075.1 coordinate 4,583, forward strand.
GATTGAGAGCAGTTCGCCCGCTGCGGCGCTGCCGGTTACCGGTCAGCGCCTGACAAACTTCAATCTGCAATCTGAAATCGGCAATCTGCAATGACTAGCTGTTCACTATCGCGTCCACTTCGATCTCGACCAGCATGTCGCCGTTGATCAGCGCGACGATCTCCACCATCGAGCAAGCCGGGCAGATATCGTGAAATATCTCGCCGTGAACCCTGCCCACTTTCTTCCAATCGGCAATGTTGGTCAGGAAGATGCGCGTCCGCACTACGTCTCGCAGGGTGGCGCCTGCCTTGGCGAGTGCGGTCTCAATGTTCTTGAACGTCTGCCGGGCCTGCATTTCGGCATCGCCTATGCCAACGATTTTGCCGTTCGTTCCGGTCGCCGTGGTTCCCGCAACGAACACATGGTTTCCCACCCGCACAGCGCGCGAGTAGCCGACAACCGGCTCCCAAGGTGTGCCCGAGGAAATGTTCTGTCGTCCCATGGCCTCACCTCCGGGCGAACATTGTACTCGCCTCCGCTTGACGCTGCACATTGTCAAGCTCGCCTCGGGATGCCACTGCGCCCTGTCCGAATTTCGGCGATCGCAGATCTGACCTCATCCGATCTGAGGTCTGCGATCACCGTCTCTGCTGGCACGTGCGCGGGTTGGCTGCTAAATTCGCGGTCCCAAGCGTTGCTGAAACAAACCAAATACCAATCCTGCACGGTCTAACTATGTAATGGAAATCGAAAGTCGCAAGCCGCAGGTGACGTCGCGGCGGTGCCTTCGATCAAGGGAGAATACGCGCCACTGGCGCCGACCCGCGCCGTGGCACAAGGGAGAAACGGGCCCCGCATGATACCTGACGGCCATCCGCTGCAACAGCTATTCCTGGAACTGGTTCGGTTCCACTTCTCGGAAGACGTTGGCGTTCGCGATCGCGAAGTGAGCGACTACGTTGCCAACATGCTTACCGAGTTCTGCGAATGCGAGAACCTCTACAAGATCCGCGACGCCGGCGGGCGTCCGCTGCACGACGTCGGCGAAATGCTGCTCGAAGCCGATCCTGTTTATGGACCGGCGCCGTCGTTCGATCGCGAACGCCAGGTGCGCAAGCACATCGGCGACTACACATTATTCTTTACCGGCATGTTGCCCGAGAGCGTCAACCGCCTGCGGCTGCGGCGCCAGCGACTGGAAGGCTTCGTCGATTTCATGAAGGCCGGCAAGGAGAGCTATTACATCGTCTCGAAGTTCGAGCATTTCGAGTACGCCAAGGTCGCGCCGCTTTTCGCCAAGCTGGCCTCGCAGTTCGAACAATGCGTTTTCGGCCTCAACATGGTCAAGAACGACCTGGCCGAGATGCAGCACCCCATCGCGCGACGCACGAACGAGTTGCTGATGTAGGCGTAGAAGCGAACGAGTACTGCTGGCGTGGAAAAGCGTTCGGGTGGACTTGAAGAAGTTGTCATTCCGAGCGCTGCGAGGAATCCCTACGGTCCAGTGTCTGTCGGGCCGCCGGGTGCAGCCGTCGGCAACATCACGAACGAGATCTTGTTACTCCGCAGACTCCGGGGGATCGGATGGGGTAGCAACGGCCGCCGTCTTCTTCGCTTCTGGCTTCGCTTCCGGCGCCACAACTTTGCTCGGGTCGTGCCACAGGATGCGGCCGCACGAATCGCAGTAGCGGATATATTCGCCCGACAGTACTTCGTTGTAGACCTGGGGCCGCAGCATCACGCGGCAGCCCTGGCAAATGCCGTCGAGCACTTCCGCAATGCCGGACCCACGCTGCTTCATCACGCGGTCGTAGTGGCGCAGGGAATCTTCACTGATGCCGCCACGCAGTTCGGCGCGTTTCGGCGCCAGTTCGCCGACGGCTTTTTCGTCTTCGGCGGTCCGTTCGCGCGCGTGGCTCTTTTCCTTCTCGACGTCCGCGCGCTCGACTGCGAGTTCCTTTTCGGCCGCCTTGATGTCCCGGTCCAGGTCTTCGGCGGCCAGCATGCATTCCAGAATCTTGTCTTCGAAGCCCCTGATGCCGTCCTCGGCGAACTTGATTTCGTTACCCAGCGCCCGGTATTCGTCGTTGGTCTTCACCGCGAGCATTTGGTCGCGGTACTTCGAGATCTTCTGCTGCAGCGTCTGGATCTCGCTTTCGTACTTGCGGCGGTTCTGCTCGTTCGCTTTCGCGGAGCTCTTGGCCTTCTCGACTCCAGCAATGTGACCGGCCAGCTTAGTTTCGATCTCCGCAACCCGCTTGGGCAGCGCGGCGATCTCCGATTGCAGGCGAGCGATTTCGATGTCGGTTTTTTGCAGTTCCAGCAGTCGTTGCAGGTCGGGATGCATGGGCTCACGTAAATTGTAGCAAACAAAACAGCGGACTGGACTTGCTAAGTACCGGGTTAAGGCGTCTTCCCGATTGAGCCGTCCGGCAGCTCTGGATAGCATGGCTGGTATGCTGACCGAGTTTTCCAAGATCGTCATCGGACTGACGATCATGTTGTTCCACCGGCGGATCGCCGACTTTATGCTGGAACAGGAACGCTCGCTCGTCCTGATCTTCCGCCAGCGCGGAGTTCCCGTCCCGGCGGCCCCCACCACCGAGTTGGGGCGCACCATTTACTTCTCGCTCGGCGCCTTCATCGTGCTGTTTCAAATCGTGCGCATCTGGATGAGTCTTCACGGCTTAGTGGTCCTCCTCTAGTTCCCAGTCCGCATCTTCCAGTGCGCCGCACGTTTTCAGGAACTCTGTCCTGCTTTGGACAACTCCCGCTTCTTTCCAGAAAAACCCCTTTCCACCGTATCTCGAAGTTCAGATTGAGCATCAAGTTGAAACCAGCGGCACGCGCCGACGCCTGCGCGAGCCGCCTCCCCGGAATTTTCCGGGCTGCTACCTGAGCGGAGGCGCCTTTTCACCGCGAAGTGAGGCCGCATGTCCCACCGAGCTGTTGCCGTTCTTGCCCTCGTATTGGTTCTCATCGTTGCCATCGCCGCCGCCCCGGTCCTCTCTGCCCAGACCAAGACGCCTGGTCACCCGTCTTCTTCGCCTCAACCCGGCCCCGGCAACAACAGTTCGCGTCCGGGAGGCGGGCTCAGCTTTCCTGGCAGCTCGGGAATCGGTGACCAACCTGTTCCGCTGGTCATCAAGGTAGTGCTACCGGATGAGCGACCAGTAGGGCAGCACGTAGAAGTCATGCTGCTCGCACCAGCCGGCAATACTATTACCTCTTATTTCACGAACTCAGAAGGCGAGGTCACGTTCAATACGATCCATGCCGGCAGCTACAGGATCCGTATACGTGGCGCGGGAGTGGAGGACACGACAACAGACTCCTTCTACCTCGACCAGTTTGGCGGTAATCGCATGCAGTGGGTGCATGTGAAACCGGAAGCGGATGAAAAGAATGCCGTCGTCTCGACGCAGCCCATGGTATCGGCGTCGGAACTCAACGCGCCCGACAAGGCGAAAAAGGAATTCGAGAAGGGCAACAACGCGCTGGTGGCAGGCGACAGCGGGAAAGCGCTCGAACACTTCGAAAAAGCCGTTAAGATCTACCCCAAATACGGGCTTGCCTATAACAACATGGGCGCCGCTTACATGCGCGATAACAACCCCGAGCAGGCACGCGCGTCCTTTGAGAAAGCGGTCGAAGCCGACCCCCAACTGGCCAGCGCACACGCTAACCTGGCCCGTCTCAAGCTGCTCGACAAGAAACCTGCTGAAGCTATCCCCATGCTCGAGCGCGCGCTCTCAACCGATCCCACCAGCAGCGAATTCCTTTTTCTGATGAGCAGGGCGCAACTCGATGTCGGCAACTACGACGAGGCAATCAAGTACGCGCACAAGGTCCATTCACAGGAGCACAAAAAGTTCGCCACGGCGCACCTCGTGGCCGGCAGTGCCTACGCCGCGGAGAACAAGATCGCTGACGCTCGTGCCGAATTCGAAGTCTTTCTGAAGGAAAGCCCCGATTCACCACAGGCCGACAAAGTCCGCGCCGAACTGAACCGCCTCAACGCCGCTGCATCGGCAGGCCCGGTCAAGTAGTTCGGATCAACATCACGGCTGCCGGACTCAAGCAGTGAGGTCAGGCTGAGACAGGTGATGTCTGGGAAAACGACGTGGCTGGCGCGTCTGGACCTGTCCCAATCAGTTACGCGGCTTTGCTCATCTCCGTCACAGCGAGCACGGCGAGTTCGAGGCGGTCGCGGGTACCCGTCTTGTTAAAGATGCTCTGAAGATGGCGCTTCACAGTGTTCTCGCTGATCGTCAGTTCGCCAGCGATGTCTTTGTTCTTCAAACCGCGGGCGACGAGGAACGCGATCTGGCGTTCTCGTTCTGATAAACGCGCAAGCGAGGTCGGTTCCGGGCGCGGTTCGGTGGCCATGGCACTCACGACCTGGTTGGCAATCTCGTTGGAAAACGCGAGGTCGCCGCCCGCAACCGTACGCACCGCTGCAAACAGCTTTTCGGGGGTATCGCCTTTGAGCACCAGTCCGCGGGCCCCGAGTTTTACTACCTGAACATAGTCAAGCTGGCTTTCCGAACCGGTGAGGACGACGGCCGACACGCGGGTTTCGGCGCGCTCGAGCGTGCGCAGCACGTCGAAGCCGTCACCGTCGGGCATGAAGAGGTCGAGAACGAGAACATCCGGCCGCTGCTGCTGAACCATTTCAAGGGCCTGCGTACCGCTGACCGCTTTGCCGACGACTTCGATGTCCGGTTGACTTGCAAGCAATGCTGACAGGGATTCAAGCAGAATGGCGTGGTCGTCTGCGATGACGACCCGGATTTTTTTCGTGCCGAGGCTCAGCCCTTTCCAGCGCATATGAGATTCTAGCCCGACCAGGCCTTTGTACTCACCCTTCTGCTTGGGATGTTGGCAGCGGGATGCGGGGTTGGTACGTAGCGCGCGCGGGTCTCAGTTTGTGGAACTCGGGGCAGACCAGCAGCCGAGGGCAGAGCCGACGTGAGTGGAACTGGGGTACCTCACCCTCGCGCCGCGCTGTTCGGCTTGCGAGGCGGACGGGGCGACGACAGGGCATGTCATGCGTAACTTGCGCGGTCGAACCGGCGTGCTATATTGCCGCTCTGTCATCCGGGTTCCCAAGCAGAATCCCGGCGAGTATCCTGTTCGCGTAAAGCAGTGCTGCTGATTACCTATCTTGAATGGTGCGAGGCTGATTCTTGACCGTTGAGGAAGAACTGAATCTGCTGGATGACGCCTTGCGGCGCCTGAAGGTGGAATACGACGTGTACTTCGGCGGGGGGTCGAAAAAGCCGCCGCTGGACACTGAGTGGCGCGTGCAGTCGCTGATGAAGCGCTACGCCGACACGCAGAAACTCAGCTTCGAACAACGATTTCGCTACAACAGCATCGCGCAGCGTTACGCCATCATGAGCGACCTTTGGCGACAGAAACTCAGGGTGCGCGAGGAAGGATACCGGCGCCCGCAGGATGCTCAACTCGCCATCCAGGGATTGCGCACCGAGGAGGAGCACGCGGCAGCGGCCGCGCTAAGCCGCAAAAACAAACGGGGCCAGCACGAAGCGGAGCCGTTCGCGATCGAGTGCCGACATCCGGAGATGGAGCGGGACAACGTTCAGAAGTTGTTCGAGGCGTTGGCGACAGCGCGGACCGCCGCTGGCGACGCGAGGCCATCCGGCAGCTTTGAATCCTTCCTCTCTTTCCTCAAGAAGAAGACCGAACAGATACAAAAAGAATGCCAGTGCGATAACGTGGAGTACAGGGTCGAAGTCGAAAAGGGCCGTGTTGCGCTGAAGGCGAGGGCGAAGAGCTAGTTTCTGGTTTCTCGTTTCTGGTTTCTGAATTCGGAACAACAACCTCTTTGATTCACGGTCCGGCTCATAACGGGTTTAGCGTTGGGTATCAAAGACACCCTCGCAGGAGAATCCTGAATGAGCTGTTCGTATCGTGATTTGCGAGTCTGGCAAAGTCGATCGATCTGGTTACGGCCGTTTATCGAGCTACGCAGTCTTTTCCAAAAGCTGAAGTTTACGGCTTGACGCTCCAGATGCGTCGGGCGGCAGTATCGGTTCCAAGTAACATTGCTGAAGGACAGGGTCGACTGACGAAACGAGATTTCAGACATTTTTTAGGACAGGCCCGCGGCTCACTACTCGAACTTGAGACTCAGGCATACATCGCCAGAAACTTAGGTTTCCTCAAAGACGAACTCTTGCGAGAACTGTTAAGTTTATCGGGTGACACGAGTCGCATGCTCCATCGGCTGGTGCAATCGATGGGTGATCCGCAACAACCAGAAACCCGAAACTAGAAACCAGAAACTATGATTAAGCGCGCCATTCTCTCCGTTACCGACAAAACTGGACTGGTCGATTTCGCCCGCAAGCTGGCCGGCATGGGCGTGGAACTTGTGTCTACGGGTGGAACAGCCAAGTTGCTGCGCGACTCGGGTGTTGCCGTCATGGACATCTCCGAGCTGACCGGCTTCCCCGAGATGCTGGACGGGCGCGTGAAAACGCTGCACCCGAAGGTGCATGGCGGCATTCTCCACATGCGTTCGAATCCGGCACATGTCGCGGCCGTGGGCGAACACGAAATCAAGCCCATCGACATGGTCGTGGTCAATCTGTATGCGTTCGAGAAGACGGCGGCCAAGCCCGGGGTGGAGTTTCAGGAGATCATCGAGAACATCGATATCGGCGGACCGTCCATGATCCGGTCGGCGGCGAAGAATTTTCAGGATGTCGCCATCGTGACTTCACCCGACGACTACGACGCCATTGCCGAAGAGATGGCCGCAACCGGCGGCTCGCTTTCCAAGAGCACCAACTGGCGTCTGGCCAAGAAAGCTTTTGCCACGACCGCCGCTTACGACTCGGCGATCGCCTCCACACTCGAGCGGGTACACGAAGACGGCGACCTGCAACTGGGCCCGGATACCGGGTTTCCGCAAACACTGCGATTGCGCTACGAGAAGCTGCAGGACCTGCGCTACGGTGAAAACCCGCATCAGCGCGCGGCGCTCTACAGCGACAAGTCAGGACTGGGCATCGCCAACGGCAAACAGCTGCAGGGCAAGGAACTCTCCTACAACAACATCGTCGACATGCAGGCCGCGTGGGACCTGGCGCAGGAGTTCACGGAGCCGTTCTGCGCCATCATCAAGCACACGAACCCGTGCGGCAGCGCGGTCGGTGTGGATTTGGTCGAGGCGTTCCAGCGGGCGTTCGAATGCGATCCGCTCTCGGCGTTCGGCGGCGTGATCGCGCTGAACCGGCCAGTTGACGGGCCGACGGCAGAAGCCATCGCCGGATTACGTCACAACGGCGTGGCGCTCTTCATTGAGTGCATCGCGGCGCCATCGTTCGACGAGGCAGCGCAGGCGCGGTTCGCGAAGCGCAAGGACTTGAGGCTGGTGGCGGTGCGTCCGGCGCCAATGAAATACGTGCTGAAGGCGGTGAGCGGCGGCGTACTGGTGCAGGACAATGACCTGCATCAACTCGATCCGGCGAGTCTGAAGGTCGTCACCGAGCGAAAGCCGAGTGAGGGCGAGATGCGCGATCTGCTGTTCGCCTGGAAAGTATGCAAGCACGTGAAGTCGAACGCCATCCTCTATGCCAAAGATGGGCGGGGGATCGGCGTGGGCGCCGGCCAGATGAGCCGCGTAGATTCCGCCAAGATCGGCGCCATGAAAGCCGTTCTGCCGTTAAATGGATGCGTGGTCGCATCCGATGCGTTCTTCCCCTTCCCGGACGGAGTGGAGGAAGTCGCAAAAGCCGGAGCAACGGCGGTCATTCAACCGGGTGGTTCGGTGCGCGATGAGGACGTGATCGCGACGGCGAATCAGTTTGGGCTGGCCATGGTGTTCACCGGAGTGAGGCATTTCAGGCACTGAAACCCGACTTCTGACAACCTGAATCAGTGGGCTGCATTCAATCCACCGCAGCCCACTTTAAATAAACAACCACTCATCACAGCAAGTTTGCTCGGAAATCGACTGTCGAGCTTCGACAAGGAGCCATTCTGCTCTATGTTTGCGGAGCGGAAGCCTCACTCGCAATGATCCGAATGACCGTCCTGCGCTGACGAACAGAGTGTCTATGCACATGGCTGAGCTGAAATCCGAGATGGAGCAGATGATCGAGGCGCGACGCTGGAACGAAATTCGTGATCGCGCAGTCGAGATGCCTGCACCGGAGCTTGCGGACCTCCTACTGGAGTTGGACAAGGCTAACCGAGTGCTTCTGTTCCGCATCCTGCCTCGTGAACTCGCGGCTGAGGCCTTCGCATACCTGGAGAGCGGACCACGCGACGCCCTGCTCAAGGAATTGACAGACGAGGAAACGCGCCAACTGCTGTCCAACCTTTCGCCGGACGACAGGACGGACGTTCTCGCGGAACTGCCGGGCAACGTGACGAGGCGTCTTCTGAACCTGTTGAGCCCCGAAGACCTGCGCGAAGCCGTCTATCTGCTGGGCTATCCGGAGAACAGCGTCGGTCGCCTGATGACGCCCGACTACGTGGCCTTGCGGCCCGAATGGACTGTGGTGCAATCGCTGGAGCACATCCGCACTTTCGCTCGCAGCAGCGAGACGATCGATGTGGTCTACGTGACACAGCGGGGTGGACTCCTCATCGGGACTGTGGATATCAGGCGGCTGATCCTTGCCGACCCGCAATCTCCGGTCGCGGAAGTGATGGATGAAGATGTGCAGTCAATTCAGGCAGACCAGGACCGCGAAACGGCAGTTCGCACGGTTCAGCACTACGATTTGCGTGTTCTCCCTGTCGTAAGCACCGAGGGCATACTGGTCGGAATCGTGACGGTTGATGACGTGCTCGATGTAGCTGAGGAGGAAGCTACGGAGGACATCCAGAAGATGGGCGGCATGGAGGTTCTTGACGCGCCATACCTTCAGGTCGGCTTGCTGTCGATGGTGAGGAAGCGCGGAGGCTGGCTCTCGGCGCTGTTCCTGGGCGAGATGCTCACCGCGACTGTAATGAGTCACTTCGAGCAGGAGATTGCTGCGGCGTTGGTCCTCGCACTATTCATTCCGCTGATCATCAGCAGCGGAGGTAATTCCGGTTCGCAGGCCGCGTCGTTGATCATCCGCTCCCTCGCGCTGCAGGAGGTTCGCTTGCGTGACTGGTTCCGGGTATTCCGGCGGGAGTTGCTGTCGGGCCTTCTGCTCGGAACGGCACTGGGCGCGATCGGCTTCGTGCGCGTGTTTTTGTGGCAGCGCATGCACTTGACGGATTACGGCGAGCACTATGTGCTGGTCGCACTCACGGTCTGGTGCAGTCTCATAGGTGTGGTGTTGTTCGGAACTATTGCCGGAAGCATGCTCCCGTTTCTAATGCGCCGTTTCGGCTTTGACCCCGCCACCAGTTCCGCGCCTTTCGTCGCCACCCTGGTGGACGTTTCAGGCCTGATCATCTATTTCACTATCGCTCACGTCATTCTCAGGGGCACGTTGCTGTGACGACTTCGAATAGATCGGCCAGCTTACCCTTCAAGATGCCGCCGGTGCGTGTACGGTAAAATCCCTTTTTTCACTCCAGGAGGCGATTGTGGCCAAGCGTACTGTGCGCGAAGACGATACGTTGTGTGTTCATGCGGGCGAGGAGCGGCATGGGACGAATGGGCCCATCACGACGGATGTAGTGCATGCGTCGGTGTTCGTGCTCGACGGCGTGAACGAGATGCGGCGCGTAGCCGAGAAGAAATCGTCGGCGTACATGTATACCCGGTTCGGCAATCCGACAACCCGGGTGGCCGAGGAGAAGATTGCGGCACTGGAGGGTGGCGAAGACTGCGTCGTGACAGCCAGCGGCATGGCGGCAATCCTCTGCGCCGTGCTGGCCGTCTGCAAGGCCGGGGACGAGATCGTCTCGATGCTGGACATCTATGGCGGCACGCTCAGTCTTTTCGAAAAGGTTTTCGAGCGCTTCGGGGTGAAGACGGTGTTTGTGCCGTATCAGGACATGTGCCGCGACAACGGCCTTGTAGCGCCGGGTCTCAGAGCCGGCGAGGACGGGTCGAAGACCCGTCCCTACATAGGCAAAGCGGGACGGGGCACAGCCCCGTCCCCACACAAGAACGGCGCACACCCGATCGAGAAGTACTTCACCAAGCGCACGCGCATGCTATTTCTGGAAACGCCGACGAACCCCACCCTGCGTTGTGTAGACATTGAAGAGCTGGCGGCGATCGGACGCAAGCATGGGGCTTGCGTTGTGGTCGACAACACGTTCGCAACGCCCATCCTGCAGAAGCCGCTATGGCTGGGCGCTGACATGTCCGTGCATTCGGGAACGAAGTATCTCGGTGGCCACAGCGATGTGACAGCCGGCGCCGTGGTCGGGTCGCGCGAGTTGATGGCCTCTGTACGGGAGATGATGAAGCTTTCGGGCGGATGCCTCGACCCGGCCGCCTCTTACCTGCTCATCCGCGGTCTCAAAACTCTCGAACTCCGGGTGGAGCGCGCGTGTGGAAACGCAACGATCATCGCCGAAATTCTGCGCGAGCACCCGAAAGTGAGCCGAGTGTACTTCCCCGGCCTGCCCGACTGTGAAGGCCATGCGGCGGCGAGGAGGCAGATGAAGGATTTCGGGATGATGGTGTCGTTCGACACCAAAGGGGGCGGAAAGGCGGCGGAGCGCTTCATCGACCGTCTGCGCCTTTGGCAACTCGCGCCGTCGCTGGGCGGTGTGGAATCTACGGTCTCCTACCCCCTTCTTTCATCGCACGTTGGACTGTCGTCCAAGCGCCTTGACCTGCTGGGAGTATCGGCGGGCACGGTGCGCCTGTCGGTCGGGATCGAACACGCGGCCGACCTGGTTGAGGACCTGGAACAAGCGCTGGAATAATTTGCGATTTTTGATTGGTGATTTTTGATTTGAAGACCAAACCCAAACGCCTCGCGGCATTGCGGAGCTTTCACGACATCAAAATCAGAAAAACAATCAGAAATCAAAAACATTGCTCGCCACTGTGCTCTCGCCAGTCGGTTTTAGGCATTTCCCTCGATTGACCCTTCTCGCGCCAGAGTATTACGATTTAAGCGCTCTAGCTGAATATCTGCGACGCCCTGCCGGAACGCACCAGGGGCTGCGTTTACCGGGACCACAAGAGGAAGATGGGACTTCTCAAGTCGTACTTATTGATCCCGGTACTGGGCGCAGCCGTGTTGCTGACGTCCTGTGAAACCACTGAAAAGAAGCGTACTGTCACTGCGCCGCCGGCGCGCGCGCAGGCCCCTACGCTGACGGCCGACAAGATCACGTCCAAGCCGCCGATCCCCGAGGTCAAAGAAAAGATCGTTCCCAGGGTCGACCCCGTGGAAGCACTGATCGCCAGGGTCGAGCGCGAATACCAGGCCGGACAGGCGAACTATAACGCCGGGCACCTTGAAGCCGCCAAACAGAGCTTCGACAACGCCTTCAACATCCTGCTGCAAGGCCCGCCCGAGGTCGCGTCCGACGACCGGCTGCAGCACGAATTCGACAAGATCGTCGAAGGCACGCATAACCTCGAACTCATCGCCTTGAAGGAGGGCGACGGGTTCACCGAGCAGCCATCCGAACCGGCGCCGATCGACGAGGCCAACGAGGTCACGTTCCCGGTCGATCCCAACATTCGCGCCAAGGCCGAGGAGGAACTGCGCAGCACCCAGTCCGACCTGCCGCTGACCCTGAATGACTGGGTCGCCAGCTACATCAGCTACTTTTCCAAGGGCGGCCGCCACTTCCTCGAGCACGGGTACGTTCGTTCGGGCCGCTATCGCGCCATGATCTCGCGAATCCTGAAGGAAGAGGGCGTTCCGCAGGACCTGATCTACCTGGCGCAGGCCGAATCGGGCTTCCACCCGCTGGCGCTTTCGCGCGCCGGCGCCCGCGGCATGTGGCAGTTCATGTACAGCCGGGGTATTGATTACGGCTTGCGGCGAAACTGGTGGATCGACGACCGGCAGGATCCCGAGCGCGCCACCCGCGCCGCTGCCAGGCACCTGAAGGACCTCCACAAGCAGTTCGGCGACTGGTATTTGGCGATGGCAGCCTATAACTCCGGTCCGGGAACCGTCCAGCGCGGTGTCGAACGGACGGGCTACGCGGATTTCTGGGAGCTGTACAAGCGCGGTGTGCTGCCGGCTGAAACGCGCAACTACGTACCGATCATTTTGGCCATCACCATCATGTCGAAGAACCCGGCGCAGTACGGGCTCGACCGCCTCAGGTCCGAGCAGCCGATGGTCTATGACACGGTGACCGTCAACTATCCGGTGGACCTGCGCCTGGTGGCCGAATGCGTAGACTCGTCGGTTTCAACCCTGCAGGAACTTAATCCCAGCCTGGTCCGCATGACCACGCCCAAGGACCAAGCGTTCGCTCTGCACCTGCCGATCGGCACCAAGACCGCGTACGAACAGGCGATCGTCGCCATTCCGGTGGACAAGCGAGTGGCCTGGCACTATCACCGGGTCGCCCCGGGCGACACGCTCGCGACGATTGCGCACAAATACCACACCACGGCGCAGGCCATCACCGAGGCCAACAACCTGGAGGGCGAAGACCTCGGGGTACGTACGAGCCTGGTAATTCCCGTAACCCCGGCCAAGCGGGCAGCGCAGACTTTCGCCAAGAAGGCCACGCGGTACAAGGTGCGCAGGGGTGACACGGTGCTTTCGGTCGCGGACGAGTTCGGCGTACCGACCGAGGACCTGCGTCGATGGAACGGGCTGAAAGGAAACAGCTTAAAGGCTGGCCGTGTGCTGGTGATTCACCGTGCCGTGGCCCGGACGCCTGAGGCCGACGAGACGGCTTCCAGTGCCTCCTCCCGTAGCAGCCTGAGGGCGGCAAAGGGTGCGGATTCCGACGATGGCGCTTCGGCTCCGTGCGTGAAATGGACCACCCGCGGAAAAGGCAAGCACGCCAAACGGGTCTGCGTGGCACGTGCCGAGAAGGCAGCTGCGTCCGCTACAAAGCGCGCCAGGACAGCGCAAGCTGATGATGCTGAAGAAGATAGCCCTGCTCCCTGCGTCAGGTGGACCACCCAGGGGAAAGGTAAGAAAGCCAAGCGTGTGTGCGTCGCCAGGGCAAAAGAGTCGGCAGGCGAGAAGAACGGAGCCGAAAACAAGCGCGCCGCCCAGGCAAAGACCGCGAAAGAGCGGGCTTCTGAGAAAGTGAAATCGACGAAGGCCGGCGCCAAGGAGACCTCCGAGGTCATTCATCACCGCGTGAAGCGGGGTGAGACACTGAGCAGCATCGCAAGCGACTACAACACGACGGTCAGCGCCCTCAAACGCGACAACCACAACGTGGCCAATCTCAAGGCCGGCTCGGTGCTTGTGATCAAGCAGCAATAGGAGTCCATTCTGGTCCACGTTGATCCGTGTGAATCCGTGTTGGCCGCTCCCGCGTTTAGTACGTGATAGCTTCGCCGCTGACCGCTTCATTCTCGCCGTGCTATAATCCGCGCCGGTTTTGTTGTGCGGAGTTTTCCTGCTGTGGTCCCCGATAAAGCGGCGCGCGGCGCCTCGATAGCCAGGAGGAGACATGACGTTTGACGAGACCCTTTACGGTCGCGACGATGATGCCGACGAGTATGGCGATGCCGGTACTTATGAAGAGCCGTTAGAAGAAGAAGAGGATTACGAAGAAGAAGAGGAAGAAGAGGAAGTAGGCGAACCCGCAGCTCCCGAGATTGCGGAAGCTCCCACGACCACCGAGGCCGAGGCTGAAGAAGAGGAAGAGGCCCCGGCGCCGAAGAAGCGTCCTGCAAAGAAGGCGGCAAAGAAGGCGGCCAAGAAGGCCCCAGCTAAGAAGGCCGCGAAAAAGGCGGCAAAGAAGGCTCCTGCGAAGAAGGCGGCCAAGAAGGCAGCGAAGAAAGCGCCGGCCAAGAAGGCGGCTAAGAAGGCCGCGAAGAAAACGTCGGCCAAGAAGGCCGCCAAAAAGGCCCCTGCGAAGAAGGGCGCCAAGAAGGCGGCGAAGAAGACAGCCCGCCGTCGTTAGGTCGCAGCACGAGATACCTTGTGCTGAAGTGATCAGGGCCGTGCCTCGCGCACGGCCTTTGTTGTGCACGGAAGCGGTGAGTGTCCATCCCTTCTGACGTTTTGGTCATTCCGAGCGCAGCGAGGAACCTCTACACCATGAACAGCGTTGCCGCGGTCGAGTAGTTTCCCGCGGGTCGCATCCCGGTCGCGATTGCGCTACCCTGATGTAGTACACCTTTCGATCCTATGAAACGTTTCGCCTCCGCTGCCCTGTTGCTAAGCCTGTTCTGCATTCCTGCTATTGCGCAGATTGCGCCACCGCCTCCGCCAGTGGAAAAGCATGAGCCCAAGTCGGGACCCACTCGCAGTGCAGAACCGGCCTCTGCCGCTGCTGATGCCGCCAAATCGGCCGACTACTCGCGCGAGCCTTTCGTGGTGGAACAGATGCTCACACGTATGAGCTTCGAGAAGGATGGCACCGGGCGTCGCGAAGTGACGGCGCGAATCCTCGTGCAGAGCGACGCCGGAGTCGAGCAACTCGGGCAACTCGTGTGGGGCTACAGTTCGGCCAACGAAAAACTCGATGTGAATTACGTTCGCGTGCGCAAGAGCGACGGCTCGGTTGTGACGGCCAGTGCCGACGCAGTGCAGGACCTCACGGCCCCGATCAGTCGTGAGGCGCCGATGTACACCGACTATCACCAGAAGCATGTCACCGTTCCCGCGCTGCGCCCCGGCGAAACGCTTGAGTACAGCTACAGTGCGGTGCTGCAGACGCCCCTGGCGCCGGGCCAGTTCTGGACGGAGTACAACTTCTGGGACCGCGCCATCGTTCGCGACGAACAACTCGAGATCAGCGTACCTCGCGACCGCGCCATCAAGCTGAAGACCTCGTCGGGACACGACCCGAAGGTCACGGAAGAGAGTGGGCGTCGCGTGTATCGATGGACTGCGTCCCACCTGACGCGCGACGACGATGAGCAGGATCTCAGTCCTTCGTCGCGCAACAAAAAGAACAAAAAGAAGAAACATGACGACGAACAGCCGGACATTCAACTGACGACATTCGGCAGTTGGGAAGAAGTCGGCCGGTGGTACGCCGCGCTTGAACGCGAGCGGCGCGCAACTACGCCGGACATTGAGGCCAAAACCAAGGCGCTGATCGCGGATCGCACCACGGATATGGACAAGATCGAAGCGCTTTACGATTACGTGGCCAAGAACTTCCGCTACGTCAGTTTGTCCTTCGGCACCGGACGTTATCAGCCGCACGCTGCCGCGGACGTGTTCGCCAACCAGTACGGCGATTGCAAAGACAAAAACACCCTGCTTGCCACCATGCTGAAGTCCGCCGGATTCCAGGCGAATTCCGTGTTGATCAACTCGTCGCGAAAGATCGACGCGGACGTGCCTTCGCCGGCGCAATTCGACCACGTGATCACGCAGGTGCCGGCCGGCAACGACGTTATCTGGCTGGACACGACGACCGAAGTGGCCCCGTTCCGGCTGCTGGCATTTCCGTTGTGGAAGAAGCAGGCGCTCGTCGTGGCGCAGAGCGGCACGTCGCGACTGGAGGAGACACCGTCGGAATCGCCTCTGCCGAACATGAACCTCATCGAATCCGACGGCAAGGTAAGCGATCTGGGCAAGCTCACGCTCCACCAAAAGGAAACGTTGCGCGGCGACATGGAACTCGGCCTGCGCATGATCTTTCGCCGCACGCCTCAAACGCAGTGGAAGCGCATCCTGGAATACGGCGCGGCCATGAACGGCATTCAGGGCGAGATCACAGACTACAAGGTGAGCGACCCGGCAGACACCAAGAAGCCGTTCGAGATCGAAATGACGATGACGCAGGCGAACTTCGTCGACTGGACAAAGAAGAAATCGCTGCTCGCACTTCCTGTCGGCAAGCCGACCCTGCCCGAGTACGACGACGAACCTGACGAACCGCTCAAACTCGGCAGCAAGATGCGAGTGGAAGCGACGCTGAAGATCGATTTCCCCGCCAAGTACACGCTGCGCCCCCCGCTGCCGATTACGGTCAAGCGCGATTACGCCGAATATTCGACCGACTACAAGGTTGAAGGGCACACGCTGGTCGCAACCCGCAAATACGTGAGCCGGTCCGACGAATTGCCGGTCGATCGCGCTGCCGATTACAACGCGTTCCGGCGTGCCGTGTTGGCGGATGCCGGCCAGAAACTCGGACTCGAGGGCGACGTCGCTGAAGCCGGTGCGGTACCCGCCGGAGTGAGCGCTGACGAGATCGCCGAGGCAGCTTCCGCCGCATCGAACGCCCAAAACTATCGCCTGGCAATAGACCTTTACAAGAGAGTGCTCGACCTCGAACCGAAGCACAAGACCGCATGGGCCGGGCTCGGTTTCGCTTACCATCGCATGGGCCAGTACGACAACGCGATATCGGCCTATCGCAAGCAGGTCGAAACCAATCCCTACGACGACTGGACCTGGAACAGCCTAGGTCTGGCACTGACGACGGTGCGCAAGTACGACGAGGCTGAGGCGGCCTTCAAGAAGCTTCTGGAGATCAATCCGCTTGACAAGTATGGCCTGCGAAACCTGGGAGGCCTCTACCTCGAACAGCACAAGTATCCCGAAGCCGCCGCACAGCTCGAGCGCGCCGCTTCCGTCGCGCAGGACGACGCCAGCACTCAGCTGGATCTCGGCCGCGCGTACCTGAACCTGGGCGACAACAAAAAGGCACTGGAGGCGTTTGATCAGGCCGTGCAGCTCTCATCCACTCCGGCCATGTGGAACGGCGTGGCCTATGAGCTGTCGCTGAAAAAGGTGGAGCTTGACCGCGCACTGCAGTATGCGGAAAGCGCGGTGACCTCGACCGCCGCCATGCTCCGCAACATGACGTTGAACGGCAATGAAGTGCAACAGCAGGCCCTTGTTGCCAGCCTCGCCGCTTCATGGGATACGCTGGGCTGGGTCTACTTCCAGCGCGGCGACAACGCGAAGGCAGAGAAGTACCTCAACGCCGCCTGGAACCTCTCCCAGAACGGCGAGGTCGGTGACCACCTCGGGCAGCTTTACCAGAAGTTGGGACAGAACGACAAAGCTGAACGCATATATGCATTGTCGATGGCCACGCCGAGGCCGTTTACGGAGACGCGTCCGCGGCTGGCGGCGCTGCTCGGCGGCGACGCGAAAGTCGGCAAGGCGGTCGAAGCAGCCCGCCCCGAACTGACGAAAACAAGAACCTTCAGTGTCGCGGCTGCGCTGAAAGAAAAAGCCAATGCCGAGTTCTACGTCGTCCTGAGCCCGGGTTCGGGTGGAGCGTCCAAGGTCGACGAGGTACGTTTCATCTCCGGCAGCGATAAGCTCAAGGCCTCCGCCGAGGCGCTGCGCGCGTTGCCCTACAACTTCAGTTTCCCGGACGACACTCCGACGCGCATCGTGCGCAAAGGCGTGATGTCGTGCACGGAAACAGCCCGGTGCTCTTTCGTGTTGCTCAATGCCGATACGCTCTTCGCCGATGGCGACGACGAAACGGCGGCAGCGGACGCAGACGAAGAGTAGGGATTGCTATTTCGAAGGACTGCTATTTCACCCATTCCAGCGCTTTGTCATTCCGAGCCCTTTTGTCATTCCGAGCGGAGCGAGGAACCGCTCCCCGATCAACGGCGTTGGTCCGTTAGAGGTTCCTCGTCGCTTCGCTCCTCCGAATGAGAGCGTTCGAAAAAAACTCAAGGCTCTCAGGGTTACTGCTGATTCACGGGCGAGCTCGCATCGTCTACAACTCAGAAGTCCTCCTCGGGACAAAGTTCAAGGAGTAGAAATGAAGAAGAGTTTGGTTCTGCTGTTCGCCGCCGTGCTGGCCCTGACCGTAGCAACACCGGCGTTTGCCAAGACCCACAAGCACAAAAAGCACCACACCCACCATCACGCCAAGAAGCACCACAAGGCCACCCCGGCGCCAGCACCCGCCGAGTAGACGCTTCGCGCTTTTTCCCAAAACGCCTCCAGAGTGGAGGCGTTTTCGTTTTTACGGCACAGAGATGCGGACTACGGCAGCCGGATCGGCTCCGGCGGTCGCTTGTTTACTGGAGTCTGCCGCACGTTGACGGTCGCTGAACTGCCGCTGACTGCCGTGGCACCCGTACCGACGCTGAAGGTACCGGACGCTGAGGCCGGTGCGCCGAACTGGTCGATCACGTTCAAAGTCCCCGAGTACGAACCGGGCGCGAACGTGTGCGTGAAAGATGGGCTGACGAATACGCTGCCGTCCGACAGGTTGAACTGCCGCTGAAGCAGGAAGCCGTCAGGGTCCTGCGACCCCGCGCTGCAGCCAAGAATCGTCGTGGGCGCCCCAGGCA
>JAEZPW010000440.1 GCA_023441255.1 Acidobacteriota bacterium
TCCCCACACATAGCCCCGTCCCCACACATAGCCCCGTCCCCACACATAGCCCCGTCCCCACACACATGACACGCAGCGATAGTGGCGTGAACTGACATTGTCGTCGGGTGCGAGCGGACTATACACTGATTGCGTGAAAATCGCGATCGGGCAAATCAACCCCACGGTCGGGGATTTCTCCGGAAACAGCAGAAAAATCATCGAGTTCTCGCGTCGTGCCCTGAGCATGGGCGCTTCGCTGGTCGTGTTTCCCGAGTTGTCGGTGTGCGGATATCCGCCGAGAGATCTGGTAGAGAAACCGGCGTTCGTGGCGCGGAACGAGGAGGTGCTGAAGCAGATTGCTGCGCAGACGCGAGGAATTGCGGTGATCTGCGGCTTCGTGAGCCCGGCGCACGCGCAGACGGGCAAGTCGGTGTTGAACTCGGCGGCGCTGCTTCGAGAGGGCGAAATCGCGTTTGTTCAGTCCAAGCGGCTGCTGCCGACTTACGACGTGTTCGACGAGATGCGCAACTTTGCGGCTGCGGACAAACAGGCTTTGTTCCCGTTCTGCGGGCGGCAGATGGCGCTTACGATCTGCGAGGACGCGTGGAACGACAAGCAGTTCTGGAACCGCAGGCTATACCAGGCCGATCCGGTGGAGGAGTTAATCAACGCTGGGGGAAGTTTTCTGCTGAACATCTCGGCGTCGCCCTTCTGGGAGGGTAAGCGAGAGGTGCGCCGCGACATGCTGGCCGCACTGGCGCGCCGGTATAACGTGCCGGTGCTCATGTGTAACCAGGTGGGAGGAAACGACAGCCTGGTATTCGATGGGTCGAGCGTGGCGCTGGCGCCAGATGGTTCGGTGATCGCGCAGGCGAAATCGTTCGAAGAGGACCTGGTGGTGCTCGATTCCGGCACGCTGGCCGGCGATGTGCATGAGCAGGTTGAGGGAACGGAAGCGAGTATTTACGCGGCACTGGTGCTGGGCACGCGCGATTACGTGCGCAAGTGCGGGTTCAATAAAGTGATCGTGGGTTTGAGCGGCGGAATCGATTCGGCCCTGACCGCGACGATTGCCACCGATGCTTTGGGTGCGGAGAACGTGACCGGTGTTGGCATGCCCGGGCCGTATTCGTCACAGGGAAGCATCGAGGACGCAAAGGCGCTGGCGAGCAATCTTGGGATCAGGTTTGAACTGATTCCGATCGGAGACGTGTTCGAGGGTTATCGTCGCACGCTGAGACCCGTGTTTTCGGGGCTGCAGGAAGACGTGACGGAAGAGAACGTGCAGGCGCGAATTCGCGGTGCGCTGCTGATGGCTCTGTCGAACAAGTTCAATGCGCTGGTGCTCACGACGGGGAACAAGTCGGAACTGGCGGTGGGCTACTGTACGCTTTACGGCGACATGGTCGGCGGGCTGGCGGTCATATCGGATGTGCCCAAGACCATGGTTTACAGGCTGAGTAGATATGTGAACTCGCGGAGGGCGGTGATTCCGGAGTCGACCATCGAAAAGCCGCCTTCGGCGGAACTGAGGCCGGACCAGAAAGACAGCGACTCGCTGCCGCCCTATGACGTGCTGGACGCGATCCTCGAAGACTACGTTGAGGAATACAAGAGCGCGGAGGAGATTGCGGCTGCACACGGGTTCGAGGAGAGGCTGGTGCGTACCGTGGTGCGCATGGTGGAACGGGCGGAGTATAAGCGCCAGCAGGCTGCGCCGGGGATAAAGATATCGGCGAAGGCATTCGGAATGGGAAGAAGGTTTCCGATCGCGGCGAAGTACGAGGTGTAGTGGCGTGGCCAGTGGCGAGTCAGAAAAGCGGGTCCCTCGACTACGCCGCTGACGCGGCTCCGCTCGGGATGACGACGCGTATAGCTTCGGTTGGGATGACGGATTGTTAGAAAGGGTAGAACGGAATGAAGAGTTCAATAGCGATCGTGGTGTTGGCTGCGGTGTTGATGACGAGCGCCGTGGCGCAGACGAATAAGCCTGCGACATCGGCCCCCAAAAGCGGGGGAGCAGCGAGTGCCAAGAGCGCTCCGGCGACAGCGAACAAAACGGAGCAGGCCGGTCTGCCGACGAAGGCGACTGTGGACAGCTTCCTGAAGCATACTTTCGGTTATGACTCGAGCATAACGTGGAACGTCCTGGACATTTCACCGACGGAGGCAGCCGGAGTGTCGAGCGTTACCGTTCTACTGAAGAACTCGCAAGGGCAGCAGACAGCGAAATTCTACGTTCTGCCGGGGGAGAAGTACGCGATAGCCGGAGATTTTCTGCCCTTTGGTGCGGACCCGTTCGAACCGGCGCGCAAGGAAATTGCGGCAAAGGCGAACGGCGTGGTGCGAGGACCGGAGAACGCCGCCGTCACTGTGGTGGAGTTCAGCGACCTGGAGTGCCCGAGCTGCAAAGCGGCTCAGCCGACTATCGACCGTCTGCTGAAAGAGGAGCCGGAGGTCAGGTTCATCTTCCAGAATTATCCTCTTGAACAGTTGCATCCGTGGGCGTTCCTGGGAGCGACGTATGCGGATTGTGTCGCGCAACAGAGCAAGGACGCGTACTGGAAGTTCATCGAAGCTGTGTATGCGGAGCAGGAGCAGATCACCGCGCTGCTGCCGGCGAACGTGCCGAATCCGATGACGCAGGCCGAGCCGCAGATCGCCAAAAAGCTGCAGGAAGTGGCTGCGTCCGCCGGAGCGGACGGCCAGAAGGTGGCAACGTGTGCGGCGGAACCGGCAACGGCCGCGAGAGTGAGAAAGTCGCTCGCGTTGGGGAAGGACCTTGGCATCACGGGGACCCCGACGCTGTTCGTCAATGGACGGAAGATCGCGAACGTGAACGGTCTGCCGTACGAGGTTTTGAAGGCGATGGTGGATGCAGCGAAGGAAGGGAAATAACGCGGGTCCGCGGGCGCTGGCGGCACCCTCTCGCGTGAAGCCCATCTGGTTCGAACGTTGTCATTCCGAGGAGCGAAGCGACGAGGAACCTCTACCGAAGCAACGCTGTTGATGGCGTAGGGGTTCCTCGCTGCGCTCGGAATGACAAAAGCGTCGGAAGGGGTGGAATAGCCAAGAAAGTCACGGACCTTGCCCGAGAAGGGCGGGGCACCCAGGGCAGTCGCAATTCGGCGATGTGAGGGTTCGGATAGGGCGAGCGCCTTTTTAGGTTCAATGTTTTGGAAATCCCGTACAATCTGAGTTCAATGAAGCGCTTCCTCCTGAGCATGGCCGCTGGAGTTCTGCTGGCTGGAGTCTCTCCGGCGCAGGAGCTTTCGCGACCGGCGCCTATTGACTTCGTGATAGACGAGGCCGGCGTCGCGGCACGCTCGCATGAGCAGGCAGATGAACTCTTGCTGGCCCAAGCTCAAGTTCCGGCGCCGCCGCAACCATCACAGGCAGGCGCGGCCTCAAACGCGCCGGTCACATCGCAACCGCCGCAACAGCCCGGCAATGCGTTGTTGCGGGACAAGCTTCAGGAGATGCAGTCGCTGTACGGGGCGAAAGACGTCGGTCTGAATGGCGCCGGCGCCGAGATAGTGCTGCAACCGAAGCGCGCGCGCAACAATTTCAACATCTCCGGGGACACGCGGTCGATCTACACCCAGCTGGCAGCATTCTTCGGCATAAGAGTCTCGTTCGACGAATCGACACCCTCGAAGTTCATCCGGTTTCAACTGCAGGATGCGGATTTCGATACGGCGATGGAAGTGGCGGGGCTGATGACGCGCACGTTCTGGGTGCCGCTGACACCGAACGAGATACTGGTTGCAGCCGATAACGACCAGAAGCGGCGCGAACTGGAACGGATGGTGCAGGAAACGTTCTACCTGCGGGATGCGACCACTCCGCAGGAAGTGAACGACGTAGTCAACATGCTGCGGACACTGCTTGAAATCCGTTTCGTGACGCAGCAGCCGGGATCATCAAGCATCACGGTTCGTGCGCCGCAACGCACGATCCGGACAGCGGAACTGCTGCTCAGGAACTTGTCGCTGAGCCGGCCGCAGGTTTCGCTGCAGGTGCAGGTATTCGAGGTCAACCAGTCGATGTTGCGCAGCGTGGGAGTGCAACTTCCGTTGCAGTTCCAGATATTCAACATCGGCTCCGCCCTGATTGCGGCACTGAATTCACCGAGCGTACAGGACCAGATCGCGCAACTGGTGGCACAGGGCAATTTGAACCCTTCGGACCTGAGCGCGCTCGCGCCGCTGCTGGGACAATTCCAGAACCAACTGAGTTCACTTCTGGCGAATCCGATCGCGACTTTCGGCGGCGGGTTGACGCTGTTCGGCGTCGGCGTTCCACCCGCAACACTCAATTTCTCAAGCAGCCGCTCGCAGGTGCGCTCGCTGGAAGACACCATCCTGCGAGCGTCGCAAGGCAATGCGGCAAACCTTCACATTGGCACCAGGTATCCGGTGTTGACGCAGTCGTTTTCATCGGGGGTAAGCCTGCCGGGCAATCTGGGCAACCTGGCAAATCTCAACGCGCTGGGTGCGGTGCCTGGGTTCAATTACGAGGACCTCGGCGTAACGCTGAAGGCGAAGCCGCAGATACATGGCAGCGAGTCCGTGACCCTCGATGTCGAGATCGAAATTCGAACGCTGGGCGCCGAGACTTTCAACAGCATTCCAGTGATCCAGAATCGGACCTACAAGGGTGTCATCAGGGTCAACGACGGTGAGCCGGCAGTTATGGCGGGCATGTTGTCAAAGTCGGAGCAGAAGACCCTCTCGGGTGTGCCGGCCATCGGGACTCTGCCGCTGTTCAACAGGTTGTTGAGCAATGAAGTGCTTAACGACAGCCAGACCGAACTGGTGGTGGTGATAACGCCAAGGATCATCAGCGCTCCGCCCGAGGCTACGCCCGTAGTCGTGGTTGGACAGTAGGTGGAATTTCAATACGTTGTTCCTGTTTTCGGCTCTCGAAAAAGTGTCGCAAGCGGCTTCGTGCCGCGAGGGACGAAACGAATTTAGCCCCGGATGAAATCCGGGGATGGCGCATGTAAAACGTGCAAGTGCCGGAGGCACGGCGGAAATGCGCTTCCGGCGTGCCTCCGGCACTTAGTCGTCTCGTCGGATTCTACCCAGCACTGCGTGCTGGGCTAAATTCGTGTGCATGCCTCCGGCATGCACCAGCCAGGAACAATGTGTTGAGACACCACAAATAGGTAGTCGCAAAGCGTCCTCTCGCTGCGCGAGAAGGGTGGGGCGCCCAAGTGGTTTCAAGCACGTTTTCCTACCACTTCAATGTTCAGAAATATCCGAGCAGATCGGTGCAGCAGGAGAAGCACGCGTCCGGGCCATGCTCGCGAAGCTGGTCGAGGGTGAAAATGCCGGTCGCGACTGCGATGATTGGGATCTGGAGATCGCGAGCCGCGGCGATGTCGGAAGGCGTGTCGCCGACGATGCAGACGGACGCACAATCACCGAGGCGAGTGCGGGCTTCGCGAATGCCGGTGCGAAAGATCTCAGTGCGGAGTTCAGTGGTGACGAATCCATCGCCGTTGCCGGTTGCGATGTGTCCTGAAAACGATCCGAATGAGAAATAATCGGCGATGCCGGCAGCCCGGAGCTTGAGCCAGCCAATGGCCTCGAGATTGCCGGACACTATTCCCATCAGTTTGCCGGAATGACGCAGAGCCGCGAGGAGGTCGCGAACGGCAGGGCAAAGTTCCGGGCGAAGTTCGTCGTGTTTGAGGCTGACCTCGTCGCACATGTGCTGGAGCACCTGCGGAAGAGCGGCCTCGAAGTGGGCGTCAGTCAGGCCGGCGCGTTTGGCAACGGCGCGCAGAATGCCAATGTCGGTATTGCCGTGAACGGGAACGCCATCAATGGCGGAGTCTATGCCGTAAATATCGCGGACGGCGTGGTGGAACGCGTGGTAGTGAACGCCGTCGCGGCTGTTGAGCAGCGTGCCATCGATGTCGAAGAGATAGGCATCGCAGGAGAAACAGGCCGAGCGGCTTTTAGGCGCGTTCGCGTCGCGCTCATGTTGGTTAGCAGGGCCAGGCACAAGCCCAGTTCCTGAAGTGCAGCAATCGTCTGCTGATCCGTTCATCGACGCTGGCCCTCGGGAGAAAGGGCGCCGGCATTGATCATGAGTCGCTCGATCGAGCTGGCCCGGCCGGTAGCGGGATCACAGTCGATAATGACGCCGCAGAAGCGCACGTCGCCGGTGGCTGGTTCGAAACGGGTGGGCATGTTGGTCAGGAATTTCTGCAGGATGCCTTGCTTTGCCACGCCGATGACGCTGTCGTAAGGGCCGGTCATGCCAACGTCGGTCTGGTACGCGGTGCCGCCGGGAAGGATGCGCTCGTCGGCGGTGGGAATGTGCGTGTGGGTGCCTAGAACGGCGGTGACCCGGCCGTCGAGATACCAGCCAAGTGCGATCTTTTCCGAAGTGGCTTCCGCGTGGAAATCGATCAGGATCAACTTCGCCTGAATCCGGCTGAGCAACTCGTCTGCGGCGCGGAACGGATCTTCGTTACTGACCATGAAAACGCGGCCCTGCAGGTTGATGACGGCATAGGGAACGCCGTTTGCCGCAGTGCCTTCGTAGAGTCCCCAACCGGGCGTTCCGGCGGGATAGTTGGCGGGCCGGAGAAGGCGGTGGGCGGGGCTGTATTGGTCGCCATCAGCCGAGTTGAAGTAGTCGATAATCTCGCGCTTGTCCCAGACATGGTTGCCGGTCGTTATGACGGCAACGCCGAGGTCGAGCAGTTCGTCGACAAGCGAGGGAGTGATGCCGAAGCCGGCGGCGGCGTTTTCGCCGTTGGCGATGACAAGGTCAATGGAACGAGTGGCGACGAGGTTCGGCAGCAGTTCGCGGACGACCGTGCGTCCGGGGCGTCCGAAGATGTCACCGATGAAGAGGATGCGCAAAGCGTGCTCCGTAAGCTTCGATGCTAACACGGGGATTGCAGATTGAAGATTGCAGATTGCAG
>JAEZPW010000126.1 GCA_023441255.1 Acidobacteriota bacterium
TGTTTAGCGAAACCAGGGAGATTGTGTTCTATTGTGAGAAGATTTGGTCAGCGATGAACTATCGAGCGAGGCAGCAGAGAGCCGCGGAAGAGGTATTGCGCAGCAAGGCAGACGTGATGATTGTCACGCATCTGCCGAACGTGCGCTACCTGTGTGGATTTACCGGCAGTTCCGGCGTCCTGCTGGTTTCACCTGGCAAATGCACTTTTTTTTCTGACGGGCGTTACACGCAGCAGGCACGACAAGAAGTCAGTTCGGCGCGTGTCGTGATCTCCAAAGGCGCCCCGGTCGGGGAGGCGGCCAAATGGATCGAGCGTTTCGGGCACAAATATGCCGCCATTGAAGCCGAGCACATGACGGTAAGCTCGGCCTCCGTTCTGAAGAAATTATTGCCGCGCGGCTGCCGAATCAAGCCGACACGGGGGATCGTGGAACGATTGCGGGCAATTAAGGAACCGGAGGAAGTCGCGCGGATTCGCGATGCCGTGAATATGGGGTCCGATCTGCTGGCGACAGCAGTACGTGCAACGCGGCCCGGAATAACCGAACTGGAGGTCGCGGCGAAGTTGGAGTTTGCCGCGCGAAAGGCGGGCGCGGACGCGATGTCGTTTGACACGATCATCGCTTCGGGGCCGCGCTCTGCGCTGCCTCATGGACGTGCGTCGAACGCGACGATCGCGCGTAACGGGTTCGTGGTCATGGATTTCGGTGTTATACTCGCCGGTTATTGTTCCGATATGACGCGAACGATTCACGTGGGGCGGATCAGTTCGGATTGGCGTCGAGTATACGGTTCCGTTCGGGAAGCGCAGCAGGCAGCCATCGACGCGGTCACACCTGGCGTCGCGGTAGGCGTTGTCGACTCGGCTGCGCGGAAGATGCTGAAACAGGCGGGATTGGCTCGGTATTTTACGCACTCGACCGGACACGGTGTCGGGCTGGAGATTCACGAGATGCCGCGCATCGCCCGAGGTATCGAGGACGAACTCCAGCCGGGTATGGTGATTACGATCGAACCGGGCGCTTACATTCCGGGCGCGGGGGGCGTGCGGATCGAAGACATGGTCCTGGTCACCGATAACGGCTGCGAAGTGCTTACTCGCGCAAGCAAAGAACTGCTGATTGTGTAGTGGCCAGACCCGAGTACTCGTTGTTCATATCTTGCCAGAAAGAGGCCGGGAGACCGGCACGTAGACGAGATGAATCCTAAAGAAATCAAAGAGCTTATCGAGTTCCTGGTGGAGAAGGATATTGCCGAATTTGAGCTCGAGCGCGGCGATCTGAAGATGCGCGTTAAACGGGGAATGGAAACGCATGTTGTCGCCGCGCCTCCGGTGCAGTATGCGCCGTCGCATGCTCCAGCGATGGTTGCACCTGTGCAGAGCGCGGCAGCACCTGCTCCCGCAATGGTGTCTGCTGTCGCCGCTTCAGCACCGGCTGTGGCAGAAGAAGAAGATCTTCACATCGTTCGTTCGCCCATCGTGGGAACCTTCTACGAGGCGCCTTCGCCGGGTGCACCGGCCTTCGTGAAGGTTGGCGATGCAGTACAGAGCGGCCAACCGCTCTGCATTGTCGAGGCCATGAAACTGATGAACGAGATTGAAGCGGATGCTTCCGGCGAAGTCGTGAAGATCTACGTCAGCAATTCGCAGCCGGTGGAATACGGCCAGCCGCTGTTTGGCCTTAGGACAAGATGACGTGTGCACGGCGGCCGGTTCGATCCGGCCGCAACTCTGACAAAGGTGGAAGTCTCTTCGTCGGTGGTGGGGAGTGGGGCACTGGATGGTTCGCGGCGGCCGGGGTTGCCGGCTAGACCATGAACTGACGCTTTCTCATGTTCAAGAAAATACTTATTGCTAATCGCGGCGAGATAGCGCTGCGCGTCATCTGCGCCTGCAAGGAATTGGGGATCAAGACGGTCGCCATCTATAGCGAGGCTGACCGTAACTCGCTGCATGTTCGTTTCGCCGATGAAGCCATCTGCATCGGACCGCCGCGCCTTTCAGAAAGCTACCTGAACATTCCGTCCGTGATCAGCGCGGCTGAGGTGGCGAACGTCGACGCCATACACCCTGGCTATGGACTGTTGAGCGAAAACGCTAACTTCGCCGAAGTATGCGAAACGTGCGGCATCAAGTTTATCGGTCCGCCGCCCGAGATCACGCGCTTGATGGGAGAGAAGGAAAAAGCGCGCGCGACGATGAAGAAGTACGGCGTGCCGATTCTTCCCGGGTCGGAGGGCATTATTGGTTCGGTCGGTGAAGCCGAGGAGTGGGCCCGCTCGGTGGGATTTCCCGTCATCGTCAAGGCATCAGCAGGGGGCGGCGGGCGCGGCATGCGTGTTATCCGCAGTGCCGAGGAGTTGCCGAACCTTTTCCACCAGGCGCAATCGGAAGCGGCGGCGGCTTTTGGCAATGGCGATCTCTACATGGAGAAGTTCGTCGAGCGTCCCCGCCACATCGAGTTTCAGATCCTGGCCGACGTCCACGGCAATGTGGGCAGCCTCGGCGAACGTGAGTGCTCCATCCAACGGCGCCACCAAAAGCTGCTGGAGGAATCCCCTTCGCCCCGAGTGACGAAGGAATTGCGGGAGTCGATCGGCGCCGTTATACGCCAGACGCTTTCTTCCATCGGGTACGTGAATGCGGGGACGATTGAGTTCCTGATGGACGAAGATGGCGTGCTCTACTTCATCGAAATGAACACGCGCATCCAGGTGGAACATCCAGTGACCGAGATGGTCACAGACGTCGACCTCGTGAAGAGCCAGATACTGCTGGCTGCGGGAGAGAATCTGCACAGCGTGCTGCGTGGTCCCATTCTGCATCGAGGCCATGCCATTGAGTGCCGGATCAATGCCGAGCATCCGGAGAAATTTACGCCTTCGCCGGGGAAGATCACGGTGTGGAATCCGCCGGGAGGTACTGGAGTTCGCGTCGATACGGCATCGTATGCCGAAGCTGTAGTCCCACCCTACTATGACTCGCTGATCGCGAAGCTGATAGTGCGGGGCAAGGACCGGACCGAAGCCGTTGCGCGAATGGCTCGTGCATTGGAGATGTTCATCGTAGAGGGCATTTATACGAGCATTCCGCTGCACCGGCGCATCATTGCTGACCCGGACTTTCAGGCAGGGAACTTCGATACGAAGTTCATGGAGCGATTCCTTAGCCCGAAATAGTGACGATACGTACTATCGCGCACACCACCCGTTACCTACGTTATCTACCGCCGAGACCCCGCTATTAACTAATGTATAGCGGGGTTTGGGGTGTAGATGATGAGTCAACTAACGGTTGCAGCGCTTGGAAACAGTCTGGACTCTTGCCGACAGCTGAAGATCGCCCTTCAGGCTGCCGCCAGCCACGCCGAGATATTCGCCTCGACGCTGCCTATGACCACAGCGGCACTCGCGGAACTCGGACGCCTGGACCCCGCTGTAGTGCTTGTAGAAATTTCGCCGACCGATTCCAAGATCGCGCTCGATGGAATGGGCGCGGTGCACAATCTGCTGCCCAAGGCGAAGGTCGTCGCCATCGGTGATGCGAACGATTCGATCACCGTGCTGGGGGCCATGCGTGCCGGCGCTTGTGATTTTCTTGAAGCCCCGCTTGAAACGGCGAGCCTGGCGCGTGTCACAGCACAAACCTCAACGGCCAGACGGCGCCGTGGCAGAATATTCTCG
>JAEZPW010000145.1 GCA_023441255.1 Acidobacteriota bacterium
TCGACTCCAGGTTGTTCACCACCGTTTTCACGCCCTCGATGGTTGCTGCATCGTTGGCAGCGGCGGAACGCTCCGCGTCTGAACCCACAGCCCCCGAAAGAGTCACAACGCCATTGGAAGCCTGGACGGTGATCTGGCGGCTCTGCACGGCAGCGTCACTGTAAATCTTATTCTGGACCTCGCTGGCGACTTGGGCATCACTACGCGCCTTTGTACACGCGGCGGTGATCCCGATAACAACAGCCAGGACTGCAAGTATTGCAAGCGAAGGTTTTGCCCTCATATGAATCGCTCCTGTTTCTCGAACCGTTAACAGTTTAGTGCAGAGTTCCCTTCCTGACTGCCTCAATTGTCCTACGATTCGAAGCGCTTGTCGCGCACTGCGGAAACCACATGCCTCCGGGCAGGTGCTTCTTCACCCTTCCTTGTGTATAAACAGCAAATTCACTGGAAAGTTGCTCAGGAGCCGAGTTGGTGAACGCGGCAACCTGCCGGCCGGTTGCTCCCCGTAAGCAGCTCTTTCATGCACCGGATTGTAGCGCGCGCAAGGTGAATCATCCACGCAGACGACTTCAGGCGCTATCATCGTTTTGATGGACGACGTTTCGGTGTTCGTATTGGCGGGGGGCAAGAGTTCCCGGATGGGCGAGGACAAGGCCTCCCTGACCCTTGAGGGCAAGACACTGCTGGCACGCGCCATCGAGGTTGCATCACCACTTGGACCGGTCCGCATCCTGGGCGACCCGGCAAAGTTCGCCCCCTATGGGGACGTCGTCCCAGACATCTTTCCGGGTCAGGGACCGCTCGCCGGAATCCATGCCGCGCTTAACAACAGTCGATCCATTCTGAACCTTATTCTTGCTGTCGATATGCCGTTCGTGACCACCGGCCTCCTCCGATTCCTCCTGCGCCGCGCCCGCGAAAGCGGCAAGACCGTCACTGTTCCCCGTGTGGCAGGCCAGTTTCAGCCGCTTTGTGCCGTTTATCGCCGCCGCTTCGCCGACTTAGCGGAGGCGGCACTCCGCGCCAATAGGAACAAGATCGTGCCCCTGTTCAGTGCCGACCTCACCTGTATTGTCGAAGAACACGAGCTCGTCGAACTCGCGTTTTCGCCCGCAATGTTCGACAATCTCAATACCAGGGAGGAATTCGAGCGGGCCACTTCAGCGGTTCGGGAGCGCAGATGAGCGATACGCAGCCGTACATCCAGTTCCGGCACGTTTCCAAGGCGTTCGGTGACAACGTTGTCCTCGATGACGTGAGCTTCGAAGCGTTGCCGGGCGAGACCGTCTGCATCGTCGGTCGAAGTGGCGTCGGAAAGAGCGTCTCCCTGCACCACATCATGGGTTTCCTGAAGCCGGATTCTGGCCGTATCGTCGTCGCTTATGAAGACATTACCGACTACCCGGAGGAGGAACTCGAGCGCATTCGCAAGAAGGTGACGATGGTCTTCCAGAACGGTGCGCTCTTCGATTCGCTCACCGTGGGCGAAAACGTCGCCTTCCCTCTGCGCGAACGCGGCGACCTGCAGGAGGAGCAGATCTATCAGATCATCGATGGCCTGCTGGACATGGTGGGCGTACGCGAATATCGCGATCAGCTGCCTTCAGACCTCTCTACCGGCATGAAGCGCTCCGTCGCCATCGCGCGTGCCCTCGCCGCCCAACCCGAGGCCATTCTCTACGACGAGCCGACTACCATGGTCGACCCGCTCATGGCACAGCTTCTCGGCGACCTCATCCAGAAGCTCAAGAAGCAGCTGCACCTCACCAGCATCGTCGTCACGCATGACATGCGGCTGGCCCACAAACTCGGAGACCGAATACTCTTTCTGTATCAGGCGAAAGCGCTGTTCTTTGGCACGCCGGAACAGATGTGGCAATCGCCGGAGCCGATCATTCGTCAATTCCTGGAGCTGGACCAGCTATCGTTGGGCGACCTGGGCCACAAACCGCCTCCGCCAATCACCGGCTCAATGCTGGAAACATAAGCTACTCACAATTCCTCTCGGCAACCCTCTTCATCTGCAGACTCGCTTGCGGTATTGTGAGTACCTGCTTCCGCAACTTCGGAGACGCACGTGTACGAAAGACTCAGATGTGCGTTGTTGCTTTTTTCTGTCGCTGCTGTGCAATTGCTGTCTGCCTCATCCCAGCCGCCCTCGCCCGAGCTCACTTTCGATGTCGCACGCGTTCCCTTCAGCCGTTTCGGTTCCTACCTCTCGATCTCGCGTTATGGCGATCGCCTGATGCTGCGTAGCGTTCATGGCGGTTCAAGCTCGCCTGACATCTTCCGCGTCCTTCTCGCCCGCAATGGCCAACCGGTATCGTTCAATGAAACCGCCACGCCCACATTGCTCACCCTGCGTCCCACCGAGGGATACGGTTCTGTTGAAATCCTGATGTCCGAACCGAAGCTGCTGCGCATTCGCGGCCGCGGCGTGGCATTGCGGCTCGAAAGGCCCGTCGGAGGCACCCAGTACGCGTTCCGCCGCGGCGAGTCTCAGTGGGTCGTGAACAGTTCAGCTCAGGACTTAAAGGTCCTGCTCACACCCGTAACCGGACGTTTGTCGGTCGATCCGCTTTGGACCGGCACGGGCTCTCGCGAATTGGTCGCTGAGGCGCTACCCGACGCAAGCGGCAACTTCGAAATCGTGCTGGAAGAGTTCACAGGCAGTTGGCACGAGCAATCCTATCCCGAGTCATTCGAAGCTGCTCTCGCGCGTGTCCAGAAGGAGTACGGCTCCTGGCTTCGATCTATGCCTTCCGTGCCGCCGGAGCTTCGTCCGGCGGCCGAACTTGCCGCTTATGTGAACTGGTCGGCGGTCGTGGGCGCAGAAGGCAACTTCCGCGCGCCTGCCATGCTGATGTCGAAGAACTGGATGGCGCAGATGTGGACTTGGGACCACTGCTTCAACGCCATGGCGCTTGTGAAAGCGCAGCCCGCACTCGCATGGCAACAGTTCTTCGCGCCTTTTAACGTGCAGAATGCGGATGGCGCGCTTCCGGACTCCATGACGGATCGCAATGCGCTCTGGGCCTACAGCAAGCCTCCGATACACGGCTGGGCTCTTCGCTGGATGATGCACCACGGCACCCTACTGAGCCACGCCGATCTCGCCCGAACATACTCGGCTTTATCGGCCTGGACTGACTGGTATTTCCGCTTCCGCGACGACGACCGCGATGGTCTACCCGAGTACCAGCACGGCAACGACTCCGGTTGGGACAACTCGACCGTCTTCCTCAAGGGTGTGCCCGTCGAGTCCCCTGATCTCGCTGCTTTTCTGGTTCTTCAAATGGATGAACTCAGCGAACTCGCTCAGAGACTCGGCAAGAGCTCCGAAAGCCGTAGCTGGAAGCGGAGGTCCGACTATCTGCTGCAGCAGATGATTGCGCGCATGTGGCGTGGCGACCACTTCGTCGCGCTCAGTGAAGGGGAGCACGACAGCGTCATAGAATCCGGCAGCCTGCTGCTCTACATCCCGCTCGTCCTCGGCAAGCGACTGCCGCCGGAGGTGGCTTCGAAGATGATTGAACGCCTGCGCGAGAACGGACGCTTCCTGACCGACAACGGTCTGGCGACGGAGAGCCCATCCAGCAGGTACTACGTTGCGGACGGCTATTGGTTAGGCCCAATCTGGGCACCCTCAACCATGCTCATCGTCTCCGGCCTCGATGACCTGGGCCAACGTGCCCTAGCTGGCGAGATTCGCCAGCGCTTCTGCCGAATGGTCGCCGCCGGAGGCATGGCCGAAAACTTCGACGCCGTTTCCGGCAAGCCCCTCCGCGATCCGGCCTACACGTGGACAAGCAGCGTCTTTCTGATCTTTGCGAACGAACTGACGTCGCATCCTGCCGAGGCTAACTGAATCGAAGCCGAAACGAACCGGGACTGACACTCGTTGACTGACACTCGTTGTCAGCCCGGTTGCACCTAGCTCCTGGACCGTTGAAGTATCTGCTCGATTTGCCGCAGATGATTGATGTCGTGTCCCGCTATCATCCGCACCATGTGCGCGACGCTCTCGTTTCCTCGCTCCTCGTGGACTCCGTAGTTGTTCCACAACTCGGGAGGCGCGGCCTTCAGCAACGCCAGATTGTTCTCGCGCAGGACTTGGAACGTCGCAAGCGAACGCTTCGGGTCGCGCCTCGCGTAATCAAACGTCGCGGCCCAGGCATCCTGGTCGTAAGCCTGCAAGGGAATCGCGTTTTTGCTCAGCACCTGCCGCAAACGCCAAGACACTGCCAATTCGGCATCCGCCAGATGCGCCACAATTTCGGCCACCGACCACTTGTCCGGCGCCGGACGCTTCGTGAGCGCATCGCTGCCCCTGCCCTCGATCAGCGCCGCTATCTTCTTCGGCGTGGACTCCTGCAGGGCAATTCCATCTTCGTTCTTCGAATAGCTCAGTAGCCGTTCGGTGTACTGTGCCGCGGTCTCTTGCATACCTTCCCCTCATTGACTACCGGACAAAGAGAAAGATGGCTGACGTATAGCCGACGACGCAAATTCGAACTCGGCACAAATCCGCCCTAAAATCCTTGTGCCATCAGCTTTTCTTTCGTCAGCGGCTCGCTTGTGCCGGCGGGCTTCATATCGCCGCGAGTGATCCATTTTTCCAGGTACTTGGCCACGATGTCGGTCTCGATATTGACCGGGTCTCCCGGCTTGAGCGACTGAAGGTTTGTCATCTCGCAGGTGTGCGGAATAATGGCGATCGTGACGCGGTTCCCTTCCAGTTTGGCCACCGTCAGGCTGATACCCTCGATTGCGATCGAGCCTTTGAATACGAGGTACTTCTCGAGTTCCGACGGCACCTCGATGTGCAGCCAGAAGTCCTGCGCACCGGGTATCGGTTCAAGGGCCAGGAACTTGCCCGTGCCGTCCACGTGACCCTGCACCATGTGACCGCCCATCCGCCCGTCGGCACGCAAAGGCAATTCCAGGTTCACCGAGGCCCCCTCGGTGATGCGAGAGAATGAAGTACGCGTCCACGTTTCGGCCGCCAGGTCAGCACCGAATGAGTTGGGCTTCACATCCACGGCTGTCAGGCAGACACCGCTGACAGCAACACTGTCGCCGATCTTCAGCTCGCGGGTCACGTTCTTGGCCGCAACAGTAATGCGTCGCTTGCCTTCGATCTCTTGAATGCTCGTAATCCGTCCAACTTCTTCTACCAGTCCGGTAAACATTGCCTCTCCCGTAAAAAGCAGCTTCAGTCTTTATGAAGGCGACCAAACCTTCTCACGCGTATGGATCGCGGATATAACCTTCTATTGCGAAATCCTCGCCGAAACGATGAATTTCCGTGTCGCGCACCGGTATCTCGTTCGTGAAGTGCCGTCCTGACTCGGCAATGAACGGCACGGCACCGCCGCCCCCGAGTATCTTGGGCGCATAGTACAGAAATACCTTGTCCACAATACCCGCGCTCAGGGCGGCCGAGTTGATGACCGCTCCGCCTTCGATCATCAGGCTCGTGATGTCCATCTCACCAAGCCGGGTGAGCAACTGATCCAGTTTGGGCCGCCCCGTTCCGGCATCTGCCTCTACCTGCAATACCTTGACGCCGAGATCCTCAAGGCGCGCCTGCTTCTCACGTGCCGAGGAAGAGCACACAATCAGCAAGTCACCGCGAGCGGTCTTCACCAGCCTGGAATCAAGCGGAGTCCGCAGCCCGGAATCCAGCACGACGCGAAGCAATGGTCGTCGCCGCGGCCGGGCACTGCGGTCCGTCAGCAGCGGATCATCAGCAACCACCGTCCCCACGCCAACAAGGATCGCGTCGGACGCATGGCGGAGTTCTTGTACGTGCGCGCGCGCAATTTCGCTCGTTATCCACCCGCGCGTAGCCGCAGCCGAGCCGAGCGCGGAGGGATTTGCCGACTCCCCAGGAGGCGGAGCGATCTTGCCGTCCAGCGTCATGGCGGTCTTGAGCGTCACAAGCGGCCGCCGGATGCGAATGTAATTGGCAAACCAGTCGTTGAGCTTCCTTCCTTGCTCCTGTTCTACACCCACGACCACGTCGATGCCGGCCTCGCGGAGCTGCGCAAACCCTTTACCCGCGACAGCCGGGTTAGGGTCCGCCATCGCAGCGACCACGCGAGCCACGCCCGCCGCTATAACAGCCTGTGAACACGGCCCAGTGCGTCCGGTATGGCAACAAGGCTCGAGGTTCAGGTAGAGCGTTGATCCACGCGCGCGTTCGCCCGCCGCCTCAAGTGCAATTACCTCGGCGTGCTTGCGACCTTCGTAGGTATGCGTACCTTCGCCTGCAACGCGGCCTTCCCGGTCCACAATTACGGCGCCGACGTAGGGATTCGGCGAGCACAGCCCCACACCCGCACGCGCAAGCTCAAGCGCGCGCCGCATGAACTGCTGGTCCGTGGCTTTGGACGATGTCGTCAATCCGTCAGGTCAGAAAAACATTGGCCCTTGTGTCACGCGAACAGTGAATCCACGAACGCGTGTGCCTCGAAC
Source organism: Acidobacteriota bacterium (assembly GCA_023441255.1). Lineage (GTDB taxonomy): Bacteria > Acidobacteriota > Terriglobia > Terriglobales > Acidobacteriaceae > JAEZPW01. The sequence goes on from JAEZPW010000145.1 coordinate 6,484, forward strand.
GGCAGCAGGTCGCCGGCTTTCTCACCGACTCCCACATAACGCACGGGTAGCCCAAGCTCCCGCGAGATTGCCACCACGACTCCGCCCTTTGCTGTGCCGTCCAGCTTCGTCAGCACGATGCCCGTCACTCCGGCCGATTGCGTGAACAACCGCGCCTGCTGAAGACCGTTCTGTCCTGTCGTAGCATCCATCACAAGCAGGGTCTCGTGGGGCGCGCCGGGGATGATGCGCTCGGCCGTTCGCTTCATCTTTTCCAACTCGGACATAAGGTTGGATTTCGTGTGCAGTCGCCCGGCCGTGTCGATGATTACGTAATCCGTGTTCCGGGCACGAGCGGCCTGCAACGCATCGAACATTACCGCTGCCGGATCTCCGCCGGGCTTGGTCTTGATCACCTCGGTGCCGGTTCGACTTCCCCACACCTCGAGCTGCTCGATAGCTGCGGCCCGGAACGTATCTGCGGCACAAAGCAGAACGGTCTTCCCCTGCCCGCGCAGCAGGTTTGCAAGCTTGCCGATGGTCGTGGTCTTGCCCGTGCCGTTCACGCCCACTACCACGATGACTTCCGGCTCACCATCCACCATCTTCGCCGGCTGATCATTTGCCTTCGTCAGTATCGAGAGAAGCTCGTCTTTCAGTAGTCGCTTGAGTTCCTCGACGTCCTTGATCTGCTTGCGGTCAGCCTTGTCGCGCAGTTTCTGCAACACTTCCTGCGTGGTCGTTGTACCCAGGTCGGCCCCTATCAGCGTCGCTTCGAGGTCGTCGAGGACGCTGCGGTCGATCTCCTTGCCGATGGGAATCGACGAGACCACCTCGTCGATGCGTTCGCTCAGGTTCTCGCGGGTCCGCGTGACCGCCTGCTTCATCCGGTCGAAGAAACCTTGCTTTTGTTCTTCCTTCTTCTGCTCGTCGAGACTGCCAAAAAGAGTCTGAATCATGAATACGGAGTCCTGCGAAAGCCTCGCTGTATGCGCCTGCCTGAACTAGTAATTATAGCCAACGCGATGTGATTGCCGTTACGAGGTGGTCCGAAGTGAACTGCACCAGCGCATACGGCCCGGGTCGGGCGGTGGTGGCACGCTTGTCAGTTCAACGATGTAGAGGCAGCCGCTGCTGCTGCCAGCTCAGCTGCTTGCGGCACCTGCTGTCCGTGACCGGGAAGCAGTTCTCCCCGCTCAAAAACACACGTCAGCGCCTGCACTACTTCCGGGGCGAATTTCGTGCCGGAAAGCGAGTTGATGATCCTCACCACATAGTCGGGATCCATGGCAGCCTGGTAAGGACGGTTGGTAGTCATTGCATCGAACGTATCCGCGACCATGATGATGCGCGGCATTAGTGGGATCTCGTTGCCGCGCAACCCGTGCGGATATCCGCGACCATCGAGTGACTCGTGGTGGAGTTCGATCCCGGGGATCATGTCCCGCAACTGCTCGACCGAGCGCAGAAGGTTGGCGCCGCGCGTCGTGTGCCCCTTCATTAATTCGTACTCGTCAGGCGTAAGCGCGCCGGGCTTCTTTAAGATTCGGTCTTCGATGCCGATTTTGCCGACATCGTGCAACTGTGCGGCGATGCGCAGGTTTTCGACGTCGTCGGGGTTCATGCCCATTTCGCGGGCGATCATCACGGAGTAGCGGGTCACGCGGTCGGAGTGGCCTCGCGTGTAAGGATCCTTTTCGTCGACTGCCCCGGCGAGCATCTGAATCGAGCTCAGGAAGAGCGCGCGGTTTTCTTCCGCGGCACGACGCAGGTCGGCAACGAATTTCTCCAGGTCTTCCGACATCCGGTTGAAGGTCATCGCCAGTTCACCGATTTCAGTCCGGCTGTTGACCTTCACGCGCTGGGAGAAATCGCCGCGAGCAATGGCGCGGCTGGTATCGGTCAGCACCTGCAGTGGGGTAACGATCTTCCTGGCAGCGAAACTCGAAATCCCGATTGCCATCAGCACTGCGATAATGGCCAGCTTCATCGCTGTCGACTGCATCTCAAACACGTCGCTGTAGGCATCGCGTTGGGCTTTTTGTGCCACCACGGCCCACTCGATCCCGGGCACCGTCTTGTATGTGCCCACCATCTTGTCCCGACGTTTCCCTATCGTTGCGCTGAACTCCTCCGTCGCGGCCAGCCGTCCTGCGCCTCCCTGCTCCACGAAGTTCTTCACGATCTCCATGTGGGTCATGTCCTGCCCGGTGAAATACTCGGGCTGTGACCCTGCCACCAGACGTCCCTCGCGATCCACCACATATGCCATCAGTCCGCCCTGGTTCACATCTCGCAGGCGCACTATGAGGTACTGCAGATCGACAAAAACTGCCGCCATCCCGCGGAACACCCGATCGGTACCCACCGGAGTACTCAGCAACATCAATGTGCGGGCGTCGCGGCCGCTTCCAACAGATAGGGGCTGACCGTTATAGGCACGGCCTTCGCGTGCCGCCGCAAAGCCTCGCTCCAGTTCGCGAGACATAAACACATCGGGCGTGATGCGACCGGCCGCTGAAATACCTTTGGATTCCGTGTTGACCAGTGTGGCGTAGGCAATATCGCCCGAGGAAGACACAAAGCTCTCGAGCAGGGCACTCAGTTGCGGCGAGTTGACGCGGTTTCCTTCCAGATCTCCGTCACTCGCGGCCAATACGGCTGCCGCGAAGTTGCCCAGCATCATGCGCTCGCTCTTTTGGCGCTGGCTGATCTCGTCTCCGAGCGAACGCGTGATTGTGTTCTGCAGCAGCATTTCGTTCGTCTTCAGGCGGTCGCGGTTGGTCGCCACCACGCGGGTCGCGTAGAAATACATCGGGACGACCCCGACGAAGACCAGAACGCCGAGGATGAGCCACAGAATAGGAACTCGCGCCGGGAATTTCATCGAACTCTTTCAGCCCTCGCGCAGCACACGTGTTCCGCTCGGGGGAAGCGGTTGAGCGTCGATTCTATCGTGGAACTCTGGATTCGAAACCTCACTTATTGTGTACGGCCTGTTACTGAAGTACAGGGCGATCCGCAGTTCGCGACTTTTCAGTGCACCTCGAACGCAATACCGGGATTCCAGCATCGAAGTACAATGCCCTGACCGGCCAATTCGGAGAAAAAATAAACGACAATGTCCAGTTTCACCGCACTTGTTTGTGCACGCACGGGCGACAATCACCGTCTCGCAAGACTCCTGGAAACCCTCCGCCCGTGCGATGAAGTGCTCGTCGTCAACCTGGATGACGCCAAGGAAGTTGCCGAGGTCGCACGCCAGTATGGCGCCACACTGAAGCAGGGAGTGCCCGGCGTGAACCCGGGCGCTTACTTGATGGACGCTCGCAATGATTGGGTCCTGTCACTGCTTCCCTCCGAATCGCTCACAGAGGGACTGGAAGCTTCCCTTTTCGAATGGCGCCAGCAGGACCACGATCCGCAGGAGAGTTTCTCCGTCACCTTGCGCGAAGAAACTGACGACGGCTGGAACGTGCACACTCCGAAGACACGCCTGGTGAATAGGACTGTAGTGAACTGGATCGGCGAACTACCAAAAAACGAACAGGACTCTCGCGTACTCGAAGGCGACCTGCTTCGGTTCCGAAACCCCTAGCCAGAGCGAACCGCGCCCACGATAGCCCGAGCGCAACTCCCTGGCTGCCTCAGCGCAATGCGTGCGAACGGCCGGTCCATTCATGGAAGTTTGTTTGAAAGCTGCACACCTCTTGTTATCATCGCCTCACATTCGAGGCACATGTGGACCCACTCATCGCAGCGGTAGTGTTCGCCTTCGGCCTTGCTTTCGGCAGCTTCCTCAACGTCTGCATATATCGCCTGCCGCGCGAGCAGTCCGTTGTGTCCCCGGGATCGGCTTGCCCCGGTTGCGGACACGAGATCCGCTGGTACGACAACGTCCCTGTCCTGAGTTGGGTAGTGCTGCGGGGCCGCTGCCGCGACTGTGGCCAGCGCATCACGCCGCGTTATCTCCTTGTCGAACTGCTGGTTGCGATTCTGTTCCTGGCCTGCTATGCGCATTTCGGCCTCACCCTCGCTGCCCTTAAGTTCGCCGTTTTCTGCTTTTTGATCATTGGCCTCATCTTTACCGATGCAGAAACGAAGCTGCTTCCAGACGCCCTTACGCTGCCGGGTATCGTCCTCGGCCTGCTCTTCAGCTTTTTTGTTCCTGTCCACGACGTCGTGGGCAAGTACTTGCCGGAATTTGTTTCGAACGCCGCTGTCGAGAATTCCTGGCGTCTCCTGTCTCTGGGCGATGCTGCCCTGGGAGCGATGATAGGCGCGGCCTTCATCTACGGCTCTGGAATGATGTACAAACTGGCGCGCGGCGTCGAAGGAATGGGTTTCGGCGATGTAAAGCTCATGGCCATGGTCGGCGCATTCCTCGGCCTGAAGCTCACATTGTTCACCATCTTCGGTGCTTCCATCGTGGGCGCTTTCTTCGGCTTGAGTTCTATCCCGGCTGTGTGGGTTAAGCGCACCCGCAGACGCATGGTGCGTCACGGTGAACCCGGCCCGGTTGCGCGCAGGCGCGCCTGGGATTCAGCCAAGAAGGTTTACCGTTACTACGCCATGCCTTTCGGCGTCTTCCTCGGATCAGTCGCCCTGGTGGCTGCTTTCTTCGGCAATGCCATGTTCGCCTGGTATCTGCGCCGGGTCTTCTAGGACCGCCGTACCGCTGTAGCACCGGTCGGGCATGTACTCCCGAGGCACTCCTAAGCTCGAAAACAGGACTCATCTGAGAACAATCGTCCTAAAATACAGCTACTTACGTCGGCGGTTAGTCAAGATGCGAGGTGCGCGAATGAATCGGGTCATCGCAGGTTCTGCTTTGTTGCTGCTCATGTCGAGTCTGGCGTTTTCGCAGTCCCTGGGAGATGTGGCGCGACAGAACCGCCAGGCTAAACAGGGGAGCAAGAAGGCCGCGCACGTCTACACCAACGACGAAATTCCCTCGGTTACGGTCGCGCCGAGCCCGGCGGCTGGCACAACCGAAACAGCCGCATCTGAGGACACCGACAGCAAGAAGGCCGAAGCTCAGCCCTCCGAAGGCGAAAACAAGCCGGCAGAATCCGCGCAAAAGAATGAGGCTGCCAGCGACAAAGGTGGCTCGCAACGAGCCAAGGCCGAAGAACAGAAAAAGGCCGTCGAACTACTGCAGCGCGAACTTGAGGTCGCCCAACGTGAGCAACAGATTCAGAACACTGTGTTCTACACCGACGCGGGCTCACGCCTGCGCGCTCCGAAAGAGTTCGCAGATAAGCAGAAGCTGTATCAGGACCAGATAGAAGCCAAGACCAAAGCGCTGGCCGATGCAAAGCAGAAGCTGGAAGAACTCGAAGAAGACGCCCGGCGCTCTGGCGAACCTGCTTCCGAAGAGTAGCGAAGCGTACTCACCTTCCGCGAAGTTCGCGACCTTGCAGTCGCAATTCGAGGCGTGCTCCACGTAAGCCGTGACTAGCCCGACATCTCCGGCGCGGTCAGTGCCGCAATATCTGCCGGGGTTGGTCAGAATCCCGCTTCGTGGCCTACGCGGCCGAAGCGTCCTTGCGTACTTCACCGGCCCTCATCGCACGTATCTGGGCCATGTGGTGACGCGTATGCACCAGGTGAAACTTGCGCCACTCGCGCGCGCTCAGCGGCCCTAGAATTGGGTGTATCGCAATCTTATGGTCCGCTCGGCAGTCGTGCTCGCGCGCGGCAAGCGCTGCGTCCATCTCGCGCACGGCCTTCCGGAAGCGCTCCCGCACATCAACACCCGGAACGTCCGGAGGACGAGTATTCTGCGGTGCCTGACGGCCCTCTGGCATGAAACCCAGCCGCACGACCACCCAAGTCCCGATGCGCTCTTTCAATGTCCCACCGCGCAGCCGTTCGTTGCGTTTCGCGGCGTTCAGGATGTTGCGTGTCGTTCCAGTGAATGCAAGGATAAGGTGCTCAAGCTTCTGCGCTGCGCTCCACTTGCCGGGCGCGTCCCTGAGTGTGTGCAACTTCTGGTCGGCCAATCCCTCGGTCGCCGACTCCATCTCGTCAATGACACGCTGGAGGTACGCGTCCATCAGTGCTCATCCTCCCGCAGCTGATACAGTACAATGAGACCCCGGAACAAGGGTTGAGGACTCAAAACAATGCAAGTTCGTCTTCTTGCGGTCGTACTCGTCGCATTGGCATTGATGATCGGGTGTTCGAGCAATCAGCAGCCGCAAACCACCTCCGAACAAAAAAGTCAGCCCGCAGCGCCTAAGGCTGTCGAGACACAATCTGGACGCGAAGCCTTCCAGCGCCTGTACGTTGCCGCCCGCGGATGGGCGGGTGACATTAAGCCGTTTCGTGTGCAGAGCGAACCTGTAGCCGATTCAAATGGTCAGGCCGGAAAGGCTGCCGTCTGGCGTGCTTCGTTCGCCTCACCCTCACGCCGAGCCATCAAGACTTACCTCTGGTCAGGCGCGGGTGAGTCCGGACAGCGCGGTGTCACCCCGGGCAGCGAAGACGCCTATAACCCCAATAACAGCAGCACCCAGGTCTTCGACGTTGCGTTCCTGAAAATCGATACCGATAAAGCCTATGATGTCGCCCAGCAGCATGGTGGCGAAAAGCTCATCAAGAAGGACCCGGCTCAACCCGTTAATTACCTGCTGGAATGGGACTCCAGGCACAACAAGCTGATCTGGCATGTGAGCTACGGCTCATCGCCTTCAGATACCAAGCTGCGCGTGGCTGTTGATGCCACGACCGGAAGCTTTCTCCCGTGAACTGCGAGCGTCGGCAGGTTTACGCATTCGTCCCGCAACGGACGCGACGAATCTAGCCCGGGGACGAAGTCCCGCATAAGGCCGCATTACAGCACAAATGCAAAGGCCGCCCGCATGTGCGAGCGGCCGCTGAAGCACGCGGACGTTACTGCGCCATCGCTTCCAGCTGCGCCTCGTCCATATCGAAGTTTGAATAGACGTGCTGCACGTCATCCTGATCTTCCAGCGCTTCCAACAACCGGATCATCGTGTTAGCAGGCTGTCCTTCCAGCTTGATATAGTTCTGCGGAACCATGCCGACTTCGGAAACTTCAGGCTTGATGCCGGCCTTCTTGACCGCTTCCAGAACAGGTTCGTAGGAACTCGGATCCGTGAGGATTTCCCAGTTCGTGCCGTCGTCGCGCAGGTCTTCGCCGCCGGCCTCCAGGATGATGTTCATCAGGTCGTCTTCGTTCGCGGCCGATTTGAGAACCGAAATGCTGCCCTTCTTGTGGAACATCCACGCGACCGACCCGGCTTCGCCCATGTTCCCGCCATTCTTGCCGAAGATGTGACGAATTTCGCTAACCGTACGGTTTCGGTTATCGGTCGAGATGTCGACGAGCACGGCCACGCCGCCGGGGCCGTAGCCTTCCAGCATGAATTCTTCGTAAGTTGCGCCTGGGAGTTCGCCAGTACCGCGCTGGACCGCGCGTTTGATGTTGTCTGCCGGCATGTTCTCGGCTTTCGCCGCTGCGATTGCCGTACGCAGTCGAGGATTCTTCTCCGGATCACCACCGCCCTTTGCGGCCATGGTGATTTCCTTTATTAGTCGAGTGAAAATCTTGCCGCGCTTCGCATCCAGCGCGCCCTTTTTGTGCTTGATTGTGGCCCATTTTGAATGGCCAGACATAGCGACCTCTCCAGCAGGAATTTGTCCTCGGCGGGAACTGAAAAGACCCGAGAAATGTACGCGAACGGAGATTATAGCACGCTGGCCTGGCCCTTCTTCTTCCCGAAGCCGTGGTGCCGCTTGAGAGAACTCCTCTGATAGTCCACTACTGATGGTGCCCACGTCTGCCGCATTTAGCAGACGGGGGTTTGCGATACATGGACACGCGGACCGTTCCGTTACCGCTCAAGGGACCGGCATCCCCGTTCTCGGATTATCAGCTTTCACCTTATCCGCCTTCCTGCGGTGCCAGTAAGCGTAAAACACCGCAAGCAGCGGCGGCGCCAGCAGCACGCCCCAGAACCCCAGTGGCGTGAAGATGATCACGAGCGGCAGCATCAGTGATGCCCAGATCGGCACCCTCGCTGTCCTGCGCATGATGAAAGGCTGAAGTAGAAATCCATCCACAACCACCACAACTGCGTAAAGGATAAGAACAAACAGCAGCTTTTCAAAGCCGCCCTGGATAAGGGCCGAAACGGCTGGCCCGACTAGGGTCAGCACAGGGCCGAAGTGCGGAATGAATTGAAAGAGAAATGCCAGGGGAGCCCACACGTACCACAGCGGTATCTGCAGGATTACCAGTCCGACCAGCCAGAGTGCCGCCACCGCCAGTGCGTCCTGCGCCTGTGCGATGAACCAGTTCTTCAGCGCTCCGCCGGTGATCCGAAAGTGCTCGCGAGCGTCCATTTCTTGTTAGATGACAGCACCAGTCCTCACCGGATCACTCCATCAGTTCTCACCGGATGACTGCACCAACTCCGTCCGAGCGAGGAACCCCTACAGTGCTGAATACTCTGCCCTCATTCCGCGCCGCCGCAGTTTCCCACCCGATTTACCGTCCACCAGATGCTACACTTTCCTTGAGGACGACATGAAAACGGGCATCATCATCTTCCCTGGTTCGAACTGCGACTACGACGCTTTCTGGGCTGTTAAGGAACTTGCCCAGCAGCCTGCCACCTTCCTATGGCATGAATCGCACGACCTGCAGAATTGTGACTTGATTATCGTCCCCGGCGGCTTCGCGTATGGCGACTATCTTCGCACCGGCGCCATTGCCCGCTTCTCGCCCGTCATGGAATCCGTGCGCCGTTTTGCCGACAGTGGCGGCCTCGTCCTCGGCATCTGCAACGGTTTTCAGATCCTTTGCGAAGCTGGCCTGCTTCCCGGCGCTCTCATGCGCAACGCCGGTCTGAAGTATATCTGCCGCACCGTGAACGTCCGCGTCGAGAACGCCGCCACGCCTTACACAAACGCCTGCCGCCAGGGCGAAGTACTCCAGATACCGATCGGCCACATGGAAGGCAACTACTTCTGCGACGAGCAAACGCTGTCTGAACTCAGGCACGACAACCGCGTTGTTTTTCGTTATTGCACTCAGGATGGGCAGATCACTCCGGAGGCCAACCCCAACGGTTCCCTCGACAACATCGCCGGCATCTGCTCGCCGGGACGCAACGTGCTCGGCATGATGCCCCACCCTGAACGCAACAGCGAGGAACTGCTGGGCAATGGAGAGGGGTTCAAGATCTTTCAGTCATTGGTAAGCGCCATGGCCGCTAAGTGAGTACGCTCCGGCGCGCGACGACTTTCAAACTTCAAAAGAAATGGCCCCCGAACTTGGGGGCCATTTGCATTGAGTGGAACGCCTTTCAACTCGCTAGCTTCGCAGACGTGTTCTGGTCGGCACGGAAGCGGAGCAGCGCGGCGATGTTGCCTATTTTCGCGAACTCCTCGCTCGGCGGCACATGAATGATTTCGATGCCATTGCGGACGGCATCTCGTAACAGGGCGTCGGTGATATCCTCCAGCCTTCGCGTCTCGCCGCCGCAAACGCTGCACTTCGCGTGTTCATCGTTGATATCCACGTGACCGCAGTTGCGACATTCCACCGCAGGCGCGGCAAAATCGCGGCTGAGCAGCAGCGTTTGTACTTCTCCCGTCTCGAGCGACCTGAGCACGCGGCGTATGCCCAGCGCACCGCGTCCGTTCCGGTGTGCCTGCCCCACCACTTCGCGCACAAGGTCCTCGCGCCTTTTTTGGCGGAACTCGGCGATTACCCGCTCTGCATGCTCCCTGACCTGCGGAGGAGTAGCGGTCGCAGGGTCGATCGAGAAATGCCCCACCAAGTGCTGTCTGACGTAGGGGTGGAACTCGTGTTCGAGTTCCGGCCAGTTCTCGTCCCGTATCCCGACAACAAGCTTGTCGTACTCGCCTTTTTCCTTAAGTTCGCGCAGATGTTCTGCGATCGCGATGTAGTGGCGCCGAGCTTCGTTCTCTACATGCCGTTCGGCATGCCCCGCGTCGAATCCGATAAAGCCGTCACTGCGCCCGCGGCGCGGAAGCTTGTTTATGAATCCTTCGGTTTCCTTGATCTCGTCCAGGTGAAGTATAAAAAAGCGGGCCTTGCTCTTGTCTGCCAGCACCACGGCAAAACGAGGCAGGACCTCCGCGATCGCCGTTAATGGACGAAGGTGGAAACCACGGTTGATGTACAGTTGCGTGCGCGCCAGTCGTGGCGGCAGATCGTACTCCCGCCAGAAATTGTGCGATCCGCAAGCGAAGATGGCGCGGGCGCGTCCGCTGTTCCCGTGCAGATGTTCGGCAATCTCCATGATGCGGTCAAGGTCAGTACGCGCGCATCCGTTTCGGCCGGCCTTTTCGGCTTCACGCAGCGCATTTCGCACCAGGTCTTTGACTAATATCGCCTCCTCACGATGTGACTTGTTCTGTGGAGTGGACGGTTGATAGTAAAAGCTCAGGGCACAACCTTCCGTAGACTCGAATCTGGCTAGTTCGCCAATATTTTCACGTGTGATCATCCGAGATCATCTCCTGACTGCGACAGTAGTGGGCGGGTACTAAGCGATCTTGGAATGTTGCAGGAGCTTGTCTTTAAACTCGTTCGAAACCGGCAATGCGCGTCGCAAGTGGTCTCGCGCGGCGTTTACGGATGCCCGTATCTCCTCGACGGACCGGTCGCTAATCGCCGCGATCTCCTCGGGCGTGAACCCCTCCACGGCATATAGCAGGAAGGCTTCGCGGTCCTCCTTCCTGGTACCCAGGAGCGCGCCCTCCACCAGAGTTATCATCTCGTCCCAGGCGACGATCTCTTCCGGCGTTGAAACCGCTGGATTCCGGATGTTCTCCTGCTGAGTCATCGTCTCGTCGGGCTGATGGTACTGGAAGTGAACATCGTCGCTGCCGCCGACATTGCTCCTGCGCGTCGTCTGGTCCAGCGGAACAGTAGCCGGCGCCTGCGGATTGCTCTCGGTCAGCTCGTCGAGGGATCTGATTGCAAGCCGGTAAAGCCACGGTTCGAGCGCGAGTCGCTCGGGCTTTTCCGTGCCGTCACTCAGCGCGACCGCGATGGCTTCGTCGATCACCTCTTCCCTCGTGACCTGGTCTGATTCCAGCATGCCGGCGTTCTCGCGATAGCGGATCTCGCGATCCACAAATCGATTCAGGCGGTACAGATTGGCGTTGACATACGACGCGATATCCGCTTCCGAGATCGTGGGCGGCTGAACGGCCGCAAGCGTTTCCTCGAACGGTACCTGCGGCTGCGGCCGTGTTCGTCCCACCCGCCGCCGGCGGATCCAATTGTGCTGCTGCCGCAACTGATCCTTGTGTTTCGTAACCTGTTCGATCAGGTCGTCGAATGCCATTTTCAGCGCCGCCTGAGGCTCAGCGCCGCTCTCGGCAGCTGCGATGTCACCGGAGGGCAGTCGCAGGTCAAGTGAGATGTTGGCTCCTTCGCGTGCAGGCTTCTTGTCGTCGATGCTGATGCGGAGATGAACGAGGTCGGGTTTGAAGACTTGCAGCCGCTTACGCAGCTTCTCTACTTGTTGATCTATGTATCTTTCGATTTCTGGGGGCTTGGAACCTTTATAACTGACGTGGACGTTCATGCGAGCCTCGGATATTTCCGTTCGGCCTTGTCCTTGCTGCGAGATTTTACACCTGTCTCTCTAGAGGCGGCGGGAGATATGAAAGTTGTATTTCGCTACTCTGAAATGCGGCAGTTAACGTGCTGATAGGACTAAGGTTTCCCCGATTGGGAAAGCCGGTGCTCTGAAGCGCAGCAACTCAGACAGACACGGTTACCGAGTTCTCGCTGCGCTTCACAGGTCTGTAGAGGGTGTCTCGCTCGACTGGTTCGCGCCCTGCTTCGCGGATCAGCCGTACCAGATCCTGTCGCCTCATCCCTTGCGGCGTAGTCGCCCCGGCATCGTGGTAAATCTTCTCTTCAACCACCGTTCCGTCCAGGTCGTCCGCTCCGAACCGCAACGCAATTTGCGCAATCTTGGGCGTCAGCATCTGCCAGTACGCCTTGATGTGCGGTATGTTGTCCAGCACCAGTCGGGATACCGCGATGTTCTTCACGTCCAGAATGCCGGTGGTCCACGGCAGGTGCTGAAGCGGAGTGTTGTCGGGGTGGAACGCGAGCGGGATGAACGTCTGGAATCCGTGCGTTTCGTCCTGCAAGGTGCGCAGTTTCAGCAGGTGATCCACCCGGTCCTCTTCATTTTCAA
>JAEZPW010000147.1 GCA_023441255.1 Acidobacteriota bacterium
CCAAAGCCCAAAGCCCAAAGCGTCTTCGGCCTTTTGTTCTGATTTTGTGACAAACCAGCAATTGTCGGCGGCCTACCCTTCTTTCGCCTTTACCATCGTGCCTTATGTCACGTATTCCATCGCTGGACGGCCTGCGCGCGCTATCTATCACGCTGGTGCTGTTGGGGCATTTATCGGGAACGCCGGGTTTCCGCTGAACTCCTACACGCTGATGATGTATTCGAACTTCGGCGTGCGGATCTTTTTCGTCATCTCCGGCTACCTCATCACGTCGCTGCTGATCAGGGAGCGCGAGCGCACAGGCGCGATATCGCTGAAGGCGTTCTACGTGAGGCGCGCATGGAGGATATTCCCGGCGGCGTTTGCTTATCTGGCCATTGTGGCTGCCCTGCGCTGGAATGCACTTAACGGCACCGAACTCATCGCGGCCGCGACCTATACCATTAACTACCTCGGTGATAGATCGTGGCTCCTGGGCCATTTGTGGTCACTCGCGGTGGAAGAGCAGTTCTACCTCTTGTGGCCGTTCGCGGTGGCGCTGGCGTGGAAGAAGCGTGCGTGGATCGCCGCCTCAGTCATCGCGTTCGGCCCGATTGTGCGAATCGCGTTCCATTTCGCCGGACTGGCAGCGGGAAACGGCAAGTACTTTCCGGCCGTCGCCGACTGCCTCGCGGCCGGATGCCTCGTCGCCATCCTTGAGCCGCGACTGCGCGATTACGTGGGCAAACGCTGGTTTGTGCTCGTGCCGATTGCAACCTGTCTCCTCCCGCTTACGCACGTCTGGCTTAAGTTCTACTGGTCGGTCGGGCTTTCGCTCATGCAGATTGGAATTGCCCTGTCTGTGCTGCATTGCATTGAGCGCAAATATCGGGTCCTGAACGTGCGGCCAGTAGCATGGATCGGCGTGCTCAGCTACAGCCTTTACCTATGGCAGCAGCCGTTCTTGAACAGGACGGGCGGGTTATCGGTGAATGCGTTTCCGCCGAATCTGATCGCGGCCCTCGGAGCGGCGTGTCTGTCGTACTACATCGTGGAGAGGCCGTGTTTGAGGTTGAGGGATGCGATACAGGCGGGGCGCAACACATCCCCGTACCGCCAAAGGAAAGTCTTGCAGGCCGGGTGACATCACCGCTCGCAACCGATTTTCTGTCCTGCTATTGGGACAGAGCTTGCTCACTTCGCGTACGTCACCTTCTGGTAGCACTCTACAAACCCGTATCGCATCAGGTTTCGTTCTGACGTGCTGCCCGGCGTAGCCGTGATGAGCGCCAGCTTACAGCCTTGCGAGCGAGCGTGGTTGAGACGGAAGTCGAGCATTGCATGGTGAATGCCCCGGCGACGAAAACGGGGGAGCGTAGCCGAGCCGAATAGCGCAACGAGATCGCCGTCGGGATGGATCATGCCTCCCGCCACTCCGACCACCTCGTTCCCGACGCTGGTGAAGGTATTGAGCGACCCCGGCACATGAAATAGCGCGGCCATGTTTGCGCGGCGCTCCGGTCCGGGGTCGTCGACGAAGAAGCAATGAGCGATCACTTCGATCCACCGGTTGCACTCTTCAAGCCCCGCCCAGCGTACGACCGTCCTCTCGGGCGCTGCCGACCCGCGTGCGTCCGGACTGCTTCGCCTTGCGTCGTCAGTACCAGGCCTGCCGCCGGGGAGCGCGCCCAGGTCAAGAACCAGCACACTTGTGAATTCAGAGCGCCGGTAGCCGCGTGAGAGAAGTGTTTCCAGCAGCCCCGGATGGGTGAACGGGGTTATATCGACGCGGACCGAGTGCTGGCGCAACCGGAAGAAGTCCTCTATCGCATCGATCTCTTCGACCGATACCGGCCCGGCCATTCCCGCCCCCACTGTGAAGCTGAACGGTGAAGGGCCCGTATAGATGGCAATGCCGCCGGCAACCGGCAATATAGCCGCGCCGACACTCGGACGCATGCGCATCAGCGAGGCCGCGTACTGCGCGATACACCAGCCGTGCATCGATTCAAGCTTCTGTGCCAGTGCGCCGTAATCTTTCCGCTGCGCTGGAACCGGTATAGCGGACATGGCTGCTCCCATGCCTTTCAGTGCGTGCCGAATCCAATCGTCCGGCCCTCAGTGCAGTCCTCAGCTAATACTGACAACTGATAACTGACAACTTACGCCCCAACCACTTTAACTGCTCTGCTCCGGTGCTTCTCCCAGAACCAGCCGGACCTGCATTTTGCGTTTTCCGCGATAAACAGTGACGTTCACGTTGTCACCTGCTTTGTGGTTGTTCATCGCGTCAGATATGTCGCTAAGGTCTTGGATCTCCTGGTCGTCAATGGCGACGATAAGGTCGCCTCCGACCTTGATCGGCGTATTGCCCAAGTAAGCTTGTTCGCTGCCGCCCCGCAGTCCCGCCTTCGCCGCAGGTCCACCCGGCACCAGGTCGATGATCAGTACGCCATAGTCCGCCGCCAGGCCCATTTCGTTCGCCAGCTCAGGACCGATGGGCAAGCCTCCGCGGATTCCCAGGTAAGGCCGCGCCACGTGGCCGCGCGTGACCAGGTCGTTGAGAATGGCCTTTGCCGTGTTGATCGGGATAGCGAAACCCACACCGGCACTCTGCTCGGCGCCACCGGTGAGGATCATCGAATTAATGCCGATCACTTCGCCGCGCGAGTTAAGCAGCGGTCCGCCGGAATTACCAGGGTTGATGGCCGCGTCGGTCTGAATGGCGTTGTCGATGCGTGCGCCATTGGGCGAACCGATCGGCCGTATGGCGCTCACAATGCCGCGCGTCATCGTCCCGCTCAGTCCGAACGGGTTGCCGATGGCAAACACCTTCTGCCCCACCTGCAGCGTGCGGGAATCTCCCAGCACAACAGGTGTGAGGTTCGGCGCGTCGATCTTTATGACTGCGAGGTCGTGGCGCGGGTCGGCCCCGATCAACTGTGCCGGGTATTTCTTCTTGTTGTAGAGTGTCACTTCCAACTTGGCGCCGCGCGCCTGGATCACGTGATAGTTGGTCAGGATGTGGCCTTCTTTGTCGAGGAGAAAGCCCGTGCCCTGCCCCTCCTGCGGCATCACCCCATAGAAAAAGTTGAAGGTACGCACCGTCGAGGTGATATTCACCACTGACGGAATGCCCTTCTTGTATACGGAGACGTTAACCTGCTCCTCGGAATCCAGTTCCAGGTTGCCCTTCGCGGCCTCGGTCAGAACAAGGTTGTGCCCTCCGCCCGAGCCAAACGGACGCCAGCTTCCGGGGCGATGCGTTGTGAACCAATAGAAGGCGCCGGCAATGATGACTGCCAGCACGATGGGTCGAACTGCTTTCATAAAATCTTCTTTTTCCAGAAAAGCGTCCATGTCGAATTGGACGTGTGCCATCGTTTTCCGTTTCTCTCCACGAAAGTACCGCTACGAACTGCCCACAGCGGCCGAAGAAGATGAT
>JAEZPW010000232.1 GCA_023441255.1 Acidobacteriota bacterium
GAACGCTTGAAGCAGGCTATTCTCCAGGTTCCTCCTCTGTATCGACTGGTCCTGGTCCTGCACGATATAGAAGAGCTCTCGACCGACGAGATTGCCCAGGTCTTGGGCATCAAGGAAGGCAACGTGCGCGTCCGGCTTCACCGCGCCCGACTTTTCGTACGCAAGGAACTGGCGCGCCTCGACGCGAACAAGAGCGCCGCCGGTCAGCCTGAGCAGAAGCCGGCCCCCGCCCCTCCCCGCCGCTCGCGCCATTGCAGGCACATCTTCTCCAACCTCACGAACTATCTAGACGGCGTCCTCGACGACAGTTTGTGCCAGGAACTGGAGCGGCACATGGCGGGCTGCAAGCCTTGCGAACGGTTCCTCGCAAGCCTGCAGCACACGGTTTCTGCGCTCCACTCGATACCTGGCGAAGCGATCGACGCTACGACCGCGAACCAAGCGCGGTCCCGTGCCATGAACGAATTGCGGCGCTCAGCCCAGTCCTGAACCACTTTCCCCCCCCAACTTTCGCTGTAACGCTTTCGCCTTCTCCTGCGTTCTTTCGTCAGCAGCTCCAAAGAGCTGCATGTGATCTCTGCAGTTCCACTAAAAGCAAGCACAACCAGAGCGACGGAACAGCACGCCATGAACAGCATTGCGTTACCAAGCAAAGTGATCGACCAGGCTGAAGGATCAGACATGAAGCCTGGTCGCTTCCCGGCCCTCCTGGCAATACTCATCCTTTCAGCTTCACTCAGCGCTGCGGCGCAGACGTCGGTCCCCACGGCAGACCTCACTGCCGCCACCGCCCCGGCATCGCAGGCGGACTACGCCGGTCCTTCCGCGCCGATATCCCTGCGCCAGGCGATCGCAGTAGCGCTCGAAAAGAACCCGATGCGCAAGGCCGCGCTCGCGGACCGGAGGGCAGCCGCCGCTGACGTGCGAGAAGCGAAATCCGCCCTGTGGCCCCGGGTAACTTTCTCTGAATCTGCCACCCGCAGCAACGACCCGGTGTTCGCGTTCGGCACCAAGCTTCGCCAGGGACGATTCACCGCACAGGACTTCGCCCTGAACTCCCTGAACAGTCCGACGCCCATCGGCAACTTCGCCACTCGCTTCAGTGGGCAGTGGAACCTCTTTCACGCGCCCGACTGGCTCAACGTCGAACGCACCCGCAAGATGCAGGCCGTCGTGGCCCAGCAGTTGACACGCACCGAGCAGCAAACCGTCCTCCGCGTGGTCAACGCCTATTACGGGCTGCTCCTCGCGATGCGTCAGCAGCAACTCGCAGAGCAGCAGGTCGAAACCAGCAAGTCCATCCTCCACTTCAGCCGAGCTCGTTATGACACCGGCTTGGTGGTCGAAGCCGACTATCTCGCGGCCCAGGTCAACGAAGCAGTGCGAAAACAGGAACTCATTCGCGCCCGCAACGGCGTCTCGCTTGCCCGGACAGAACTCAACACCGCAATGGGCGTGCCTGCCGACCTCGCTTACGAGCCGGCTGAAGCCCTCGAGGAGCGCGCCCTCGATCTGCTGCCCCTTGCTGACGCCGAGAAGCATGCCCTCAACAGCCGTCCGGAACTCAAGCAGGTGGTTCTGCAGCAGGAATCGGCACAGATCGGCACCCGAATGGCGAAGTCCGAGTTCCTGCCGCGCGTCAGTGCTTTCGCCGGCTGGGAGCAGGACAACCCGCACTTCCTCGGTGGCGGCAGCAATAACTGGACCGCCGGCATTGACGTTGAGTTCGACGTCTTCACCGGCGGGCAGAAGACGGCCCAACTTCACCGCGCCCGCGCCATGGAAGACAAACTCGCTGCACTCCGCCAGGCTGCCATCGACAACGTTCGCCTGGAAGTCAGAAAAGCCTGGTACGACGCCGATGCTTCGCGCCAGCAGCTCGAAGTAGCCCGCGTTGCCATCAAGCAGTCAGACGAGAACCTTCGCATTATCCAGACGCGCTACGAGTCCGGCCTCAACACCATTACCGACCTGCTGCGCGTGGAAGACAGCACACGCCGCACGCGAACCGACTACTGGCAGGCCGTATACGGCTCGCAGACATCTTTAGCCGATCTCGAATTCGCCATGGGGACGCTGAGCGAATACTCGGCGGTCGTGCAGTGACGCAACTTCAGGCAGAGGAAGCAAGTTTATGAACAGGAAATTGTCAGTAATCACCACCGCGGCTGTGCTCATCGCCGCCCTGGCGCTGGCAGGCTGCACGTCCAAACATGAGACCGTCGCCTCCGCTCCCGAGACCGTGCGCGACGTCGCGTTATTGCAGGTCAACGCGGCCACTGTGCCCGACACGTTCGAGGCCGTAGGCACGGTCCGCGCATCTGAATCGGCCCAACTCGCGGCCCAGATGATGGGTACTGTTCTTGCCGTCAACGTACGCGAAGGCGACCACGTCAATCGCGGCCAGGTTCTGGTCGTCATCGACGCCGCGCAACCGCAGGCAGGACTCGATCGCGCGCGCGCTGCCGTCAGTGGCGCAGACCATGAAGCTGCCGCCGCGGATGCCGAATACGCACTTGCTTCAAGCACGATGAAGCGATACCAGGACCTGTTCGACAAGAAGGTGGTCAGTCCACAGGAATTTGAGGAGGTAAAAGCTCGGCTGCAGTCCGCCAGCGCGCGCCGCGAAATGGCACGGTCCGGCCAGGCACAGGCGAAAGCCGCATTGACGCAGGCCAGCACGTCGCTCGACTACACTCGCGTTCGAGCGCCGTTCGATGGCGTTGTCACCGACAAGCGCGTCGATCCTGGCGCCATGGCCACCCCCGGCACGCCGCTTCTCACCGTTGAAAAAAACGGTCGCTATCGACTAGAGGCATCCGTAGACGAAAGCAGCCTGCGTTACGTCAAGTCCGGACAGCAGACCAAAGTGGCGCTGGATGCCCTTGGCGGCGAACTGCCTGGCAAAGTTGTCGAGATCGTTCCCGCCGCCGATCCTGCGTCGCGCAGCTTCGTGGTGAAAGTCGAACTTCCCGCCGACGCCCAGATTCGCTCTGGGCTTTTCGGTCGCGCTTCCTTCCCCCGCGGCGAGCGTGAGTCCCTGGTTGTGCCCCGAACGGCCGTTGTGGACCGGGGCCAGCTGCAGGGCGTTTATGTGGTCGGCCCTGACCAGATCGCAAATCTCCGTTATGTGACGCTTGGAAAATCAGCCGGCGACTCTGTCGAAGTGCTCTCGGGATTGCAGCATGGCGAAAAGCTGGTCTTGGCGCCCGGCGCGCGGGATCTCGGTGGAAAAAAGATTCAGTGAGGCGAGGGTGAGATGAGCAACGAAGAGAAGACGCCACGTTTGCGGCTGGCCGGAAGAGTCGCGCACGCGTTCATCACGTCCAAGTTGACGCCGCTCGCGATCATCTCGGCGCTTCTGCTGGGCGCGTTCTCCGTCTGGCAGACGCCACGGGAGGAAGAGCCGCAGATCAAGGTGCCAATGCTCGACGTGATGGTGCAAATGCCCGGAGCATCGTCGAGTGAGGTCGAGCAGCGCGTCTCCGTGCCGATAGAAAAGCTGCTTCGCGAGGTCCCCGGTGTCGAATACATCTATTCGATCTCGCATCCGGGCATGAGCCTCGTCATCGTTCGCTTCTACGTCGGGACCGATGAGCAGGACGCCATCGTAAAGACCTACAACAAACTCTACTCCAACTTCGACCGCATCCCGCCGGGCGTTTCGCAGCCGCTCGTAAAAGTGCGTTCGATCGACGATGTGCCCATCCTTGCACTGACGCTCTGGGGTTCCAACTACGACGCCTACGCCCTGCGCCGTATCGCCGGCGAGCTCGACAACGCGCTCAAGCAGGTCGAGAACGTCTCTGAGACGACCATCATCGGCGGCCTGCCCAGGCAAGTCCGCGTCGTGCTCGACACCCAGAAACTGGCTGCCTACGGACTGACCCCCGGAGCGATCGTGCAGCAATTGCAAGGCGCCAACACCCGCGGCATTGCAGGCCGCTTTGCCCGGGACAATCGCGAGTTTCAGGTGGAGGCCGGCCGCTTCTTCAACAGCGCCGAAGATCTGTCGCAGGTAGTCGTCGGAGTTCACGGTGGCCGCCCGGTTTACCTGAACAATGTCGTAACTCGCATTGAGGACGGCCCTTCCGAACCCGACAACTACGTTCTTTACGGCACAGGAAAAGGCGCGCAACTTGAGAAGGCTTCGGCCAAAGCTCTGGTCGCGGG
>JAEZPW010000337.1 GCA_023441255.1 Acidobacteriota bacterium
GTACGTGGGTGCAGTACAAAAGCCGACCCGCGGAGCCGTGTGAGACGTTCGTTTCAGAGCCCGTCCTAAGACGGTGGGACCTCGCCGCGACCCATTAGGCATTTCCGTACTGGCGGAACCTTGCTCACAGGATCGTATTGTACGAGTCAAGCTCCCTTGGGTGCCCTGTTGGCTCAAAAAACAAACGCCACCATCACCAACGTAGCAGGCCGACTTTCTAGTTCGATGCTACTGAATGCCGCCTTGACTGGCAAGTTGCGCGGTCCAAAAAGTTGGTATGTGGCGTGCCACTGGAGCAGAGTAGCTGAAACAAGAAAAGACGGATTCGCGAGCAACAGCAAGGTGTTGGCGCGAACCCGCCCGTCTTGGAAAGAGCTTCTAACCGATTCGTCGGCTCTCGGCCAGAATCTCGTCCAGAGCACCTGAAAGACTAGAGGCGCGCCGGGTGACGTCGTTTGCAACTCCGTCGTACTTCTTCTTGAGGACGAAGTACTCGTCCGCGATGTTGAGCGCGGCCAAAACAGCGAGTCGCAGGGAATCCACCGTGCGAGTCTGCTCGGCGACGGCGCGCATCTTCATATCCACGTACTCGGCGAGACGCTGAATGTACTCGGCGTCAGAGCCGCGGAGGTTGTATGTCTGGTCGTAAATCTCGACACGAACGCTTCCGTTCGTGCTGGGCTGGGCCACCGTCATCTCCTTCTCAACAAGGCTGGCTGTGCTCATCCGATTCTCCGGTGAGGCGGAAGTCCGCCACATTCGAATCGCACCGCTCGAGAGTCGCGGTGACCTTACTCTCCCTCGGCCGCGATCGCATCGATCTGCGACATCATCTTTTCGACTCGTGTCCGAATCTCTTCACGGTCCTTGCGCAATCCCACATTTTCGGTGCGCAGAGACTCCAGTTCCTCTTCGCGCGTCTCCAACTGCTCGCGCAGCCGGACCACGTCTCGCTCAGCCGCCGCTTTCCCTTCGCGGGCCGTTTTCAACAACTCGATGGTGCGGTAGACCTTCTCTTCCAGCGACTGAAAGTTGTCCGTCGATACCTGGGGGGCCGCTACTGCTTCAACCGACATGAATACGAATCCTCAACAGCGAATTTACTAACTTGCGCGCAGTATAACTCAGTTTTGTGACGGCACAATTCAAAAGCGAACAAGACTATCTGCATAGGCAATGGAGAGCTCTGCAGTAAACTCGTGGAATCATCTTCGGTGGCCTCCGGGACTTGGAGATTAGATGAACCGGAATCGAACACTCTTCGTTTGCGTGGTACTCCTTGTCACCCTCGCCCGCGCGCAACAGTTCGCGCGACCAGGGGTGGTCGATGCGCCGCGGGTGACTGCAGTGTTGCCCCAGATCGAGGCGCTGTATCTGGACCTCCATGAGCATCCGGAACTTTCCTTCCAGGAACATGCGACTTCAGCGAAGTTGGCCGACCGTATGAAGGCGCTGGGCTATGAGGTCACAACCGGAATCGGACAGACGGGAGTGGTAGCAGTGATGCGCAACGGGCAGGGACCGACCGTCATGTTCCGCACGGACATGGATGCGTTACCGGTGGAAGAGAAGACCGGGGTTGCTTATGCCAGCCACGCGCGGAGCAAGGATCCGGCGGGAAAAGATGTCCCGGTGATGCATGCCTGTGGCCACGACATACACATGTCCGCCTGGGTTGGGACGGCGACCGTCATGGCTCAGAGCAAAGAACGATGGCACGGCACGCTGGTGATGATCGCGCAACCGGCCGAAGAGATAATCAAGGGCGCCCGGGCCATGCTCAACGATGGCCTCTACGCGAGGTTCCCGAAGCCCGATTACGTGCTCGGCATGCACGATGCTCCGGCGCCAGTTGGTGACGTCTTCTATACTTCCGGCCCGGCGATGGCGGGCAGCGATTCTGTCGATATCACTATTTTCGGGAAAGGGGGCCACGGCGCACTCCCGCACACCACGGTCGATCCAGTTTTGATCGCGGCCAAGACCATTCTGTCGTTGCAAACGATCATTTCCCGCGAGAAGGATCCTCGTGCCCCAGCGGTCATCACCGTCGGGAAGATCGAAGGTGGCACTAAGAACAACATCATCCCGGACGAAGTTCACTTGGGCGTGACTGTGCGCTCGTTCACCCCCAATTTGCGCAAACAGATGATTGCCAGCATTGAACGCATCACGCGGGCCGAAGCTGAAGCTGCAGGGGCGCCTCGACCTCCGGTGTTCAATTATCCGGAAACGACCACCCCACAGGTGAACGATCCGAAGCTGACGCAGCGGATCGTGACTGCTTTGCGCGAAACGTTGGGCGAGCAACACGTCATCGAACAAGCACCGCTGATGGTGTCGGAAGATTTCGCGGCCTATGCGGAAGCTGGCGTTCCGACGTTCATGTTCCACCTTGGCGCGCTGGATAGAGCGAAGCTGTCGCAGATGGAGGCGGAAGGCAAAACTGTGCCGTCCCTGCATTCATCGACGTTTGCACCCGACTACAGGTCCACGTTGCCAGTTGCCGTGACGGCCGAAACTGCGGCTTTGATGGAACTGCTTGGCACGGCACGTCGTTGAGGAACTGGCAGCTTCGTTTACAATGGGAAGCTATGCAGAAGGTTTTCCTGATCGTAGCCGTCGCTGTCGCTCTTATGGCGGGTTGTAACAAGAAGACGTCCACCGCGTCGGGTAATAGTTCCGGAGATGCCGTGGAGCAGCAGCTGCGGCAGGATGCGGGGAGCGGCGCCGCCAATTGCGGACGGCTTACATCGCAGGCTCCTGAGGAGATGAAGAAGGCGAGCGACTGCGTGATGCAGGCGGCACAAGGCAAACGTCCGTTCTACGTTGCCTACGACATGCCCGGCATGACTGTAGGTGTGGCCGGCAACTCGGAAGGGAAACTGCATTACGTGACCGCACAAAAAGTCGAGGGCGGTCAGAGCGGCACGAGCCCGGAAGTGAAGAGCGGACCCTGCGAAGCCGCGTTGCGAGTAGCGCAGAGTGGCCGGGTAACGTGCTTTGCTCCAGGATCTATGGGTTCAATGGGAGCAGGCGCCAATCCTCACGGTGGAGGCGCCATGCCCCCCGGCATGGCCAACCCACACACTGGAGCGATGGGCATGCCACCGGTGGGAACGTCGAACCCGCATGGCAGCGATTCGGGTATGGCCACGTCGCACGGAGGAACTGCTTCCAAGCCGCCGCAGCGGTAAGTATCCGGTTAGCCACAAAGGAAGTTTGCTACCTGGGGGTACTTGTGTTTTCGTCCTCGTTCATCAGACCGAATTTTTTCAGCTTGTATCGAAGCGCATCACGACTGATGTCGAGCAATCGCGCTGCATGCGTCTGATTATTGTTGGCCTGTTTCATGGCGAGTTCCACAAGGCAACGTTCAACCTCTTCGAGAGAGGTGCCGCCTTCGGGGAGTACAAGCCGAGGAAGCATCCTGCCGCCGGGAAATTGGGCGAGCGAAGTTCCATTACCCCCCATTGATGCGCTTTCGTAGGCCGTCATCCCGCTACCCGGTTGCGCGACAGAAAAGGGCAGGTACTTAGGGGTGAGAATGTCCTCGTCTTCCAGCAGCATCGCGCGCTCGATGGCATTCTTCAACTCTCTCACGTTGCCCGGCCAGGCGTGATTTACAAGCAGCTTTCGGGTTTCGTCCGTTATGCCGCGGATATTCTTTCGGAAACGGGTGTTGTAACGGGCAAGGAAGAAGTTCACCAGCGGGAGAATGTCTTCTTTCCTCTCGCGCAGCGGCGGAATGAAGATCGAAATGATCGCCAGCCGATAGAACAGGTCCTGGCGGAAGTTGCCCTCTCGAACGGCCTTCTCCAAGTCGCGGTTGGAGGCGGCGACAACGCGCACGTTTACCTGCATATCGCGGGTGCCTCCTATGCGCCGAATCATCTGGTCCTCAAGGACGCGCAGCAGCTTGGCCTGCAGCAGCGGTGAGAGTTCGCCGATCTCGTCGAGGAACAGAGTGCCGCCGTCGGCAATTTCGAACAGCCCTTTCTTCTGTGCCTTGGCGTCAGTGAATGCGCCCTTCTCATGGCCGAACAGTTCGGCCTCCATCAAGGTGTCGGGAATAGCCGAACAATTAATGGCGACCCAGGGTTTGTCCTGGCGTGAACTTTTGTAGTGAAGCGTTTTGGCGACGAGGTCCTTGCCCGTTCCGCTTTCGCCCTGTATCAGGATGGTGGTTGCCTCGCTTGCCGCAACCTTGTGGACGAACTCCATCAGTTGCGTCATTTTCGAGGATGCCGCGACGGTGTCGTGGAATCCCGTCCGGCGACGGACCTCACCCCGTAGAGACTCCACCTCGCTGCGCAGGCGATTAGCTTCAAGTGCGTTCTTAATGGTGACTTCGAGTTCATCGTGGAAATCCGGTGTTTTTTCCACGAAGTCGTAGGCGCCGAGTTTGATCGCCGACTTCACGTCATCGACGCGTGCGTCAGCGGTGATCATGATGACCGACCGCGCTTCGCCGTTTTGCTTAAGCTGGCGTAGAACTTCCAATCCGCCCAAATCGGGGAGGCGGACGTCCAGCAGAATCACGTCCGGCGATTCAAGCTTCGCCAAGCGCAGAGCCGACGAACCGTTCTCGGCCTCCGTTACCTGGTAGCCCCAGTCCTCGCACTTGCGCTTTAGAGACCAGCGCACCAGCCTTTCGTCATCTACGATCAAGATCTTGTGGTATGTCATGCTTACCTAAGTTGTCGCCGCTTCTGTTGAAGCTACCAGCGGCAGTCTGACGACGAAACTGCTGCCTTTACCCAATTCGCTTGTGACCTCGATGCGACCTCCGTGGTCCTCTACGATGCGCTGCGCCAGCGAGAGTCCCAAGCCGGTTCCGTGACCTTTGGTTGTAAAGAAAGGCCGGAAAATGTTGGCCAGATGCTCTGGTGCGATCCCGACGCCGGTATCCGCTACCGTTATCGTCGCGTATCCGTCCTCTCTTCCTATGATGACGCGTACCTCGCCTGACTCTGGCGTTGCGTGAGCGGCATTCAGGAGAAGGTTCAAAAGAACCTGATGAATCCGTCCGGCATCGTGCCGAACAGGTGGAAGATTGTCTGCCCTCACGAGATCAATACTGATCGCCTTGGCCGTTACCTGCTGGCGGGCAAACATGACTGTATGGTCGGCAGTGCCGTTCAGGTCGGCCATGCGGAATTGCGGAGGTTTAGGCCGCGCCGTTTCGAGAAGGTCGGACAATATCCGATTGATGTGCTGCACCTCCGAACGCACTTCCTTAAGGATGCCGCGAGCGGGACTGTTTTCGGGGAGGTCACGGCCGATGATGTCGATTACCCCTGCAATTCCTGCGAGAGGATTCCGGATTTCATGAGCCAGGCCGGCTGCCAACTCACCCAGTGTCGCCAGGTGCTCGGCACGCGACATTTGCGTCTTGTGCAACCGCTGGATCTCTTCGCGGCTTTCGCGCAGCTCGCGGACCATTTCGTTGAAAGTTCGCCCCAAGTCCCCGATTTCGTCGTTTCTGTTTGCGAACTCAACCTCGGCCTCAAGATCGCCCCCACGTACACGGGCGATCGTGCGCTGCAAATCAACCATTGGCCTTCCAACCGTCAGAGCCAAACCGATCAAGAGGGCGCCGCAAACAGCGACCGCTCCAGCCGCGGCGACGGACAGAACTGCATTTCGCTGCTGCACGCTAAACGATACTGTGGCTAACAGAAACAGCAGCAGACCATTAAAAAGTACGAAAGCCGCCGGCAGAGTGGCTTTGAGCTGCCATTTGAGTCTAGGCACGATTATCACGGCTCCGGGAGGGAAAGACTCTGGTTATTATCTCGCGCCAGCCCTGCATCCCTCAAGTGGGCTCCGGAACGCAACCTTTCCGGAAATCTCATACATAAAAAGAAAAAGAGCACCATCCTTCAGGACGGTGCTCCCAGACGATTCAGAACCGATCAGGCGTACGCGTGTAATCCCGGCAGGAGGTAGGTCACACCGAAGAAGGTGAACATCACGACCGCGAAACCGAAGATCGCGAAATAGGATGCACGACGGCCGCGCCATCCGTGAGTTATGCGCATGTGGAGGTATCCCGCATAAACGAGCCAGGTGATGGCCGCCCAGGTCTCTTTCGGATCCCAACTCCAGTAGGACCCCCAAGTGCGGTTCGCCCAGTAGGCACCGGCCGCGATCATGAGCGTCAGTAGCGGGAACGCAATACAGATGGTTTTGTAAGTCACCCGGTCGAGTACGTCGGCGCTGGGCAACATCTTCTCCAACCCGCTGCGCCGCCAATGCAGCATCAGGTACAGCAAGGATGCGAACACGCCGGACGCGAGCCCGGAGAGGATGAAGGGACTGGCTTTGAGGCTAGTCGGGAATACCCCCTCGACATCGAGGGAGGGGTACGCGCCGCTGCTGGTCCGCATGAAGAACGCAGCGAACGAGATTACCTGCAGCGCAAGCGCGATGAAAATGGCTCGGTTCGCAAGAACAAGCAAGCCTTCGTTCTTCTTAGCCTTGGCCAGAACGTACAGCACAAGAGGAGCCCCCGCGGTTAGAAGGGCCAGCGTGAATATCCAGCCGATATCGGGGATTGTGACCATTAGGCGTACCTTGCTGTCGGGCAGCGTCATCTCGGATTTGTTTATCGCATCCCAGGCGACCACGCTGAGACCGCCCCATTTTTCAAACCTGGTCAGAATGCCGAGATAGATCGCCACCGAGAACGCGCTGGTCAGTGCGAGGAAAGTCTCGCTCTTCATGTTGTCTTTGATCAGGAACATCATGGCTAGAGCGAAACTTAAAGCGCAAGCTGCGTAGGCCAGCATGGCAAGCGTGACGTGCACATGCAGCCAGGTCGACTGCAACGCAGGCACCAGCGGATGGACTTCGCTATCGAGAAGATGCATCAGGCCGACGCTAACCACTGCGATCGGCATGGTTACGCTTCCGATCAGTTTTACGTTGAACTTGCGCTCGGCCACTTGCGTGAGCAGCGCGACCGTCCAGACGAAGCTCAGGAGCATCTCGTAAATGCTTGCGAA
This sequence comes from Acidobacteriota bacterium, assembly GCA_023441255.1. Taxonomy (GTDB): domain Bacteria; phylum Acidobacteriota; class Terriglobia; order Terriglobales; family Acidobacteriaceae; genus JAEZPW01. The sequence continues at coordinate 7,011 of JAEZPW010000337.1, forward strand.
AGGCGGATGGCCCGCAATATACCAGCGGTGCGCAGCGGCACCGGTGTTTGCGAGGAGGCCGAGAATGCCAAGAACCGATGCTACCTTGAAATGGCGCTCGGACCCGGTAACGCCGAAACCGATGTACAACGCTGCAGACGCCGCGTAGAAGATCAGTGAGGTCGAGAGCAGGTTGGTCTCGCTCAGTAAGTTGCCCTGTTTGGCGACATTGAGCAACGTAACGATAAGGGCGAACGCTGTTGCCAACCCTACTCCGACGACCAGACCAGAACCCGAACTTGCGGGCCGTGATTCGACCTTCACCCGTGTAGCACCTGTTGCCATTCCTTCCTCCGTCTTACTTCCCGGCGGCCGAGGCCGCCAAACCGGGTCCAGCTTCAGCAGATTTCAATTGATCGCTTATCTCATCCCGCAATTCCCGGAACTTTCTCTCGAACGGTTCGCGGTTCTTCTTGTTTGCTGCCGCCCCGACCCACAGGGTCAGTCCGCCCTTGCCGTCCGCAACGGTAACCGCCCAGAAGCGCATGTGCAGGACATAGAACGAGATGATCAGGCCCAGACCCATCAGCAGGCATCCAGCCCAGACAGCCCACTGTCCTGGCTCGTATGACACCTGCAATCCAGTGGCATTCTTCAACTCGAGGTTCACGAGTTGCAGTGAGTCGCCTATCGGCATCTCGCCGTATACGACCCAAGTTTTTACTGGGTCTCCTTCTTTCGGGGTGATCTCGACCTGTATCGCGGGCTGGCGCAGGTCTTTTGAGCGTTGAAAAACCTCGCCATCCTGGCGGTAAGCATCGGGCAGGAACTTGATCACGCGGATCTTGTTGTCGCTGATCGAGGTCTCTTCGTCCGCACGCAGCGAGAAGTCGAAATCTCTGAACCGCAGCACGTAAGCGGCAGGCTGATCGCTCATGCCGAAACCCGATTGAAAGAAGCGAACACCTCGGTAAACGAGCGGGTCATTGACCTCCACGTCCTTGTGCAGAACCTCGCGGCCGTTTTCCAGAACCGTAAGCTTCGACCACCACCGTTTTGGCATACCCGAGAATTGTCCGGTGTAGTTCTCCTGGCCCGCGCCGTCGCAACGAACGCTGAAGGGAAGCGTCTTGACCGTATTGTCTCGGAGTTCGATCTGGTTGGTCGCCGGTGTTCCTGGGACCATGGAGATGTAGCCCTTGTAACCGAGTACGCCGTCGAGGATACCGCCAAGGAAGATCAGAAGCAGGCTGGCGTGAACGACGTAAACGGCGAGTACGGCGAAACGATTTCGCTCCGCAAAAAGCGAAGTCTCATTGTCCTGGTTGATGCGCTGCGGGTTGAGGCCCAGCTTGCGCATGGCGCGCTCGGCAACAGCGAGCCCGGTGCTGGCTTCGAGTATCGGGAACTGGGCTTTCGTGGGATGCACCGCGCGAAAGTGCGAGTCCGGCTTGCGATACGGACGTTCGTAATACCGCCAGGCGTTAGGCCAACGCTCGAGAGAAGCGAAGATGATGCTGATGGCCACGAGCGCGAGCAGCGCGATGAACCACCACGCATGGTAAACATTGGTGAAGCCGACAGCGTCCATGAAGTTCAGCAATGCAGGCGAGTACCGAGCTTCCATTTCGGCCGCAGGCGTTAAAGGACGCTGCAGGATGAACGTGCCCAGCGCGGAGGCTATTCCTACCAGGATCAAGAGGGTGATGCCGGTCTTGAGCGACCCGAGTGTCTGACTGATTCGCCGTCCGAATCCGGCGCTTGCGGCCATAAAGCGATTTCCTCCGAAACTATCTCTTATGCACGCCACGGGCCAGAAATGCAGCGTGTGCTAACGCTTTGGCTTTGTTGCTGTTCCCGAGATTCTACAACGTGTGGCACGCCGGTTTTGGGCCATATGGCACATCGCGGCATGAAAACGCGCAAACACCAGTCGCCGGAATCGCAGGGAACGAATAGGAAAACAGTAATCGGCAGAGTGGTGCATGCGCTGCCTCTCCTATCACTTGTGCTTGTGATGACGGTCACTTTTGACGTAACTGGATTTGCAGCGGAGTCAGGTCACCGCCATGAGTGACCGTTGTCACGTGAAAAAAACAGCTACTTAGGGTCTCATTTACGCCGTCACTCACGAAAAATCGTGCGTTGTGGGCCTGACTCTGCTGCGGGTTTTTTCACCTTCAAGCTGCGTCATAAGCCGCAGAGTAGTAGGGCGAACAATTTCACCGCTCAAGCAGCTCACGTTTGTTTTAGGCCTAAGTACCTGCAACCACGTGGCTTAAGGGGATGGAATGTTTTCCGAAGGTGGCCCGCGTCGCGGAACATGGAATGCAGGGTACCTGCTTTGGAGGGGTGTTTGAGCTTTTCGAAGTTTCGTTCCGTGCAGGCGGCATTCGAACATGCTCCAGCGGCCTTGAGGATGAATGTTGCTGGACGGGCTGTTGGTCTCGCCCCAAATGGAGTAATGGGTATGAGGATTTGTTACTGGCTGGCTCTTCTAGTGCTTGCCGCCAGCCCTGTCTTGGCCAAGACGCACCCGGTGCCGCTAGATGCGAACGTTGACTCGGCGAAGTGCCTGGAGTGTCACGAAGACAAATCGAAGGGAAAGTCGGTTCATTCGGCCATTGCGAGCGGATGCACAAGTTGTCACGAAGTCCGCACTAATAAAGATGTAACCCGCATAAAGCTAACAACGACAAGTCCCGGCAGGCTCTGTCTCCAGTGTCATGCGGACAAGGATGCTTCAAAGATTGAGGGACGCGTGCACAGTCCGGCCGTGCGCGACTGCGTGAAATGCCACGACCCTCACGTCTCGGACAACAAGAACCAGTTACTGAAGCCTTTGTCGGGCACCACAAAGGATGAGAACCTTTGTCTGTCCTGCCACACGCAGGGCAAAGACGTCCCGCAGGGCGGTAGCCGCCATCCCGCGCTTGATATGGGCTGTGATGCCTGCCACATTACGCACAAGACAGGCAATAGGGGCGACCGCGAGTTCGATTTCCATCTCACGAAGAAGTCTCCCGCCCTATGCGCCGACTGTCACGACACGAAAGATCCGAACCTGGTCAAGGCTCACCAGGACCAGCCATTCGCTGCCGCCGACTGCCTTAGCTGTCACGATCCACACCAGTCTGCAAGCCCTAAACTGATGCGCGCGTTCGTGCACAGCCCGTTCGAAGCCAAGGCGTGTGACAGTTGCCACGCACCGGCTAAGGATGGAAAGGTAGTCCTGACGCAACAGACGGCAAAGCAGCTGTGCGTTACCTGCCACGAGGAAACGGCGAAGCAGATTGAGGGCGCGAAAGTACAGCACCCCGGTGCGGCTGGCGATTGCACCGACTGCCACAATCCTCATGCCGGTCAATCGCCGGCCTTCATTAAGCCGGATCCGGTGAATGCGTGCTTGACGTGCCATACCGATCAGGCCGAGTTGCAGAAGAAAAAGCACATCCACCAGCCCGCATTTGAACAGGGTTGCTCCACTTGCCACGAGCCGCATGGTGGGAACGACGAACACTTGCTACGCGCCGCGCAGCCAAATCAGCTTTGTCTCGAGTGTCATGGTCCGGATGCGAAGCCGCAGCCGGTTGCTGATTCACATACAGTCACGATCTTTGATGGGAAGGTAAAGCTGCCGGAGAACTATTTCCGGAGCGTTCCCAGGTTGCCTCTGAAGTACGGACGAGGGCATCCGGTCGAGCACCACCCGGTAGTGGACCAGATGCAGCCGGACGATGTGACAAAGGTAAGAGTCGCGATCAACTGCGCAACGTGTCATCAACCGCATGCGTCGTCTCAGCCTGACCTGTTGGTCAAAGATCAGGCCAACAACGCGGCGTTCTGCGCAAGCTGCCATAAAGACATGGGACGGTAACGTCCCGATCGGAGAGATGTAACGATGTTTCAGGTCGCTCAACACTCGGTGCGAAAGGGTCTGGCATTGACGGCCATAGTCGTCGGAGCTGCCCTGCTTTGCCCCGGGCCGCTGTCCGTGTTCGGCAAGAAGAAGAAGGAAGACGCCGCACCCAAGCAAAAGCCGGGCATCCTGCAGATGTTGGATTACTCCAAGATCGTCTGGCCTAATCCGCCTGCAATTGCGCGAATCAAGTACCTGGATTACTTCTCCGCGGAAAAGCCGCAGGTAAAAGGACAACAGAAACAGAAAGTCGCATGGATGGATCGTCTGGCCGGAGTGGCCACGGGAGAGACCAAGGCCGAGAAGCCTCGTTTCCAACTCATTACGCCCTACGGCGTTGCGGTGGATTCTAAGGATCGGCTTTACATTGCCGATAGCAAAGTCAGCGCAATCTTCATTTTCAACACCGACAGCAAGGATGTGGAATTGATCAAGAACGGAGCGGATGCCCGCTTCGGTTTGATTACAGGCCTTGCGATCGACGATACCGATCGGCTGTTCGTTTCTGACAGCAAGATGCGCCGGGTTCTGGTGTTCGATGCACAGCACCACGCGGAAGGCGCCATCAGTGACGGGATGGCGAATCCGGGCGGGTTGGCTATCGATAATGAAAACCGGTTCTTGTACGTCGCCGATGCGGACCTTGACCAGGTGCTGGTGTATGATGCGGACCCTCCACACAAGCTACTGAGGAAGATTGGAACCGGAGGAAAGGCGCACACGCTCACCACTCCGGGTGATTTCGCCAGGCCCAGCAATGTCGCAGTGGACAACGATGGCAACCTTTTTGTCTCCGATACGTTGAACGACCGGGTAGAGGTGTTCGACGCGGACGGCAATTTCATTCGTGAATTCGGTAAAGCCGGCGATGGTCCCGGCTATTTCGCGCGTCCGAAAGGAATCGCCGTCGATAGCGATGGCCACGTGTGGGTCGCCGACGCAGTTCAAGACCGCGTACAAGTCTTTACGCCCGAAGGACACCTGCTGATCTGGATGGGAGAGCATGGACTGCTGCCGGGTCAGTTCAGGTCGCTGGCGGGCCTGACGATCGACAAAAAGAATCGAGTTTTCACCTCGGAACAATTTCCGGGGCGGGTCCAGATGTTCCAGTACGTGACCAATGATGAAGCCAAAGCACTGAAAGAGGGTCGCGCTGTGGAACAGCAGAAAAAGGCGGCAGAGAGTGTGGATAAGAATGCCGCCTCTGGAAAACCGAATGAATGACGGGCCAAGTAGCACGTCACACGGGATTGGCCGTCTGCAGGCGGTCAGCCGGGGCAGCTTTAAGCTCCGGGTGCAGTAGCAGTTACCTTATCAGGAGGTCTTCTTCATGAAGAAGATGATGATGATTACGCTGTGCGTCCTGGCCCTGGCCGGGTTCGTCATGGCGCAAACCTACACAGCGGGCACAGGCCTTGGCGGTGTAGATAAACTCGGCGCCCACCAGAACGGCGGGCGCGGCTGCGTTGGCTGCCACGCTCCGCACAGCGGCGCGCGCGGCAACGGCGGCAACGCGGCCTCGGGCGGCGGAGCAGTAACGGATCCAACCACGGGCGATTACGCACTTTGGGGCGAGGACCTGGGACCGCTCTACGGCAAGACCTTCAACACCGGTGATGATGGGTCATTCGACATCACCCTTCCTCCGGACTCGGAGACCAACGAACAGCTGACCACCGGCGTCATGATGTGCTTGAGCTGCCACGACGGCAACCTGGCGCAGGGCGCGATGATGACGAACCAGGCGTATGAGCAGTCCGCCGGCCTTCTGCCCCCGACCTACGGCACCCAGAAGATCCCGACCCTGCTCGGTAACGACGGAACCACCGCCGGCAACTACAAGAACGACCACCCGATCGGCCCGAAGGCCACCCTCGGCGCAGTGGGCGTAGCGACCAACCTGCAGTTCGTAGCTGGTGGCTGCAGCTCGCATGGCGCCACCGTGGACTGCCTGCAGCCCGACCCGACGAAGGCCGCCTACATGGCTTTCATCAATCACTACGGTTCGTTCCAGTTGACGCAGGGCACGACTGCTTACCCGGCCGGTGGCCGTGTGACGCCCGTCGTCATGCCGACCAACAATCCGGCTGATGCGTACGTCGTTTGCACGACCTGCCACACTCCGCACTCGATGTACGTTTTCAGCGGAACCGCGGCTGGCGTGAAGGGTAACTTCCCGAGCTACTTCTTCATCGCTGCTCCTTACAACCCGGGCGCTTCGATCCCGAACGGCACGAAGGCCTCCTCGGCGACGCAGTTCTGCCGCCAGTGCCACTTCACCGGAGCCGGCGGCGCGAACGAAGGCTCTGGAATCATGACCGTTACCACGCAGTTCTAATACGAACTCCATGCGGGGGAGAGAGTATCCTCCCCCGTTTGTTTGCAAGCCAGCTGTCGAGAGGAAGTTATGAAATTGCAGTTCTGCATTGCCGCACTGGTTCTGGTGGGGTTACCGGTTGCGGAGGCCCAATTACAGCCACACGGTCCTGTCGCTTCACATGCGCCCACTGCTGCAAAGAGCGTGCCCAAGACGATGCCGGCAGGGGGCGGGGACAGTCTTGAAAAGGCCGTCGCCCGCGTGAATGGCGCTGTCTTGACCGAGCGAGACGTTCTGCGGGAGATGTACACAATTTTTCCCTACGCTCGTCAGCACGATGGTTTCCCAAAAGATCTGGAACCGGAGATTCGCAAGGGCGCTCTCGAGATGGTCGTTTTCGAGGAACTGGTTTACCAGGAGGCCAAGCGGAGGGGCATGGTCATCTCCGCGACTCGCCTGTCGCGTGCGGAAGCTTCTTTCCGCAAGCAGTTCCCCAGCCCCACCGTGTATGAGCAATTCCTGAAACTGGAGGCGAACGGCTCGGCAAAAGTGATGCGAGACAGGATACGGCGCTCGCTCTTAATTGAAGACCTGCTGAAGACGGAAGTGCAACAGAAGGCGACCGTATCTCTCGCCGAAGCGAAGGCTTATTACGAACGCAACTCCAAGCAATTCGAGCGCGGCGAAAAGTTCAGGATTCAGACTATCTCGATTATCCCGCCGCCGAATGCCAGCGCCGAGGTGCAGAAGGAAGCACGAAAACGAGCGGAAGACGCGTTGCGGCAGGCAAAAGCCGCGAAAAGTTACCGCGAATTTGGATTGCTTGCAGAGAAGCATTCGGATGACGACTGGCACGTGAATATGGGCGACCGCAAAGAAGTCGATGGGGCCCAACTTCCGCCGCCATTGGTTCAGGCAGCTCTGAAAATGAAACCGGGCGAAGTGAGCGACCTGTTGCAGCTTGGACCCAATTACACGTTGTTCCGCTTGATCTCGCACACACCCGCAGGTAAGGCGGAATTTTCCGGCGTGAGCAAGCAGCTGCGCACGGATCTGCAGAAGACCAAGTACAACATGCTCCGCGCTGAACTCAATAAGAAACTGCGGAAGACCGCTAAGGTGGAAATACTCTAGGTCCGCAAGGCGAAATTGATGCGCAACGAAGTCATTAAAACGGCTCTGATCATAGCGGTGCTACTGGTGGCGGTGTGGCCTGCGGCCGCACAGATAGAGGTCGGTGATAACACGACTCTCAGCATGTCGGGCATACTGTCGGCGGGCTATAGCGGATCTTTCAGCGATACAGATATATCAAGCCACGGCCTTGACCTGGGCGGCATCGGCCATATCAACGGGTCCTACTACAACCCCAGGTTCCTGTCTTTTCAGGTCGAGCCGTACTATCGCAGGTCGCAGAGCAACTCCGTCTACCAGTCGATCACGGACAGTAGTGGCGTGAATGCCAGCGTAAACCTGTTCAGCGGTAGCCATTTTCCCGGTTCTGTTGCTTACAGCAAGACATACGACACGACGGGACAATTCGGAGTGCCCGGGCTGTCAGGCGTCACTTCGAACGGTGATGGCCGCAATTTCGCGATCACATGGAGCGCGCTGTTGCCGGACAAGCCGACCTTTACAGCAAGCTATTCAAAAAGCGGCGGCACATCCACCGTCTTCGGCGCAAATGCTGAGAGTGAGTCCTCCTCGCGCAACCTGACCCTGCAAAGCACATATAAGCTGTTGGGTTTCCAATTGCAGGGCCAGTTTACAAATCTGGCTATGGACGCTGATTTCCCTGCAATTCTTGATGGCGGCGAGAAACAAACATCGAGAACTGGATCCAACACGTTCCTATTCAATGCGGGGCATCCTTTGCCGACGGGGGGGTACTGGTCATTAACATGGAATCGATCTGATTACGACGGATCATACCGGATCGGCGAAAATGGCGGATCCAACAATGGCGTCATCAATGAGATCGATACGACGTTTTCGCTGAATCCGACGCGCAAACTCAGTACGGCATTTCTGGCGGAATACAACGACAACGCATATGGGACGATTCAAAAGCAGCTACTTGAAGAGGGTGGAATCACGCCCCTGCAGAATTCCTCCGGCTCGTCCCGTATCTATTCGGTGGGCGCTCAGGTCGGTTATACCGTTTTCTCGCATCTGTCTCTGTACGGGCGCACCATTCATCGTGAACTGGACCTTCCGACGGGCGACCGCGGACTCACGCAGTTCAGCGGAAATGCCGCTTTCAATTTTGCTCATCGTCTGCTCGGGGCGCTGACGTTCTCTGTTGGGGTGATCGACACTGCCACGGAAGAGGGAAACTCGGGCGCCAGCCTGGTCGGCAACGTCAATATTCTTCGACACCTCAACAAGTGGGAAGTAGAAGGGAATTTCGGCTATACCCAACAGGTCGAGACGCTTGTCTCGGTGTATGCGACGTCTTTTCTCAGCTACGGCACCAAAGCAAAACGCCGGTTCAGCAACGGGCTCACATGGTATGCCGGTTTCAACGGCAGCCACAGTGGGATGACACAATACGACGGATTCGGAAGCCGCCACGAGAGCTTCACGAGTGGAATTCACTTCAATCGGTTCAGCATTAACGGGCAATACTCGCAGTCTTCGGGGAGTTCCATCCTGACACCTGGCGGACTGGTAGAAGTTCCGCCGGGGCTGCCGCTTGTGCAGCAGCCAATCCTCTATAACGGCAAGAGTTACGGAGGAGGCGGCAGCTTCACTCCGGTTCGTCGCCTGACGCTCAGCGGCACTTACAACAAGGCGACCAGTGGTACAGCGGGACCGCTGACTTCGTCGCGGTTCGATTCGACGATCCTTAATGCGAGAATGCAGTATCGCCTGAGAAAGCTGGACTTCGATGCGAATCTGACGAGATTTCAGCAGAGCATCAGCACAGGGCTTCTGCCAGCTACGATCAACACTTATTGGATCAGAGTTTCCCGATGGTTCAACGTATTCTGAGTTCCGTGCCCACCGGCTTGCTGGGGCGGGGTGCAACGGTGTGCTGCGCGGTTGTGCTGCTTCTGGCTACTGCCGCTGCGGTCAACGTGCGAAAAACGAACGAGGAGACGTTGCCTCCGGACCTTCTGCTTGAAGGCGGCCGAAGGCTGAGTTACGAACGAAGCTTTAGCTCGGAAAAAGAAGTGAAGGGGAAACCAGGCTTCTGGGCGAAGCTTGTCAATGTTGTTGCTGGCGAAGCTGAGACCAGGGCGATGGTGCGGCCATACAGCATCGCCGTCGACTCGCGAGGACGTGCCATCGTTACAGATCCAGGGGCCGCTGGCGTGCACATTTTTGATTTCGTACGCCATAAGTACAAATTCGTCGAGCGTCAGGAAAAGGGCAAGGACGCAATGGTTGCGCCGCAATGCGTCGCAATCGACGAAGAAGACAACTTTTACGTCACCGATTCTGAAGCAGGCAAGATCTTCGTTTTCAATGCCGAAGGCAAGTACCAGCGTGCCCTTGGCAGTTTGAAGGGCGGCGAGGGTTTCTTCAAGCGTCCAACCGGCATTGCTGTGGATGGCGCTTCAAAGCGCATTTATGTCACCGACACGATTCGCAACAAAGTATTCGTTCTCGACATGAAGGGTCAGGTGCTGGAGACCATCGGACAGCGGGGTGGGGGTGCGGCCCAGTTTAGTTATCCCACCGAGTTGCTGCTTCGGGGCAACGATCTGGCTGTCGTGGACGCCATGAATTTCCGTGTTCAATTCCTGGATGCGAAGGGCTCCTTCAAGGGATCGATCGGGCAGAACGGCGATGCCAGTGGAGACATGTTTCGTCCGAAGGGAATTGGCATAGATTCGGAAGGGCATTACTACGTTGCGGACGGTCTGTGGGGAGTGGTGCAGGTGTTCGACCGCGAAGGCCGCCTGCTCTACTACTTTGGCAAGAGAGGAAGCGCTCCCGGAGATTTCCAGCTTCCAGCTGGCCTCTACATCAACAGCGAAGACCGCGTTTTCGTAGTGGATTCATTCAATCGCCGCGTCCAAGTTTTTCGTTATTACGGATTGCGGAGTCAGGGCACTGCAAAGTGAAGAGCTTTTTGTTGATCTGCATTCTCGGCTTGCTGTCGTGCGGCACGCTCGTCGCCCAGACCATGCAGGGGGACGTTCTCGGTTCGCACAACTTGTCCCCCGGCGGCACCTCTCCCGTACAAGGACCGTCATCGGCTGCCTGTCTGTATTGCCACGCTCCCCATTCCGGAATCGGTGGTCGTACGCCTCTGTGGAGCCAGACGCTTTCGTCACAGACCTACTCGCTCTACTCAAGCGCGAGCGTGCAGAACGTGCCGACGCAGCCAGTGCCCGGCGGTTCGAGCAGCCTGTGCCTTAGCTGCCATGATGGAACTGTCGGAGTTGGAAGCACGGTGCCGTCAGGCAAGATGACGATGACCGGATCGATGCTGGGCAAAGACGTATTCGGAACGCAGATGCAGAGCTCGCATCCGTTCAGCCTCAAGACGCCTCTTGTGGACGCTCCCCACCTTGTGCCAAGCGTTGCCGCGACTCAGACTACTGCAGATCCGCTCCACAAAGTGGCGCTTAAGGGCGGCACTGTGGAGTGCACCAGTTGTCACCAACCCCACCAACAGAACCTCGACCCGGTGTCGCTTAAGTTCCTGGTTCGCGACAGTGTGAACGGAGCGCTTTGCCTTTCCTGCCATACCCCCGAGGCGCGAACAGTCGGAGGGAAGATCAATCCCCTAACACAGTGGTCGACCAGCATACATGCCATGTCTGGCAATGCTGTGAACCCGCAGGCAGGTCTGGGCAGCTACACGACGGTAGGGCAATTTGCCTGCCTTTCGTGTCACAAGCCCCATAACGCAAATGGCAATGGAGGTCTGCTCCGTGCTCCGGTTCCGCCTGCCACCAACGTGGATGCAGCTACGCAGAGCTGTATGAGTTGTCACAATGGCGGATCTAATTTGCAGCAGCCGATTGCTAATGTTTACGCCGAGTTCGCCAAGAAGGGACATCCGTTCCCAAACGGCAGCAACGTCCACGATGCAGGTGAACCCGCAGTGCTCGTCAACAATCGGCATGCCACGTGTGCCGATTGCCACAACTCACATTCATCGTTCCAGGTGACAAGTTTTGGGGCGGCTCCGACCATCCGTGTATCGCAGCAGGGGACGAAGGGCGTCAGTGCCACGGACGGTACGACGGTTCTGGACTCTGCCACGAATCAGTACGAAAGCTGCGCTCGTTGTCACGGCACCAGCCCTGGCAAGCAGGCGCTTCAAGTCTATGGTTATCTTCCACTATGGGCGGTCAGCCCAGCTGATCGTCTGAACGTTATCGCACAGTTTTCGCCGACGGCAACCTCGAGCCATCCCGTTCTCCGCAGTTCGAACAGCCCCTGGCCACAACCAAGCTTGCGCCAGTACATGTTGAACATCGATGGAGTTACCCCTAGCTCGCGCGCCCTGCGTTCCGGCCAGGGGGACCGAATGTTCTGTACTGACTGCCACAACAGCGAGGTGAACCGGGAGTTCGGCGGAAACGGGCCAAACGGCCCTCATGGCTCACAGTACGACCACATTCTTGAGCGAAGATACGAGTTCAGCCAGGTTGCGGTGGCGTCGGGTCCCGGTACCCCGATTCAAAATGTGTTCCCCAACCCTGATCTGAGCGCTGGCGGAGGCAGTCAAGGCCCTTACGCGATGTGCGCGAAGTGTCACGACTTGTCGCTCATCATGGCCGACAGCAGCTTCAAGCCCGGCGCCTCGGGCAAAGGCGGTCATTTTACGCATATCTCGGAACAGGGCGTGTCCTGCTCGGTCTGCCATACTGCACACGGAATGGGGTCGATGTCTGCCAATATCAGTGGTGAGCGGCTCGTCAACTTCGATCTGAACGTCGTGGCGCCCAATGGCACAGCACCTGTCTCGTACAATCACGCGGCGAACAGCTGCACGCTTACCTGCCACGGCTACGTGCATAATTCGAACGGGACAGTGACGCCGATGAGTGCTTCATCTGCGGCATTGGTCCCGGCGACCTCTAGCGTGAAATAGAGCGGTATTCTTCTCGTGGCTCCGGTAGGTCAGCCGGAGCCCATTCGTTTTATGTCCAGTGTGGTCGGAAGGCAGCTTTGTACGTGTTCACGGCGGGTTGGGCTTCGAACCTTGAAACACGGTCGAGGAGAAACGTCCTTCTACAGTGTCATACCGAAGGAAGCGAGGGTTCTGCTTTCGCTGGCAGTTGAAAACAAATTAGCCGCGCACCATGCGCGACTTCGGATGGCTGAATGGAATCCTTCGCAGTAAACCCGCGTTGATCCGCCTGTACTAAGCGGCAACACCAAGGTTATGCCCTCGCAAAAAAAAGCTCATTCAGCAACGTGTGACGCCGTGCCCTTCCCAAGAAGCCATGCAACAAACTCCAGGCTATGGCGGGTAAGGACTACTGAGGCCTGGAGTCGTCTTGCTTGGCCCGCCGAATCATCTCCTCGACCTGTCGGCGGTTGGGATGGTTTGGATTAGTCTTCAGAAGCTTCTGCCAAGTCTCAATCGCGGCCCGCGGGTCGCCTTTGGCTCTCCACTGCAACATCCCGAGGTTATACAGAGCGTTT
>JAEZPW010000376.1 GCA_023441255.1 Acidobacteriota bacterium
GTTTACCAGACGCTGGAACTTCACGACATCATTCGCGTGGACGTCGGACGTGGCGCCGGCATCGAGATACGTTGCAAGGACCCGCGCGTGCCGACGCACGAGACGAACACCTGCTGGCGCGTGGCCGAACGCGTCCTGCGTTCGCTGAAGCAGCGGGGCAAGATCACCATCACCATCGAGAAAAAGCTTCCCGTGCAGGGTGGCTTGGGAGCGGCATCGTCGAACGCGGTAGCTACCATGCTGGCCCTGGAGAAGGCCCTGGGCGCGGAACTGGAGGCCGACGAACGACTGAGAATAGCAGCCGAGGTGGGGAGCGACCTGCCGCTGTTTCTCGTGGGCGGAACCGTGCTGGGGATTGGACGGGGCGAGCAAGTGCTGCCGCTGGCCGATCTACCGGCGCTGGATATCGTTATTGTGACGCCGGATCTCGGTGTATCGACGCCAGAGGCATTCGCCGACTGGGACGCGCAGTTCGGGCTTGGCGATGTGAACGACGACTGCCCCGACCAAGCGGAGCTTGGACGGGGTAACCGCCACGGTGCTGACTTCCCCACGTTAGCTTCGCGAACGTGGGGCACCGGAGCGGAGAATACAGGTTTGACGGATATAGGGCCGTCCAGTAGAATTCATAAGTTCAGCCAGACTACGTATATGTGGTTGGCTGGCAGTTTGCCCCGGTATTCTGGAAGAGGGTTTACGGGGCACTCCGCAGCCGGTGTTCCCGTGTCGCTCGATGCAAGCAGTTCGAGCGGCGAAGACGGGGGCCGGGTTGAGACGCTGCTTCTCGACCTCGTCCGTGCCGGGATAGAAAACGACTTCGAACGCGTTGTCTTTCCCAAGCACCCAAAATTGCGAGAAGTGAAGCGTGCACTGGAACGCGAAGGCGCGAAGTATGCCTCGCTATCCGGTTCGGGCTCCACGCTGTACGGCCTGTACGAGTCGGCCGAAGCCGCGCAGAATGCGGCCGGGCGGCTGACCGAAACGGGATTTTCAGCGACGGCGTCGCGAACACTCACCCGGCAGCAGTACTGGGCGCGAATTTTTGATTTTTGATTTCTGATTTTTGATTTTGATTTGGGGTACCATGAACACAGGGCTGAGAAGCTCTTACCCCTCGAAAATCAACCATCGGAAATCAACCGGGTTTTGGGCGGTCGACTAATGGTAGGTCAAGTGCCTTTGGAGCACTTTGTCTAGGTTCGAATCCTAGCCGCCCAGCCAGAGAACCAGTTTCTAGTTTCAGGTTTCTAGTTTCTAGTTGTGCGGGTCGTCGTAAGTTTTGAGCACGAGTGCCCGGCCTGCAGCGCGAAACCAGAGACAAGAAACCAGAAACTAGAAACAACAACGAGGCCATGGACGGAACTGCAGCCAAATTGAGCGAGACGATCGACTCGAGTTCGACGAAGACCGCTGGAGAAACTGCCACCGGAGTCGGAATCGCGATGACCGAAAAGAAGGAACCGCACGATTCGTCCAAGCCGGGCGAGAAGAAGCCGCAGAAAGGTCGCACGGACGACAAGTTCAAGATCTTTTCCGGCACGGCCAATCCCGCCCTTGCAGACGAGATCTGCGCATTCCTGGGAATGCTTCGCGGGCAGGCGCAGATAACGCGCTTTTCGGACGGCGAGGTTTACGTCCAGCTGCTGGAGAACGTGCGCGGCGCGGACGTCTTCGTTGTGCAGCCGACGTGCTTCCCGACCGACCAGCACCTGATCGAACTGCTGCTCATTATGGATGCGCTTAAGAGGGCCTCGGCCCGGCGCATCACGCCGGTGATTCCGTACTTCGGCTATGCGCGCCAGGACCGCAAGGACAAGCCGCGCGTTCCGGTATCAGCCAAGGTGGTGGCCGACGTGCTGACGGTGGCGGGCGCGAACCGCTGCGTGGTGGTGGACCTGCACGCGCCGCAGATCCAGGGCTTTTTCAATATTCCGGTCGATCACCTGTTCGCGTCACCGGTGCTGGTTGATTACGTCAAGAAGCTGGCGCTGCCGAACCTGACGGTGGTTTCGCCCGATGCGGGCGGCGTGGAGCGCGCGCGCTTCTTCGCCAAGAAGATGGATTCGGCGCTGGCTATCGTCGACAAGCGGCGCGTGGAAATGGATGTGACGGAAGTGATGCACGTCATCGGCGATGTGCGCGACCGCAGTTGCGTCATCCTCGACGACATCATTGATACGGCAGGCACGCTGGTAAAGACCGCGGATGCACTGCTGAAGAGCGGCGCACGCGAAGTCTACGCCTGCGCGTCGCACGCCGTGCTATCTGGCCCGGCGATCGAACGAATTTCGAAGTCGGCCCTGAAGCAGGTGATCGTCACCAATACGATTCCCCTGACGGAAGAGGCCAAGAACGAACCCAAGATCAAGGTGCTGACGGTGGCTGGCCTGGTCGCGAGGGCGATCCAGTCCATCCATGAAGAAACCTCGGTCAGCAAATTGTTCCAGTAACGGAAGGAATCGAGAGTTATGGCAACCGCAGCAACTGGAAGCATTACCGTGACGGCCGAGCCGCGCCAGGCAGGCACGAAGAACATGGCGCGCCGCGTGCGCCAGAGCGGCCGCGTCCCGGCAACTGTTTACGGGGCCGGCAAGCAAGCCGTCTCCGTCAGCCTGGACCCGAAACAGATCTCGCAGATCATGCACTCCGCCACGGGTCACAACACGCTGTTCGAATTGCAGATGGACGGCGAAAAGACCATGGCCATGATCGTGGACTGGCAGAACGAACCGATCAAGGGCTCGCTGCTGCACGTGGATGTGAAGCGCATCGCGATGGACAAGAAGCTGATCGTAAAGGTGCCTGTCCTGCTGGTGGGCGAAGCGTTCGGCGTTAAGACCGAAGGCGGCATTCTCGAGCAGGTACTGCGCGAAGTGGAGATCGAGTGCTTGCCGGCCGACATTCCTGCGCACATTGAAGTCAGCGTCGCCGAACTAAAGTCGGGTGAGAACCTGCGCGTGAAGGATCTGCCGCATGGCGGCAACCTCGACTTCCTCACCGAAGAAGACGAGGTGGTTGCGCACATCGTGCACGTGAAGGAAGTTGTCGAGGCCACTCCGGAGGCCGCCGCCGAAGCCGCTGCCACTCCCGCCGAGCCCGAAGTGATCAAGAAGGGCAAGCAGGAAGAGGAAGGCGCCGAGGGCGAGAAGAAAGAGAAGAAGTAGTTTCTGGTTTCTGGTTTCTTGTTTCTGGTTGGGTGGTGCGAAAGATCGCTGCCAAATGCATAGATCTTTCGCTCCGCTCAGGATGACTCCCTTGTGGGATGTGTTCAGAACGTGGGATGTCATGCGGGACGCGAAACTCGAAACGCGAAACTCGAAACGGCATGAAGCTGATCGTCGGCCTTGGCAATCCGGGAATCGAGTACCAGTTCACGCTGCACAACTTCGGCTTCCTTGCCGTGGACCGCATCGCTGAACGGTACGGGGCGCACATCGGCAACCGCCGATGCCGCGCGCTGACGGGCAAGGCCGTGGTGGAAGGCAGCGAGACGTTGCTGGCGAAACCGGAAACGTTCATGAACCTGAGCGGGCTGTCGGTTCGTGAACTGGTCGATGAATATGAAGTCGACCCGGTGAGGGACCTGGTCGTGATCTATGACGATCTGGATCTCCCGTTCGGCACGCTGCGAGTGCGCACGAAGGGCAGCGCGGGCGGACATCACGGGATGGAGTCCATTATCGGGGCGCTGAAGACGCAGGATTTCACGCGTATCCGGCTCGGCATTTCACCGGAACGCCCGATCGGCGACGGCGCGAAGTATGTGCTGTCGCAGTTCAAGAAGTCGCAGTACGCGGTCGTGGACGAGGTTCTCGATTCCGCGGCCGATGCAGTGAAGGTTCTTCTGACTGAAGGTCCGGCGGCGGCGATGAACAGGTTTAATCGCAAGCCGGTGCCGGAAGAATAAGGTTTCGAAGGTTTCGGACACTTCCGAAACGTTGATTTTTGGGTTCAGAGTAGGGCGGTGCTGGATTGTGTAGCGCCGGGTCTTTGACCCGGAGTGGACGGGTCACCCGTCCCCACACGGGCGCCGCCGATGGCAGACCCGGTCCGCCCCACCGAGGGGCAGAACAGATCGAATGAATCGCGCGGTGGGAATACCCACCCTCCCCTGAAGGGAAGGGTGGGGCACCCAGGGAGCGCGGGAGAGAAGCGAATGCGTACTTATGAAGTGATGTTCATCGTCCGGCCGGACATGGTGGACGAGGACCTGGACAGACTGATTTCTACGCTTGAAGGCAACGTGACCACCGCCGGTGGCACGGTGAAGAGCATCGAGCGCATGGGCAAGCGGCGGCTGGCTTACACCGTTCGCAAGTTCAACGACGGCGTTTACGTGCTCTTCACGCTGGAAGGTGAAGGAAAGCTGATCGCCGAAGTGGAACGCCGCCTGCGCGTGGCCGAGCCGGTGATCAAGTTCATCACGGTTCGCGTTGATGAAGAGCAGAAGCGCCTGGACAAGGTGAAGGCGTATCGCGACGCGCACCAGCGTGGACGCGGCACCCAGGCCGCAGCTGCGGCAGCCGCGACCGAACCAGCCGCACCGGGCAGCGAAGCTACGGCAGGGGCGTAGAAGGCGAGTTTCTCGTTTCGAGTTTCTAGTGGACTTCGCTTCAAACTCGAAAGGCGAGGAAACTCTGACAGACATTTGCACACGGGCAGGCTGCCCGCATGGTCGGTGTAGCACCGGGTCTTTGACCCGGCGAGGACGGGTCAGAGACCCGTCCCCACACAGGACGAGGCGTTACCAGAGACATTGAGGAGAATCATGGCTGACGAAACTACTCAGCAACCGCAGCAGTCGAGTGAAGGGCAGGGATCGCAGGAACGTCGTCCCGGTCCGGGAGGGCCGCGTGGCCCGCGTCCGGGTGGTCCGGGCGGGCGTCCGGGCGCCGGGCGCGATGGCGGCCGCAAGTACTTCCGCCGCAAGAAGGTTTGCAAGTTCTGCGTCGAGAAGATCGATTCGATCAACTACAAGGACGTTCGCCTGCTTTCCGGCTTCGTTGCCGAAAGCGGCAAGATCGTTCCGCGCCGCCTGACCGGTGTTTGTACGCCGCATCAGCGCCGCCTGACGGACGCGATCAAACAGGCCCGCAACATCGCGCTGCTGCCGTTCGCGAGCAGCAAGGGATAGAAGACAGTTTCGAGTTTCGCGTTTCGAGTTTCGAGCATGGATCTCTGAGACGAGAACGGGAGCTCGTTGCTGGAGCGGTGGGCGTCTGTAGCCTTCTCGAGTAAAGCCCCACGTTGGCTGCGCGAACGTGGAGCACCGTGGGACGAAAACATTTGTGGAATCTGTTTCCAGACTGGATCGCGCGAGATTCGCGAAACGCGAAACTCGAAACGCGAAACTCAAGTTGATCTGGAAACTTGAAACTTGGAGTTTGTGATGGAAGTCATCCTTAAAGAAGATGTAGCGAAGCTGGGCTCGCGCGGCGACGTGGTGAAGGTCGCCGAGGGCTACGGGCGCAACTATCTGCTGCCCAAGAAGCTCGCCATTGAAGCCACTGCCGCTAACAAGGCGGTAATCAAGCAGATGAAGGACGCCGCGCTCCGCCGCAGCGCCAAGGAAAAGGCCGACGCGGAAGCTTTGGCGAAACAGTTCGAAGGCGTTGTGCTGAACTTCGTGCGCCGCGCCGGCGAACACGATCAGCTGTTCGGTTCGGTAACAACGTCCGAACTGGCCGAAGGCCTGAACAAGAAAGGCTTCAACGTTGACCGTCGCCGCATCGAGCTTGACCAACCTATCAAGACGCTGGGCGAGTTCACCGTGCCGATCCGTCTGCACAAGGACGTCATTGTCAAGGTGAAGGCGATCGTGGAGAAGGAAGCGACGGGCGAAGAAGAAGCCGCGGCCGAAGCGACGGAGTAGAAAACCGTCGTTGGCCCGTAGTCGTTAGTCGTTGGTCATTTGAGCTGCTGCAGGGTTGTCATTCCGAGCACAGCGAGGAATCCTGGCTGCAAGAGGATCTGCGCGGGTAGGGGTTCCTCGTCGCTGCGCTCCTCGGAATGACAAAGGACCGACGAGCGACGGACCAACGACCGTTCTTGAAAGCCGATCCCGCGTAGTAGGGTCCCCGGCAGCGTAAGCATGAGGGAGCGGGCTCGGCAGCAGCGCAGCCTTAGCCGCATTCGGCAGACGGACGCGTCGCCGATTTTCCGGTGCGTGCTGCGCACGAATCAGAAGGGTCGCCTGATGAAGGCGGCCCTTTGTTCTGTACAGTTGATTCAAATACTTCCCTTCATTCAGACTACTTCTGATTCAGACTAGTTCCCTGCCGTCGTAAGCTCCCGTTCAAGGAGCTGCGACACAGGCCTGACGAGAGTCACAGCTCATTAATCGCGGACAACGGTGTCCCATACTTGTTGCAGTACGAGCGTGCATGACGTTCCGGTGCAAGCGACGATGCCACTCCGCATCATCTTCGCCGGGTTTTGATCCGGGAAGGTCAGCTTGATCTTAGCGGCCGCGATGAGGGACTCGAGCCCCTTCATCGAATCATCGCCCGATACAAATTTCACTTGCTCGATTTTGCCGGCCGAGGCCATCAGCGAATAGACGGCAGACCCTGTGCGCTTCTTTGCCGGCGCGGTGAATTCTACCGTCCGCATGGTACTGAGCTCCTCCGCAGGGCTGGGGATCCATTTGCCGTCGGGACCACGATGGACCGAGTGGACGTCGGGCGCGCGTCCGGTGAGGCGCTGATAGCGCGCGCGGATGTCTTCTCGATTCGGCGAACGTTGCGCGGCTATCGCCAAGGCGTACGTGTGAGCCGCCAAGGCCTTTTTGCCTTGCCGTTCGTACGCTTGCCCCAGGTGGTCGGCCCCTTCTCCGTCCTGAGACAGTTCCCAGGCCGCGCGAAGGTACGGAACGGCTTTATCGAGTTGGCCGGCGTGGAAGTAGACCCAGCCGAGGGTATCCCAGGCCATGCCCATTTCGCGGGTGATGGCCAGCAACTGCCGGTCGGAATCAGCGGCCTCGACGGAAGCGGCCTCAAAGTCGCGGACGGCTTTCTCCGCGTATTCCATCGCCTGCGGCAGATCAACGTTTGCCTCGGCCATGGTGTAAGCAAGCGTATTGAAGTTGTTTGGGCTCGGTTCCTTTGCGACGATGTCTTTCAGAAGGGTGATACCCTTCTCGCTCTGGCCTGCCTTCACGTACGCATGAGCCAGCGAGGATTTCACCTCGCTGCTATCTGGTATTTGCTTCTGAGCGGCCACCAGAACGGTGATGGCCTCGTCATAGCGACGAGTGTCGGCCAGCAGTTTTGTAAGCCTGGCAACCGCCTTCACGTTTTTTGGATCGAGTGCCACTAGCTTGCGCCACTGCTCGATCGCTTTCTCCGGATGCTTGTCCCCGTATAAGAATGTCAGGAATTCGTAGGCCTGTGTTTGATATGGATTAACCTCCAGTTCCTTCAGCGCCTCTTCCATGGCCCGCTCTCGACCCTGTTCGAAAGACTGCGGTGGGCCTTCGCTCTGCCTCAGGTACGTCAGCGCGAGATTGAAGTGCGCTCCTTTGTACTTCGGGTCGATCTCGAGCACACGGCGGAATGCTTCTGCCGCTGCCCGCGAGTCATTGCGCTGCATCGCGTCGAATCCCTCGCGGAACTTGCGGTCAGCTTCCGAGTCGCCCTGGTTGGAGTCCGATTTTTTCGTGCTGTCGTTCAGGGCGATGAAGTGGTTCTCGTCGTCGGAGACCGCCTTGCGGAACTGCTTGAAATCTTCCCAGGCTGAGAGCGGTACTTCTTTCTGCTTGATCGTGAGACGTCGAACTGCTGACAGGACGCCGTCCTCGATCGCGTAGGCGGCGTGATACTCGGCGTAGGGCTGCACCAGGTCCACGTTTTTTGGTGCGACAGCGGTGTATCCGGCGGGCAGTTCGAGTTTGGCGCGATAGACGACGTCGCCCGGCGCACCGAGCAGGAACGGCTCTTCGGGCTTCTTCTGGTCCGGGGGACTGGACTCGATTCCCATCGGCGGCATGGGCGGCGTGATGCGCCGGTTCTCCCAGTCGCCGTATTCCTTGCGCGTGTAGTCGTAGGAGAGATCGAAGGGAACGTCTGTGTCTTCGGGCTTGGTGGCGCTCACCGCGTCGACTATGCCGGCAAATCCTGCGCCGTAAGACAAGCGTTGTGCCAGATCCTTCCACTGAGACTGCGATGTAGCCCGGAAAGCCAGGCGGAGAATCAGTTCAAGGTCGCCGCGCGACTTTCGCTGTATGTGCCCCACGAAGGTTCCGTCACTTCCCAGCTTGCCTTCGGTCACGAACGTCTGCGAGCTGGGGAACGGCGGGTTCTCCGGGGTGTTCATGAGCGAAGCCGGCTTGCCGTTCGGCATTACGAGCGCTTGCTTGTCCCGAAGGTTCACCATCAGCAGCCCGAACGGCGCGACTTCCGGCGTGGTGTCCAACCAAAGCAAAGAGTTTCCGCGCGGTATCACGGAGATCACATGGTCGAACTGGCCGGGAGAGGGCACGTCAGGGTCGATCTTGCGGGTCGACTGAATCGCCGCCGGCCAGGCCTCGTAACCGGACGCCTTCAGCAGTGCCGCGAGCAGCGTGTGCTTGTCCTTGCAATCGCCATATTCATTTTCGAGGACGTCGGTGGCCGCATGAGGCTGGTAGCGTCCGATGCCGAAGGACAGCGAGATGTAGTGGAACCGATTCGCCACGAACTTGTAGAGCGCCTTGATCTTCTCGTCATCACGGGTGAGCCCTTTCGTGACCTCTGCGGCTTTGGCGCGGATTTCGGGCGTGATCTCGAGTTGGGCCCTCTGCAGCTCTGAATACCACTTGCCGACCTCTTCCCAGCTGTGGAATGTCGTCATCCGCACGGAAGGCGGTGGTGCGTCTCGCAGCGGAATTTCGCGCGGATCTATTTCCTTCCGCGAAAGGTTCGAATGTTTCCAGCTATAGATGCGCCGTCCGCCCTCTTCCTTGACCTGCGGTTTCGCATCGGGGCTGACCAGCTTCACGTATTTATCAGCTGGGACATCGATTTCGAGTTGCTCGTCCTTCGCTACGGCGTCTTTCTGGAAGGAGTATTCGAACCAGAAGTGTCCGGGAACCTGGGGCTTGATGGTGCGGAAACGAACGACGTACTCGAGGGTATCGCCGACGCCCAGCCCTTTGACCGTGATGTGTTTCTCGTGAAGGTCGCTGTACATAGGCGCAACGCGGGTCACATCGGCGGGCATGTCCTGGATGTTGTACGAAGGCGTGTTTACGACGGTGCCGTCGGCCTTGCGAACGCGAACGTAGTCGACCTCGACGGTGTCGTTCTCGGTGGTGTAGGCGAAGTTCAAGACGGCAAGGCTCTGCACCCCAGCCTCGGATTGAACGCGCGCGACGGCTGTGGTCTCCCTCACGCCGGTGCCGTCTGCCTCCCACCGGGCGCGAGTGATGAACCGCTCTATGATGATCGCCTCCTGCTCCTGGTTGATGGTCTTCAAGCCAGAAGGCGCAGCGTCGGCGGCTTCCTTGGGAGAAGCGGCGGATTCGACGCGCACGGTGGACTCTTTGGAGCGCAGCGAGGGCGCGGCAGGCTTGACCTGGGCAAGCGCGAAGGTTGAGGTCAGGGCGATCGCCGCGAGCGACAGCAGAGAAAAATGACGAGGCAGCATCGTAATGGCGGCACCGTGGAGTTATGGCGGTAAGTAGCTGAACACGATATCACACGGAGAGAAGGAAAAAACTAAGGAGATACGCGTATTCCCGCGGTTTGGCTGTCGCGCCGGTGCGCGTGCATCAGCCCTAACAACGCTTCTCCGATCCTTGATTTAGCACTACAATGCTCAGCCGGCATGCACGTTGCGACGCAACCGACACGCAAGCGATCAATAAAACGCAAGCTGATGTACGCCTTGTTTGGGATCGTATTGCTTGTACTGCTCGTCGCCACGCTCTCTGCGTTGGTCAATACCATTTCCCCGAAGCACTCGCGAGTGGTCGAGACGCTCAGCCCACAAGAAAAATCGCTCATTGCGGAGTCTCTGCAATTGAAGAGAACGGTTGGAGATCAAGTGTGGCCGGGTTTTGGGCAGACCGCGATTCCGCTTGTGATCTACAACGAAAAGCACAGCTTCTGGGTGGGCGAAGATACCGCGCCTTCGGGTTGGGAAGTTGTGCCCGGCGACAGTTTCTTCGGCCAGTCTTACTTCAGCGGGCGCACGGCGAAGAATCAGGCGTTCGCAGTTAAGATCGGCGAGCGTTGGGCAGGCAGCATGGCAACGAAAGAATGGTTCCAGATTTCGTTTGCCAGCCGGCTGCGCGAACAATTGCCCGGCCCACTGCGACCTGTGTTCCCGTATCCGCTGGTGCTTCGGCTGCTCGGCGTCCGCAGCTCCGACAAATACATTTCTGCCGTTCTGCACGAGACCTTTCATGCGTACCAGGCCACGGTTTCGCCTGCGCGGTTCGAACTTGCGCAGAAAGCAAATGCGGCCGAGCGCGCCTATCCCTGGGATGATCCCGACATCCGGCGTGCCTGGCGTTCGGAACTGCAACTGCTTGCGCGAGCCCTCAATGCAGGGTCGAACAGCGAGGCCGCCGATCTTGCGCGCGAGTTCGTCGAGGCGCGTCGCCAACGACGGCAGAATCCGGCAATGAACCCCGCGAGCATTGACTATGAGAGGCAAGTGGAATGGCTTGAGGGCCTCGGCAAGTACGCCGAACTAAAGGTTTGGCGTGAGGGGGCCATCTCGCGACAGTACGGCGCGTACAGGCCGTTCCCCGAGCTGCTTTCTGATCACGAATTCAGCAACTATGGCACCTTTTCGAGGGCGTGGTCGGGCGAGATATCGACGCTGAGAAACCAAGACGCGAGCCGGAGCGATACACGGTTTTACTACTCCGGCATGGCACAGGCATTCCTGTTGGACCGCCTTGTGCCCGATTGGAAAAGTCGTGTCCGCCTCGAGGACTTGGGGATGGATGAGGTGTTGGCACAGGCTTTGGAACCCTGGGGACGAAGCTTGTCTGCCGGACGCAAACAATGATCGAACTGACCGTTCTTTGTTAGGTCTACCATCATCCATTCGCTTGATGTACTCTCCTTCTACCCAATTGAACGTGAAGATTCGAGTGGCTTGAGTTGTTGCTCACCAACTTGGGTCTGTTCCGTCCAAAAGGGAAGCTCACGCGAAATTCTGCCCGTCTGCACAGCCGTCCGCGCTTCGCGTGCGATCGATCAAGATCTTTATTTCTACACTTTGGGGTGTCCCATCGTTTGTGCCAGGATTCCACGATTCGCAGAGTTTGTTGGGGTGAAGCGAGGTTGGGTCCTGATAGGAGACAAAATGCTGAAACGCTCAATGCTGGGCCTCGCCTGCGTCGGGTTGCTGGCTGCCGGAATGTTTGCGGCCAGCAAGAAGCCGCAGTCCGCGGGGGCCAAAACCGCCACGCCGGCAAAGGCAGTCGCAACACAGAAAGCCGCTGCGCCGAAGATCGAGTTCCAGGATGTGCAGCTGAAGAACGGATTGCGCGTCATCATCTCGGAAGACCACAGCGCACCCGTTTACGCCATAGCTCTCACTTACAACGTCGGTTCGCGCAACGAGGTGAAAGGGCGCACCGGCTTTGCACACCTTTTCGAGCACATGATGTTCCAGGGCTCGCAAAACGTGGGCAAGGGCGAACACATGCTGCTGGTGGAAGAGAACGGCGGCATCATGAACGGCAGCACGAACAAGGACCAGACGAACTATTACGAGTCCCTGCCGGCAAATCAGCTGGACCTCGGACTGTTCCTTGAATCCGACCGCATGCGCTCGCTGAACGTGAACCAGGCGAACCTCGACAACCAGCGCAATGCCGTGCAGGAAGAGCGCCGACTGCGCATGGACAACCAGCCGTACGGAAAGACGTTCGAGACGCTCGACGACCTGGCCTACGACAATTTCACCTACAAACATTCCGTGATCGGCTCGATGGAAGACCTGAACGCCGCGACCGTCGTCGACGTGCAGCAGTTCTTCAAGACCTACTACGCGCCGAACAACGCCGTGCTGGCACTCGTGGGCGATTTCGACAGCAAGGCGGCGCTGGCGAAGATCAAGAAGTACTTTGAAGATATCCCCTCGCAGCCGCAGCCGAAGCAGCCGGACATGACCGAACCGGCGCAGACGGCCGAACGACGGGCGACGATCGAAGACGCGTTCGCTCAGTTTCCACGCATCAACATCGCCTTCAAGGGGCCGCGCGGCAACACACCGGACGCTTATGCGGTCGACATGCTGAGCGACATCATCGGCGGGGGTCAGTCTTCGCGGCTGTATCAGAAGCTGGTGAAAGAGCAGCAGCTGGCGATGTTCGTGCAGATGGGCTTCAACGAGT